>JAIRWM010000198.1 GCA_031268975.1 Treponema sp. | reverse complement strand
AAAAGAAGGAGCCGGAGGAATAAAGATGTTGGGGGAGGGAGACGCGGATGCGGGATGATTTACAGTTTTTTTCACACGACACTAACGCCCAGGATCACCCGAAGATGCAGGCCCTGATCGCGGAGCTGGGCTTCGAGGGGTACGGGCGTTTTTGGGCCCTGAACGAGCGTATTGGGTCTTCCAGCGGGTCGGCGATTGACGTTTCCAAGAAGGTCAACAAGATGTCCCTGGCCCGGTCTCTGGGGCTGAACGAGGCGGGGATCGACCGGTTTTTGGCGTTTCTTTCGGACCCGGGCATCGACCTGGTGAACATCAGCGGGGAGGGAATTCTCACCACGGACCGGACCCAGGAGGATTATCAGATAACGCGGGAGGGCCGGGAAAAAGGGCGGGACCGGGTACAGAAACACCGGGAAAAAAATGTAACGCGTTACAACGCCGATGTAACGCCGGAAAACGCCGATGTAACGCGTTACAACGCCGATGTAACGCGTTACAACGCCGATGTAACGCGTTACAAAACAACAGATAGAGTAGATAGAGTAGATAGAGTAGATCTACCCAGAGAGAGAGATACAAAGAGCGGTGGTGGTAGATCGGACCACCCAGATCCTCCGGGCGGTAAAAATCCGGTTCCGGAAGAACCACCGCCGCCGTTTGATTTAATAAAATCCGAATCCGCGGCCGCGGGGTTCGTTATTCCGGATAACCTGGCCGCGCATCTGGCGGACACCACGGACCCGCCGTGGCTTTCCGGGCCGGACAGTTATTTCCGGTTCGTGGCGGAGCAGCTGCGGGACAGTTACCGGACGAACCGGAAAACCGGGGCGGAGATGCGGAAACTCTACCTGTCCGCCCTGTGGAACGGCTGGGAGAACTACCGCAAAACCTACCCCGCCTGGAGGGAAGGGCGGGAAGCGGAAGCGGCGCGCGGGGAAACGGAACGGCTCCGGAATTCGCCGCCTGAAACGTGCCCCCGTTGCGGGGGCGCCGTAGAGCGTTTACGGTGTCAGGAGTGCGGGGGTTTTTTTGAGTTCCTCGAAGATTCGTGTCAGTGGGAATTCACCGAAAAGCTGCCGCTGCACATTGTTTTTTAGGACGGGGGAAATATGCGGATAGATTACGAGCGTTTGCATAATATTCTGCTTCGGGAGCCGTTGGACTACGCGAAAATCAGGAAGGTTACCGGACTGCCCAACAGCAGGATTTCACAGGTTATCGACAATCTGACTTTCCGCTATCCTCTGTACCAAGTACGAAAGGGGGTGTTCGGACTCCTTAAGGACAAAGATGATGATGAAAAAAGCGGCAAAGCCGGACCTTTCGAAAAAAAAACAGGCGAAGGGGACTGCTGAAAAACAGCGGACAAACAGCACGAAGAAACAGCGGACAAACAGCACGAAGCGCGTTGTCGGCCGTCCGTTCACCAAGGGCGTGAGCGGGAATCCCAAAGGCAGGCCGCATAAAGGCGAGGCGTTGACCGAAGTGCTCAAGGGCGTGGTTGACAAGGAGCTTTTGGCCAAGAAGCTTCTGGACATGGCTCTTGGCAGGGGCAGGGTAAAAGCGTATTTTCCCGCTTTAAAATATATTTTTGACCGGATCGACGGCGAGCCTGTCAAGGCGATACAGGCGACGGTCGAAAACTGGGAACCGCCGATTGTGGTGGTCAGCGAAAAAAAGGACGTGTGCGATGCGGATACTCTGGAAGCCCCAGAAGAAACAGGCTGAAGCGCTTGAATGCCCGGCTTTTGAAATGCTCTACGGCGGCGCCGCCGGCGGCGGTAAAAGCGATTTTCTTCTTGCGGATTTTTTGGGCATGGTGCCCAAGTGGGGAAAGGACTGGAAGGGTATTATTTTTCGCCGGACGTATTCGGAGCTGGAGGAACTGCTTAAGCGCGCGAAGGAAATGTATGTCCCTATCGGGGGCACGTGGATTGCCGGAGAGAAGCAGTTTGTTTTTCCCAACGGCTCCGCGATACGCTTCGGCTATCTGGAGCGGGACAACGACGTTACCCGCTACCAGGGGCACCAGTATACCTGGGTCGCGTTCGACGAGCTTGGAAATTACAAGACCGATTTTGCGTGGCGTTACATGATTAGCCGTATCCGCAGTCCGGCGGGGGCTCCCTGTTACATCCGGGGAACGGCGAACCCCGGGGGCGTCGGGCACGCGTGGATCAAAAACCGGTTCGTAGACGGGTTTATTCCGGGCAAGATTTATAAATTCAACAGTGACGGCGATATTACCACGCGGTGTTTTATTCCCTCCCTGCTGGACGACAACCGGATTCTTATGCAAAACGATCCGGGCTATGCCAGGCGGCTCAAGAATCTGCCGTCCCACATTTACCGCGCGCTGCGCTACGGCGACTGGGATGTGTTCGCCGGGCAGGTGTTTGACGAATGGCGGCGGGAAAAGCACGTGGTAAAGCCTTTCGCGCTCGAACAGACATCCTGGCATAAGTTTTACAGCTTTGACTGGGGGTATCAAAAACCGTACGCGTTACTAAAACTTGCGGTGAACGGGGACGGCAAGGTTGTCCAGTACGGGGAGATTTACGGATGTCTGCCGGGGGAAATCAACAAGGGGACCAGGGAGGGATCCGAGCTTATCGCGGCCAAAGCGAAAGCCCCGGCGGACGCCGAAGGGGTGACGGAACTTGTAGCCGATCCGTCCTGCTGGAACAAACAGGACTCGCACCCGTCGGTGATCGAGGCCTTTCAGAAAGCGGGGTTTCGCTGTACGAAAGCCAATAACGACCGGATACCGGGCTGGAACAAGCTGCACGAACTGCTTAAAACCGAGGATGAATACGGCCGGCCCATGCTCCAGGTCTTTGAAACCTGCGCCCATACAATCCGTACGCTTCCGGGGCTTCTGCCCGACCCGAACAGGCCGGAGGACGTGGACAGCGACATGGAGGATCACGCGCCGGACGCGCTGCGTTACGGCGTTATGAGTCTTACCGCAAAGTATCCCGACAGGGGGCTGCGGCGGGGAGCTATGCCCAAACGCCGGGATACGCTGCGCGATAACGGTTTTTAGCGTGGCGTTCCCCTGTGTGCGATGCGGCAACTGCTGCCGTTCCATCGGCCATATCCTGCCGGATTTCGATACCGGAAACGGAACCTGCAAGCACCTGCAAAATAACCTGTGCGCCGTTTACGACACGCGTCCGGGTATCTGCAATCTGGAAACGGTGGCGGAACTGGTATGTGATTCGCGCTTCGTAGAACATACCCTGCGCGCCTGTCTTGCGCTGTGCAGGCGCTTCGGGGACGAGGAAGGGGTGAAAAAGCTCGAAAAAACGCTAAAAAAAGCACAAATTTTTTAAAAAGTACTTGTAGTTGTTAAATTAAATAAATTCTTGTGAAACAATCCTGCGTATGATTTTGAAATCAGGGCTTAAAGGCCGCGATAAAGCGGAGGCCCTCTCAAAGGCTCTGGACGTTCTTAAGTCCCAGCGGGAGGATTTTCACCCTGACTGGGAGCGGGTCCAGCAGTTTGTAAGTTCGTCCGTTCTTTCGTTCACGAACGAAGAGGACCCGGCGGACAAGCGTTATGTTATGCCCAGACGGATCACGTCCCGACCGTCAACATTCATGGACACGCTGGTTTCAGGTGTGTGCGGGTACTCAATCAGTCCGAATATACGGTGGCTTAAACTGGGCCTGGAAGATCCGGGGCTTGAAAACCAGTACGGGGTAAAAGACTGGCTTGAAATGGTCGAGGGCCGTTTGTACAAGGCGTACAATGACGGCAATCTGTACAGCCAGATTCCCGCGTTTATCGAATCGGCGGCGACCTTTGGCCACGGGGTTATGCTGATTGACGAAGACCTAACCGATAAAAAAATACGCACGGCGACAATGAACACCCGCGAAATATATCTTGATACTGACGAGTACGACGAGGTTGCCACGGTGTTTCGCGAATTCTACATGACCTGGGAGAATGCCGCCTCCTACTTTGGCCGTGACAAACTTGCCGAGGAAGTCCGCAGAAAATGGGACGATGACAATTCCGCAAAAAAAATGATGCGTCTTGTTCACGCGGTGTACCGCAAAAAAAACGATAACGGCGCGAATATTTCCGGCCGGTTCCGGTACGCGTCCGTGTATGTTGATCCGGACAACAGCCACATTATTCAGGAAGGCGGGTATAACGATTTTCCCTATGCGGTTTTTTTGTGGAAGCGGCTTATGGGGAAAAAATACGGGATAGGACCGGCCATGTCCGCGATAAGCGACATTAACCTGCTGCACAAGTTCGAGGAGGCCAGGCTTGACGCCGCGCAGCTAAGCGCCCGGCCCGCGCTTAACGTGCCGATGGGCATGAAGGGCACCGAAGAAATTACTCCTGACGGACGTAATTATTATATGCGCGACGAGGGTATGATCGTGCCGGTTAATGTCGGAGCGAATTTTCCCATCACGCTTGAAATAACAAGCGAGCAGGAAACGCGGATCAAAGAATGCTTCCATGTGGATTTTTTCTTAATGCTTCAAAAAATGAACTTAAACCAGATGACGGCGACCGCCGTTGTGGAACTCCAGGGAGAAAAAGCGGCGGTGCTTTCAAACATGGTTTCGAACCTTAACGGCGCCCTGCATAAAATTGTCCAGCGGTCGGTGGACATATTATTCAAGCAGGGCGCGCTGCCGGAACTGCCTTACGCGCTCCGGACAAACCGCACGGCCATGAAGGTCGATTTTATCGGCGTACTGGCGCAGGCGCAGAAAAAAGCGCACGAGACGTCGGGGCTTATGCAGGGGCTGCAGATTATGGGCGCGCTGGCCCAGATGGCGCAGGCGGTGCCCGGCATACAGGAAGCCTTTGATTATGTAAACGCGTCTGAAATTCTAAAAAAAGGATTCGCCTCGGGGGATATGAGCGAACTCACTATTCGCGAGGATGACGAGGTAAAGGCCATCCAGCAGGCGCGCGCGCGGGCGCAGGCGCAGGCGGCGCAGCAGGAGCGGGAGATGATGCGGCAGCAGGAGCTTATGCGCAACTACAAAAATTTAAACGAGCCGGTTAATCCCGATTCGCCTATGGGCGAGCTTGACCGCTCGACCGGAGGCGGCGCGGTATGAAGTTCCAGTTTCACGGCGGCAGCGTAAATAAAAAAACGCCGAAGGATCTGCAGCGCTTGTTCCGGCGTATATTTCTTACCGCCGAAGGCCAGGAAGTGTTACGGGTGCTGTTGAACGACTGGTGTTTTTTTGACATCTGTAAAACCGACAGCCAGCGGACGCTTAACGAGTACGCCAAGGTTTTTATTCAGGATCGTTTGGGCATCGCCCATATCAATATCTATGCCGATTTGGACGAGCAGTTCAAATCTGAAATTAACCGGGAGGATTAAATTGAGTTTACAAGATGTAATGTCCGGAGGTAACGGGAGTGAACCGCCCGCCAACCCGACGAGTACGGTAACGGTTCCGGCAGATTCCCAACCGGGAAGCGACCTGGGCGGAAATCCGCAGGGGAGCGGATCGGGTAAGGAAACCAAACTTGCCGCGTGGACACAGCAGGTTTCCAAAGAGTACCGGGAAAACCCGGATGTTGCCGCGAAGCTGGCGAACCTTGAAAAGCTTGACGACCTTGTAAAAGGCTACATCGAGCTTCAGGGGAAAACAGACATACCCGGCAAAGACGCCGGGCCGGAAGAACTTTCGGCGTTCTGGCGGAAACTGGGGCACCCCGAGAAACCGGAGAACTACTCTGTGGCCAAACAGGAGGGATCTGAAACATTTATTTCCGCGGCCCATGCGGCCCGTCTTACCGACGGGCAGGCGGCGGCGTTGTGGAAATCGGTTTCAGAAGGAACAGCCCGGCAGTTTGCCGCGACACAACAGGCACAGGAAAAGGAACTGGCCGCCACCGACGCCGCCCTGCACAAGGAATACGGCGACAATTATGATCGCGCTATCGAGTTTTTTAACCGTGGTACGGGAAGCGGTGAAATAAAGTCCCTGTTGATGAACGCGGGACTTGCCGGAAACCCCGCCATTGTAAAGGCGTTCATCGCCCTGGGAGAGGCGGCGCAGGAATCGGGAAGTCCGAAAAGCGACGCGCCGTCCGGAGAAATGAAATCCATTTTTGCGGGCGGGGGATTCAAATACACGTAAGGAGCATATTTTATGCAATTAAACATGACCGATCAGATGACGGCGCTGGAACTGGTAAAGCGTGCCAACGCTCCGGAGCCGTATCATATCATCGAGCTGATGCGGCTCACCAATGAGATGTTGATGGACGTTCCGGCCCACGAGGCGAACAACGGAACCATCAACGTCACGCTCCAGCGGAATATCAAGCCGATGGGAGAGCACCGCATCTACAACAAGGGCGTGGGAAAAGCCGCGACCACGACCAAGATCGTCCACGACCGCATCGCCGTCCTCGCCGAATATTCGGAGGTGGACGCGACGATGCTGGAACATTCCGGCAACGCTTCCGCCGCCCGGCAGTCGGAAGCGGTGGCCATTATCAAGGGTATGGGCCTGACCCAGGCGGAAACCCTGATCTACGGCGATGAATCAAAGCCTGACGAATTCGCCGGGCTTTTCTCGCGCCGCAACAGCCTGGCCGATCCCAACGTGGTAAACGCGGGCGGGACGGGTGCGAGCCTTACCTCGATCTACATGGTCGCCGTCGGGTCGGACTTATTCCACCTGATCTATCCGAAGGGCTCGGGCTCCGTAGGCGTTACGCGGTCGGACAAGGGGCTGGTCGACGTTGAGGATTCCGATGGCAAGCGGTATCCGGCGTACCGGGAATTTTTCCAGGCGCAGTACGGGATATCCATCCGCGCGCCGGACGCGGTAAAGCGTATCTGCAATATTCCCGCGACCATCACGGGGGAGGCCCTGCTTGACCTTATTCTGGATACGCGCTACCGGATGCCGCAGGGCGCCGCGACCTACGCGATGTATTCCAACGTGGACATACTCATCAAGCTCGACAAAGCCGCCAGGGACAAAAACAACGTGATTTACACCACCGAAGATCCCTGGGGCAAGCCGATCACCCATGTACGGGACCTGCGGTGCCGTCAGATGGACGTTATAACCAGCGCGGAATCCGCGGTGGCGTAGGAGGTAAAACAATGCAGTTTATTTATGACCAGTTAAACAGCCTGGGTAAGGCAACCCTGGCTTCGGACTCGGCGTTCCCCAACGTCATTGACCTGGAAGACGCCGATATCAGCCGGATGACGGTTGATGTTAAGCGTTCGGGCGCCGCCGCGGCGGGCGGAACCGGCATTACCGTTTCCGTGGCCGGGTCCAATGATTCGGCTTTCGGAACGTCCGAAACGCTTGGAAGCCGGACAATCGCGGAGACGTGTATGGCAGAGGAATCAAATGAAACCAAGGCCCCGGCCAAGGCCAAGGCATGGAAAGCCAAAAGAAACTGTGTTTTTGAAAGCAGGTATGTACGGGAGGGCGAAATCGTCTATGCGGAGAACATGACGAACCCGCACTTTGAGGCCGCCGGAGGAAAAGAAAAATGAACATGGACCGGGGAACGGTGGATCGCGCGCTGGCGTATGTCGGCGAATGGAAGCTGACCGAGCAGGACGCGGCGGATAAAAATACGAATTATGAAATTTGCAAGGAGTTTTATCTGCAGACGTTACTTGAGGCGCTTTCCGAAGTTCCCTGGACCGGCGGCCGGAAAAGGGCGAAGCTTTGCCCGACCGGCCTGCCGCATTTGCCGTCGCCGTACCGGTTTACCTATGACGTGCCTTTTGACTGCGCGCGCGCCCTTGAATTAAGGGGCGATCATTATTTTATCGTTGAGGGGCGCTTTATTCACGCGGACGCGGAAAAAGTGGAACTGCTGTATGTTTCCAACGGCCGCGTGCTTAAACCTTCGGCGATATTCAGCGCCGGAAAGCCGGGCGGCATACATGATATGGAGTACATTACCGCGGGGCCTCCGGGGACGGAACCGGATTTTACCATCAGGGCGGGAAGGCCCCGTGATCTTAAGGCGCGGGAACCGGTTGATTTGCCGGAGGCGGAGGATTACCCCGATTACCGCGCGCTGGAATACGAACCCAAGTTTTACCAGTATGTGGAGCTTATGCTTGCCGCGAAGTTCGCGGTAAAACAAAGTACGGATCTTAATCTTCATAACCTGCTGATGCAGGAAGCCATGCTTATCAAGAACGAAGCCGTTACGGCTTCCGGGGGCAGCCACGCGGCGCGGCAGACGCCGAAGGGTTTCTGGTCCGAGGATTATGTGAGGAAAGAGAAATATGCTCATAACTAATTTCGCGGCGGGGGAATTGTCGGAGGATATCTTTGGCCGGACGGATTTGCCGCAATACTTTCAGGGCGTGTCGCATCTGGAAAACTTTGACGTTGTGCCCACGGGGGGAATTATAAGGCGCAACGGCCTGCGGCGCATAACGGCGCTGCCGGAAGAAGGGCGGATTATTCCGTTTATTCTTGATCGCGTCAATCATTTACTGTTGTTTTTAACTCCCGGAAAGATCCGCGTTATTTACAACGGCGTTATTAGGGACACCGTTGAATCGTCGGAAGAGCTGTCGCTGTACGCTACGATGGCGGAAATAAACGGCGTGCATTACGCGCAGAACAAGACGGATTTGATATTGGCGCATCCGAATTATCCTCCCCTGAACGTTATGTATCTTGGAGAAAATAACGACGGGGAGATAAAAATAAGCGTTGTAAAATTCCAGTTCGTAAAAGACGTGGAAATTATAGCCGACGACCAAATAGATACACAGCCTTTTGAAGAAACCGATGACATTGAAATTGAAAACCCCGGAAGCGTGACTTTTTTTAACAGCCGGCTGGTATTTACCGGTTCCGGTCAGAGAATATACTTTAGCGCGGTAAATAAAATTAACTCGTTCGCGACATACAAAAAGTATCTTACCGAACAGCGGGAATATATAACCGTTGAGGCGGAAATAACAAACGGCTCGCCGTATTTAACGCTTACCAACGCGCTTGAATTGTCAAAATTTTTATTTGGCTATGACAGGTATTATATCGATTCACGATATTTTTCAGCCGAGGCCAGGATAGAAAGTATTATTTATCCCCGGATAAAAATGACGGAAAACGCAAGTATCGGAAACGAATTGCAGCCGGTAGAACTGGATCAAATGAACGAAATGATCGACAGGTTTAACGGCGAAAACGGTAATCTTAAAAAAATCGTTCTTGGATTCGCCAGTTTCATAGCGCGGCACCGTTACCAATGGTCGCATGAAAATACCGTGTACAATTCCGGCAGCGCCCAATACCTGGTATATTTAACTTTTGGACTGTCGACGGCGACCGCGTTTATGCCGGGCGGTACCATTTCCGTACGCGTGCATACGCCCGAGGGAAGGGATTATAACGTCCTATATCAGGTTCCCGCCTGGACGTACACCTATACGCTTCCTGAAGACGCGGCCGAAAAAACGCTTTACGATCCGGAATTTCTTGACAAACAGCTCACCGGTATTATTAACCAGTTAAACTATAAATATCCGCAGGGTTATAGTCTTGGATGTAATGCGTTTAAATACATTCCTGATTATAGTCTTGTCGAGGCATGGAAGAAGCATATTGACGAAACCATGTCTTATCTGTTCAGGGACGAAACGCTTTACGGATATCCCGGCACCATTCTTCAAAAAGCCGCCCAAAAAACGGAAGAAGGGATTACCGGGTATATTCCGTTTTATTCACGGAAAATAATCGAGGACCGGACCGTGTCCCCCGACGACGGTTTTTCCTTTGAAATAGCCAGCGATATGTCAGACTCTATCAAGTGGATCGGGCAAAACAAAAACCTTCTGGTAGGAACCGAAACAGGGGAATGGGTCATCCCCGCCGGCGTAAACGCCACGAACATCCAGGCGGTCCTTAACAGCCGGTACGGAAGCTTTGGAATACAGGGAACGGCAATCGGAGACGCGTTCTGTTTTATTCAAACCGGGGGAAAGTCGATTGTCGAGTATTACATCCCGCAGCAGGACACTAATTTCCGCGCGAACAATATGGCGATGCTTTCAAAAAACATGCTCAACGAATCGGGCGTGTTTGATTTTGACTTCGCGTCGGCTCCGTATACGAAAATATTTATTTCGCGCGAGGACGGGATTGTGGCGGTCCTGCTCTACGAGCGGCTTACCGGTACTTTCGCGTGGGGACGTATAACAACGGGGGGCGATACGAGGGGGTATATCAAGAGCATTGCGGTGCTTCCCGGTGACGGCCGGGACGAAGTGTATTTTAACGTGGAACGGCGGGGCAAACATTTTCTTGAACGGCTTGACGGAAGGGACGAGGTATATTTGGACGGTTTCCACGAAGGACCGCCGGATCCGGGGGAAATACGGGTGGGGAAATATAGCGGGTTTCCCTATGAAAGCAGGGCGCGCAGTATGCCTGTTCTGGCCAACGACCGGATGCGGAATAATATTATCAAAAATCTTTCGGTGCGGTTCCAGAACAGTTTTTTTCCGGGGGTGAAATCAATTACCGGAGTGGACAGGGAAGTTAAAACCGACACCATAACACGGAACGAACCGTATTCCGGGATTGTCCGGATACCGTTCCCCGGACAGCACGACGAGGACGTGTTTTTTGAATTTGTTCATGACAAACCGACCAGGTGCCATATCCTGGCCGTAAACGCGGAGGCAAACTAAATGGCGTGGCCTGTTATCGCCGCAGCGGCCGGCGCCGCGACGGGCGGAATATCAACTTTACTGTCGGGGAACAAACAATCCAGCGCATATAAAAAACAGAAAGATTTCGCGTGGAAAAAATATCTTATCAACAAGGAATTCGCCGACATCCAGTTTGGCATACAAAAAGGCGAAGCGCTTGCCGGGCTTTCCACGCAGAAGCGCCGTCTGGGCGAAGACGTAAACGCGGGTGTTGAGAATTATAATCTTGGGCTCTTGGGGCAGGCGTACGGAATACAGGACGGGCAAATCGGGCTCGCGTCACAAACAGGCGCGTATGACGCCGCCCGGGGCGCGAGCGGAACGCGCGGGAATGATGCGGACGGGCTGGTAAAGGCCTACGCCCGGACACAGTTTGACCGAAACCTGGAATTGCAGGACACGCAGAACAGACAGCAGCTGCAGGGCATGATGACCCAGGCGGGCCGCGGAGTACAGGATATCGCAAACGAACGCTCGTCCTGGGGGCCGGACGGATACCGGACCCAGTTATATACCGCCGAGGACGAACGGAACCGGAAACTGGCTTTGCTTGGACAGGCCGAGCTGGAGTACGCCGCCAGCCAGTCAAAACCGGGAATTTTTGATTATCTTACCGGCGGCATTATGGGTTCTTCCACCGGATTAAATTTGTATTCCGGGATAGCGAACGCGAGCCAGTACGCGGGTTCCTCTTCCGGTTCGTGGATGGGCACTGTTAACAATTACGGCACCGACTGGCCGGCTTTTAACGGCTTCGGGGGGAACGCCGGAGGCATTACGTTTAAACCCCTCCAGCCGGGGAGTACGATGAAATGAATTTAGGAAACGCTTCTCTTCTTGATGTCTTCCGGTCGGCTACGGGGCTGGCCAACCAGGGGCTTGGTATCTATTCCGAGCAGAAAAAGGCGGAGCTGGACGCGATATATTTTGAACGGAATGTGGCTTTACAGGAAACCACGGATCGGCTTGCTGCCGATTTTAAGGCGATAGACCCGGAGGGTAATAACGCGTTTCAAAGCGACCCTACGCTTTATCGCGCCCATGTAAACAAAGAGCTGCAAAAATGGCGCGACGATTCGATAAAGGCCGGAAATAATTCAAAATATTATAACGATCTTGTGCTGCGCGCCGACATGAAAGCGCAGGCCGAAATGGAAAATATTGTTCACAAAGCAGAGGTTTCCGCCGGAATTCAAAAAGCAAATGTCGCCTGGGAAAAGGCGTATACCTCGAACCTGCAGCGGCCGCTTGATCCGGAAAGGGATTTGGCGGAACAGCTTTCGGAAAAGTTACACATCGCGCTGGGATTAGTCGAGACATATGGCAAAATAAACGGAACAAACATCGAAGGCCGTAAAAAGCTGGACGATCAGGCCTATAATGATTTTTACACTTCTTTACTTGGCAATAACATACAAACTACTGTTGAAGCGGATGAGAAATATGTAGAAGCGGTAAAGAGCATTTTGCCCCAGGACCTGCCGGACAGGGACAGCGCGGCGGCCAAGGCTGTTGAGGAACGGCGAAACGTTATCTGGACGCAAAATGAAAATGCCATGTTTGCGGCCGACGGCGACTTCCAGACGCTAATAAGGGAATCGGTAAAAAACGGTAAAATTATTGACTATGGGAAATGGTCTCAGGCAATGGCAATACGGAACCAGTGGCTTCCGACCAGGGACGGGTTATACCTGCCCGACGGTTCCATGAACCCGCAATATAATCCGACAAATATCAGCCGGCTTGCAAGAACTTTTGAATACGCGCCGGTAGACGGTGTTAAGGGTTCCGGTTCAGGCAGCGGCGGACCAGAGAAAGGAATGTTCATTGATTATACCGAGCTTAAAAACCTCGTTAAGTCGCAGTACCAGGAGTGGCTGCAAAACGGATCTCCCAACGGGCAATCCTTTTTATCGTTCCTTGAAAAGGGAGGCTATTTGGCTATCGCCGAAACCATGTATGCCGCCGGTGAAGGGCAATACCGGCCGTCAAAAGACGCGCAGAACGCGAACCAGCGTAGCGCGGAAATTCGCCAGTGGGGCGCGGACACCGTGCTAACCGCGCTTATGGAAAAGGCGGACGAAGTAATAAAAAACGATCCCGAGTTCGCGTCAAACTATAATCTGCTTTACTCCAGTCTTAAAATGAAAACGGTGAACGGAATGATGCTTTCGGAGGATAATGCGAAAATGAGCGCTTTCGCGATAGCGGTAGACGCCATTACCGGACCCGGTTCGATGGAAAGCAAAAGGGCCATGATAGCAAAAGCCGCGCGGGATATAGCGCAGGGAAAATTAAGCGCCCTGGACAGGGTAAATAATATTATTACCGATAACAGCGGAAAGAATTTTACGGCGGCGCAGAATTTGCTTATGGAAGATTACATCATGAGGGTTCCCGAATACGGATCATCCAGTTTTAATATTACAGGAACCAACGCGGCGGCGGAAGGGATCAGGGCTGCGGGGGCAAAACGCGCGTTCGCGCAGATGGGAAAGCCGGACGCCGTGATTAAATATGTCGACGATCCTTCCGTAAACGGCGATATAAAATACCAGGGTGTTTTTTTTAACGAGGCAAACCCGAACGAACGTTTTAAATGGGATACGAGCGGAGAGGTTCCTAAATTAAAAGTAACAAGACGTACAAGTGACGGCGTTTGGCATGGCTGGGAAAATACTATGTACACCTGGAATACCAAAGCCCCGTCAACGCCGGTAAGAACCGCATCGGAATGGGCCGCAATCCAAATGGAAAATGTATCGGCGCTTAGTCCTGGAGAAACCATGAGGGTAACATCTCCTGACGGATACGAAATTGAACTAAAAGCCGGTATGGGTGCCATTGAAATTGACAGGGCTATTGAGCGAAAAAAGGCCGAAGCTGAAAACGCGCGGAATAGAACCAGAAGGCCGCAGCCGGGAAGCAGTTTTGTCGGAAGCGTTACAGGGGGTTATTGATGGGCGATATATATATTCCGACAGGGACCTTTGAGAAAAACCGTTCCGAATCCGAAACCCAGGACGCGTTTGTTAGCGGAACTTTTGAGCGGAATAGAAAAGAAGTTGAAGACTATCTTGCTCCGGCGATAGAAGCGGGAAATACCCTGCGGCAAAATACGGGAATAAATATACCTGATAACATTATCTATACGGCGTTTGAGGGAATCAAAAACGGAGCTATACAGAACGAAGATCAATACGCGCGCTGGATACTTTCCAATACGATGGCCAGAGAACTGGGGATAACTCCAGATGAAGCAAATGAAAATCTTGAAGATATTTTACGGGCCCGCAATCTTGTTAAAGACCCCGAAGCGCTTGGAAAACCGGGTAGTTTGTTTGACATATTGGGCGATATTCCGGGGTATTTAAAAAATTCACACCATGCCACTCTTAGGAATTTCCAAAATATAAGAATACAAATATCGGAATTACAGGGTGAGTACGAAACGGCTGAAAAAATGCGAAAAGAGCGCGATGTCGCCCAGGGAAAACACGAGTTGTACAACCAGACACATCAGGAACTTGGATGGCTTGACGGCATTCCTGTAATTGGGCGCATATTTCAAAAGTCGATCATGTTCACCGCTGAAAACGCCGAGTACATGGCGTCGCTTTTTCTTGCCAACGCGGTTACCGGGGGATGGGGATCGATACCGGTTGGCATGACAATGGTGCAGGGAAGCATTTACGAGACGATGCGGGAAACGGCGAAGCTTTCGCCGCAGATGGCGAGCGCGGGGGCCTTGTTCGCCGCTTATCTTTCCGCCTACATCGAACAGTCGGGCGGCGTAAAATTCGGCGGCAACGATACGCTTTTGGGTAAAGCTGTTAGTAACGCCGGTCAGCGGATAGTGGCGCGAATGGCTCTTAGCGGCGTATTCAGCAAGCCGCTTGTAAAGGCTGTTGTTGGCGCGGGAAGCGAAATGTTTTCCGAAGGAATGGAAGAGCTTCTTACCAGGCTTGAGACCGCGGCGACACAGGAGATATTGGCCGATGTTGAAAACTCGTTCGGCGGTAACGCGGAACCCCCGAACTGGCGGGAAGAAACACTGGGCGCCGTAGAAGAGTTTTTTGGCGGCGTGTACGGAAGCGTATTTTTTGGGTTGGGCGGCATTGCGTCGAATCTTGTGGCCAAAGGCGTTGAGGGAAAAGAAAAAATCGGGGAAATGCGCCGCGACGCCCTGATTATGGATAAAGAATCATTTGTTGGGAAACACAAGAACAGCGACGTATTGCGCGGTGACGAAAAGAAAAAATTTGAAACGCTGGATAAAATTTATGATTCCGTAAGCCGCCAGCGGGAGCGGGAGGAAGCGGCGCTGGCGGCGGAGGCGAAAAAAGAATTCGGCCTGGGGACCGGGTTTATCGGACGGGATACGGACGAAAACGGAGAGCCGGTATCCGTTCCGGTATACCGGAAAAAAAACGGCGAACTGTATATTCAGGATGACAAACAGGTAAAAAACGGAAAACAAAGCGGGACCTATAAGGCGGGCGACGCTTCGCGGGAAACGAGCCGGAACCTGGGCGGCTATATTGATTACGAGATTGACGGCGGCGCGGTCCGGATTACCGGCATGAAGGTCGATCCGAATTACGAGAGTGTCACCGGCGAATTCTTCCAGCGTTTCGCGAAGGATTTTGCCGACTACGATATCCGGTGGGAGACGGAAGACGAAACGCAGGCGGCGCTGCGCGACCGGCTTATCGGGGAAAACGGCCGCGGCGGCGATTACGGGCTTAATTACTTTGAGGCCAAAAGCGGCGTGTCCCTTGACGACCAGCGGACGGACCAGGCGGTTTCGCGGCAGTTCAGGGAACAGGATCCGAGGACAAGCCCGGAGCAGATGGGCGTTGTCAACAGCATGGTCAGGGCGGCCGGCAGGTACCTGGCCGGAACGGAAACGGCGGCGGACGGATGGCGGGCCCTGGGATTTGATCCGGACAATATCTTTACCGGCGAGATTTCCCAAAAAGCCGCGTCCGAATACTATACCGCCCATGAGCGGGCCTGGGGCGCGAACGGGATTACGCGGGAGCTTGTCGAAGACGCGCGGGCCGGGCGGGCGGCGTTTACTCCCGGGCAGATTAGCTATGTCAAAAACAACATCAACGGCTTTATTACCAGCTTAAAAGAACACGGCCGGAAGGTTATTTACCTTTCGAAAAACGGAAACTTTTCAACGATGCTCCACGAGGTGGCCCACGCGGTTACGGACGTTATGCCGGAAAACCTGAAACGGCAGGCCGAGGCGGCGCTGGGGATTACGGACGGAAACTGGACGCGCGCCAACTACGAGGAGCTGGCCCGCCAGATGGAGGGCTGGGCATTCCGCGGCGAAACGCCAAACGCGGCGATTCGGCCCGTACTGGAAAAAATGGCCCGGTTTATGCGGGAAGTTTACCAGTCGATTAAACAGATTGTGGCAAAGGAAAACCCTGAGCTTTACAAGCTGTTTGACGAACTGTTTAAATTTATGGACAGTGAAGCGGAAAACGGCGGGATTTCGGGGGCGGAGACCTCTTCTAAAACCTTTGAAAACGCGCGAGAAGGGGCCGCCGTTGCGCCGGAAGGGGGAAAGGCCGGTCTCGCTACGTCAAAGGGGCAAACGGACGTTTCCGGGCAATATCCGGGTCTGGGCGGGCGGGTGGATTCCGGCCCGGTACAGGCCGAGGGATACGACGATATTGACGCCTGGGTGGCTACCCTGCCTGCGGAGCAGCGGGAGAACTACCGGCGGAACAAGGCGCTGAACGAGAGCCGGGAAAGCCTGGCGAAGAATGACAAAAAAATAGCAGGGCAGACAGACCCGAATCTGATTATCGAAGGGGTCGGGGAAGAAAACCTTGAAGGGTTGAAAGCTGCGGCCCGGAACGCGTACCCGAAGATTCGGGAAACAGCCCAAAGGTGGGCAGGGAAATATAACGGCGAAGTAAAAGGCCGCCCGGTTCCCGAAGGAATGGACCCCGATACTCCCATGATTAAAGGGGACGCTCGGGCCATAGAGAAACACGAAAAAGAGAAAACTCCTTATAACCAAATGTTGGACATGGTTGGGTTTACCGTTGTCGTGGACGATATGGCGACCCTCTTGAAAATGGCCAAAGAGGTTATATCAGAAGGGGGAGTTGCCAGGGCAAAAGATAGATACCTTGATCCTGCGAAAGGGAGCTATCGGGACTTCCTGCTCAATATCAGAACTGAAGACGGCTTTGTCGGGGAGATTCAGTTAAACATCCGGCAGATGTTTGATGCGAAGGAAGCCTTCGGCGGCCACGCTCTCTATGAGGTGACACGAAATTTTGACACTGAAATTAGCGAAGGAAATATTACACAGGGACAGGCCTTCCAGGAGCAAAATACTCTTTCGGAAATATCAGATAAATTTTATGGGAAAGCTTACGGATTAACGCTGGCGGGAAGCGAGGCTAATGCCACTTCTTTGGATATGACCTCGCCTTCGTTCCAAGCGTATACATCCATAAAAGGTGTGGGCGACAAGGTTCTATCATCATTTACGATGAATAAATTGAACCCATTACTTGCAAAAGGCTGGTCACGCCACCAGACAAACGACTTGATAGATGGATCGTCTACAGACGATGGAACCGATTTGGGAAGCCGCGGGTCATTGGGATCGATCGAAGCTTCATGGCCAAACGCCCAAACAGGCTTGCCGTCAACCGTGGGAACTGGTTTGCGAAATGGTACTACATTGTCAGGGGAAAACGCCTCGGAAACCGGGGCCTCAAGTTCTGCTACATCAGCCACTTTGATACCCTCCACTACCAGTATCGGCCAAAGCGGGGAAAATGTCAAGGGAAATGTTGATATTTCCGGGATTTCGGCTATCCGGGAGCGATACCGGGGAGCGGCACGGACGGAAGGCTGGGAGGATACCAAGAATGTCGCGGGCCAGGAAATAGAGGGCCGCTGGGTACTGGTGGAAGCGGAAACGCCTACGGCAAGCCATGATGAGGAAACGTTTAGCGAAACAGAGGGGTTTCCCCGGAACAACGGAAAATCGGTCAACGACCGCGACTATAAAAAAGACCGCGCCGCCCAGGAAGCGGTTATCACGATGGCCGCCGATTATGACGGACGAGCCCTGGAAGGGATAGTCGTATCTGATGACGGTATTGTTATATCGGGCAACAACCGGACGATGAGCGGGAAGCTGGCCGCCCGGAACGGAACGGACGGCGCATACATTGAGGCGCTGACGAAGAAGTCAAGAAAGTACGGCTTTACGGCGGAACAGGTTGCGGAATTCGATCATCCCCGGCTTGTTTTTGAAACGGCGGTAAACGGCGAATACAGCACCGAGCAATTTGCGCGTTTTAATCAGGCTACCCGCAAATCGATGACGCCGCTTGAAACGGCGGTCAAGACGGCCAAGCGGCTGGCTGAAAAGCCGGAAGTGACCAAAAAGATAGCGGGGATTATTAACGAGCATGAAACGATCGCGGAACTTTATAACGACAAAAAAGCGGCGCGGGAAATATTCAAAACGCTGCGTGAAGGCGGCTTTATCGGGGAATATGAACTTCCCCGGTATATGACCGAATCCGGCGTGGTTACCGGCGCCGGAGAAGATTTGCTGGAAAGCGTCATGCTGGGCGGGGTGCTGACCGAAGACAACATTCGGGGGATTGAGGAATCGAAAGACCTGCGCCGGAAACTTGTCCGGGGAATTACCCCGCTCATGGAAAACAAGGGCATGGGCGCGTATTCCCTTGCCGGGGAAGTAAATGAGGCGGTCGCCGTGGTTGCCGAGGTCAAGCGGGGAAAAACGTTTGGCACGGTTGAAGATTACGCCAGCCAGCAGGTTTTGCTCGATGATGAAATACCGGCGGCAAAACGCGCCTCGATACAGATAGCCCGCGCACTGGAAAGCGGCGGGCAGCGGGACTTTTTCGACTGGATGAGCGGTCTTAACGGTATGCTTGCCGGGGCCGCCGCGGGCCAGGCTGACATGTTCGCCGGAACGGTAGAGAGCAAAGAAACGATTCTTGACCGCTATGTGAGGCTTATCGAAGGGCGGGACAATGCCCGGAAGGAAAACGCCCGGATACTGAAAGACCCGGCCGCGGGCATGGCGACCAAGGCGGAGGCGGCCCTTGATGACGCGGGGATGGCCAGGGGTGAAACGCTGTTTCAGACCATCGGGGAACAGGGGGCGGCGGCCATGGACCGGGCGGAGGAAACCCCGGTACGCCTTGACAACCTGTCCATAGCCCGGCAGATGGAAACGGCGGGGAAGGACGCTAAAGCGGTCCGGCTGGCCACGGGCTGGGAGCGGGGCGCGGACGGAAAATGGCGGTACGAGATACCGGATGTTGAATTTAAAGACAACTCCGCGTTTACTACAAAATCAGCAGATAGTTTAGAAAGCGCTTTGGGTAATGAAATTATTGCTGACGATTTATTTAAGGCTTATCCGCAGTTAAAAGACATTAAATTTTTATCAGTTCTAACGCTGCCCGGAATAGACGGTTCTTTTAATGAGTATGGGATTCGACTAAGTAGACTGGAAGGTGATTTAACAACAAGAAAATCTATTCTTGTTCACGAGATTCAGCACGCCATACAGGACATTGAGGGGTTTGCGCGGGGGAGCAACCCGGAATATTTCTCAAAAAAACAGAAGCAAGATGCGGAAACGGCTCTTGGACAAATCATGGCGAAATATAGCGACGATACAAACCGGGCGCTTGACGAACAAATTGCCAGCAATAGCAATGCTTTACGGTATGAACATGTCGAAAATAATTCAGAAAAGGCCAACGCGGAAATGAAAAGAGCCGCGTCTCTTGAAAAAAGCCTTATTAAAACAATGGGAGAGGATAATTATCAAAAAGCCCGAAGGTTAAAGATCGATCTTCTCAATTACGGTGAAGGGTATTTGGGCGATGCTGAAAACGCCTATACCCGTACCGCCGGGGAGGTAGAGGCCCGGAACGTACAAAACCGCATGGGCTTTACGCCGCGGCAGCGGCTTGAGACCCTGCTTGCGGAGACTGAGGACGTAGCCAGAGAGGACCAGATATTCCTGACCGAAGGTATCCAGATAGGGGCGGCCCTTGATGACGCGGGAATGTCCAGGGGTGAAACGCTGTTTCAGGAAAACGCCGGGCCTGTGGAAACCCTGATTAACCGGGCTTCCGCCCTGTTGGACGATCTGGGCGACCGGGAAACGGTTATCGGGGAACTGCGGGAACTGGAACGCGTGTACCCTCCGGAGGCCAACCGGTATCAGGCTCCCAACGGGAAGCCTTCTTTGCTGCTTGAAAGCCTGGGAGAGGATCAGGGGCGGCAGGCCTGGTACGCGGTGCGGACGCCCTCTTTCAAGAGCTGGTTCGGGGACTGGGAAAATGATTTAAAAAATTCGTCAAAAGTGGTGGACGCCAACGGGGAGCCGCTGGCGGTATTCCACGGGGGGACTTTCTCTGCCGATGAAATCCCGAATGCCGGAATGCATTTCGGCACTCTGGAATCCGCCCGCGAGCGAGCGCGGGATTACGCCATAGCGCGGCAGGAGGCAAAACGGGCGGGCGGAAACGTCAGTACCGGAGAAATCACAGAAACGGCCGCCTTCCTGAATATCAGAAATCCAAAAACGGTAGAAGACCAGGGGACGCGGGAACAATGGGAAGCGGCGCGGGAAGCGGCGGAAACGGTTGGGACGGACGGTCTTTCCTACGTCAACAGGGCGGAGGATTACGGCTCGACCAGTTATGTCGCCTTTTCCCCGGAGCAGATAAAATCCGCCACGGCCAACGCGGGAACCTACGGCGGCGAGAATCTGTCTATCCTCTTTCAGGCGGACCTGCTTGAGGAGGCCGCCCGCTACGATACCTGGGAGGAGTTCCGGGACGCGTACGAAGAAAACGCCGGCCCCGCCGATAACGCCTGGTATAAAACGTTCTGGGAGGACGCGCGGATCGCGGCGGGTACGGAGGGCGAGGCCCGGTTCCAGAGTGACGCGGAGACGGCGGACGAGGCGTTTGTAAACGACCTGGACCGGGAAACGATACAGGAAGCCGTTCTGGAAATCTGGAATACGTACGCCGCGCAAATGACGGAACCGGCGGAGGGCGAGGACCGAAGCGGATATGACCGGAGCCGCGGCATTAAGGCCCGCATGGAGCGCGGGGAATTGCCGGACCGGGAAAAATGGATGATTACCGGATCGAAGCTTTTGGGCGGCGGGGAATTGTCGAAGAGCGATTATAACATGCTGCGTTCCCTGATCCGCGAAGCGCCCAGGGATTACCGCGCGCTCTTTGCCGATCTGCTTGACCGGCCCGAATGGGGTATGGATCTGGCCGACATGAAAGACGGCGAACCGGCCGCGCGTCTTGCCGATCCGGTGCGCGGCGGGGAAGAAGGTTTTGACAAAGAACGGCTTGAACGGATAGCCGGCGACATTGACGATCCGGAGCTTGCCGCGGGCGTACGCGACGGGAGTATTACCTTTGACGATCCGCGCATACAGATATACGGCAAGGGCCTGGACGAAGGTCTTTTGCTTGGAAAGCGGGCGCTTGAAAAGATGGACGGGGAAACCAAAGAAGATTACGCGCGGCTTTTACGGCTGGGGAGCAGGCAGCTTGCCGACCTGTACCGGCAGTTTGTCGCCGCCGGCGACAAGATTAGCGACCGCCGGTTAAACGCGGAACGCAAGCGGAAAGCCGGAGAATTATTGACGGCGAAGTACCAAAGCGACACGCGTATTCTGGAAGCGGATTACGATAACCTGTACCGGCTGCTGGTTGAAGAGGGAATCGCCGGCAAGCTTAATACCGAGGTGCGCGAGGCTATCGCCCGGCAGGAGGCTCGGATAACCGAAATGGAACGCCAGCGGGCGTTACGCCTGCGGCGCCGGGCGGTGAGCGAACTGAAGCGGATTAAACAGGGCCTGGTAAAGCGGGTTATGCGAAAGGTTTCGTACGCAACCGTTGCGTTTACCGAGGCGAAGGCGATTAAAATAGTCCAGACCTTTTTTGAACCGTCGCTTATCGCGGGCATACACAAATGGGCCGGCGGGCTGCGAGGCCCCGCACTGCAAAAAATCTGGTACAAGTGGCAAAACAATGTCGATTTTCGGGACAGTCTTACCAAGGCGGACAAGTCCAGAAAAATACAGCAGGTGTTGGACAAGGAATGGGACTTTATCACCAAGTCGGAAAAAGAGAATTTAATACGGCTTCTGCCCAAAAAGGACTGGGTGGCGGAGCTTAACCTTGAAGCGTTCATCGAGGACCTTGAAAATTCCATACAGCTTGACACAAAAGAAGTTACCGGCGCGGACGGACAGACCTATATCGTTCTGGGGGAAGAAGAAGACCGCATTGCACGGGAAGCCCTGGGAGAAGAACTGTACGCGCGGATACAAAACAAGAGCTTTGCCGACTGGAATATACTTGAAATGGCGGAGCTTGCCGAAGTCGTGGACGATCTGTATAACGAGGGACGGCAAAACAAGCGGGCGGTAGAGGAAGCGAAAATACAGCAGCGGAACCGTTACCAGAATCTTATGGCGGACGCGCTGCGGCTTACGCGGATACAAATAAACGATGACGACAGCGAAGAAGAAAAGGCGCAAAAGCGCGTGGAGATAAGCAAGATTCTCAATAGGCACAATTTTGGCATGGCGGGAACTGCTGCGCGGGAGGCCAGGAAGAACGCGTTCCTTAACCGTATTGCCAACGGGAATCATTTCGGAACAAATGTCCGGCGTGTAGCGAGGATACTTGACAACGGCAAAGACGGGATTTTTACCAATTTGCTTTACTGGCAGGAAAACGACGCTTTTAATAAACGGGAGCGGGCCATCCGGGATCGTACTTTTCGGGCAAATAAGTCGATGAAGGCGCTTGGTATCAAGCTTGACGAACTTATGCAAAAAGTGACAGTTAGCAATTTCTGGGCGGATGGGAGCGCGCTTGATTTAAGCATTGAAGAATTACTTGGAATTAAGCTTGCGTCCAGAGATGAGCTTTCCCGCCGTGCTGTTGTTTACGGAAACATGTTGAAGGAAGGCGAGCGAAACCGGTACAAGATAAACCCGGACGCGAAGATTGAACAGTGGCTTGCCGATACCGCAGAAGGCAGGTTTACGAAGGTGGAACAAGTATCGGATGAATTCTTTTCACGGGAGGAAAACAAGAAGTTCCTGACCTTGATGGAAGGTATAGCCAGAGACTATGACAATTCGTTTGCCCGGCTGAACCAGACCAACATTAACGTATTTAACCAGCCGGTCTTTAAGGTTGAACATTATTTCCCGATGTACCGGCTGGAAACAAGCGGCGATCCAAACAACAACCAGATAATCAACGACTTGATTGGGCTTGCCGGAGTAAGCACCCAATGGACTGACCGGGGCATGACGCAGAACAGAATTGAAATGCGTCCCGAAAACCAGACCGGAATACAGCTTGGGTTATATTCAACCTGGGCCAAGAGCGTACAGAAGGTGGAACATTTTATTGGATACGCGGAATACGTTAAAAGCCTTAACAGTGTTTTTAAAAGCAGAAGCGGCGGGGCAGTTTCGGAATCGATAAGTTCGCGGTACGGCGACGGCATGATACAGTATATAAACGAGTACATCAACGAAGTCGCCAATCCTGAAAGTCTGCGAAGGCATGATACGCTTGATAACTTTGTCAGGATGATGCGGGGGAAAACCGCCGCCGCGTATCTTGGCTGGAAGGTTTCGGGGATTCTTAAACAGGCGGTAACTTCTCCGTGGCCGTATTTGCAGTACATGAACCCCGCGGAGTACACTGCGGCGTTAACAAAGTTCATGGCGCACCCTGTTGATACCTGGGAATTTATCAGGGAAAAGTCCGTGTTTATGGACACCCGTCAGGCCGACCTGATGTTAGCTGTTATCAAAGAACAGCAGGAAGCGTCCGCCAACAAGGGAAAGGGCATTCTGAATAAAATAACTAAAACCGGAATGAAAGGGCTTGAGCTTATTGACCGCGCCGCGGTTGCTCCGGGGTGGATGGTTATTTACGAACGTGAAACCGCGCGGATGGAAAGAGAAGGAAAGCTTGGCGCCTCGGTGATAGAAGAAGAGGCGGTACGGATAGCGGATGATGTTGTGAGGAAGACCCAGCCGTCCAGCAGATTGACCGACCTGGCGCCGATGTTCAAGCGGGGAAACGCGTTTGTACAGGCGTATCTTCAATTCCAAAGCGCCCTGAACGTGATTTGGCAGAATATCCGCTATGACCTTCCGGACGCGGTACGGAACCGGCAATGGGGCCAGGTTGTGGGGACGGTCGCCGGATACGCGCTGGCCGGTATTAGCTTGTATATGTTGACCGTGGGGATATTCGGCGGTGACGATGACGATGAAAAAAAACAACTGGCGCTGTGGCAAAAAATTGCCTACGGATCGACAACGCAGTTTACCGACTCTGTCCCGATAATAGGGGACTGGGCGACCACGATTGTAGAGGGAACCATAACCGGCCGCTGGAGGATGCCGTATGACACCAATCTATTGCCGGTGGGGAAAGATGTATATGACGCGCTCGCGGCTTCGGTGAAGGCGGGCCAGGCATTGTCGGCGGACGATACGGAGAAAGCGCAACGGCTGGCGCTGAAAGCGGCGGCGGAATTTGAATCGGCGATTGGCATGGCGCTTGGTTTTCCACAGTCGGCGATAGGCGAATTCGGCAGGGGGCTTGGTATCGGGGACGGGGACGGGGAATTTGAATTTAATATCGGCGCGTTTGCGGGGAGGCGGAAATGAAAGCGGTAACACAGGTATTTTACGGAACTTCGAAGGAATGGCTTGAAGCGGAACATCCGTTGTACAAGGGCGTGTGGGGCGTCGAGACGCGGCCCGACGGCAAGCGGATTATCAAGATTGGCGACGGCAGGCGGACGTGGGCGTTTTTGCCGCCGATTATTGACGGGGATTCCCAGCTGGGAGATTTGACCAACCTGATTAACAAAATGGGAGACACTGTTTTGTCGGTAGAGGATTTGGTTTTTGAAGCAAAGAAAGATCTGGACGAAACAAAACGTATTCTTCAAAACATCGGGGATTTTGAAGCGGCCCTGAACGGCAAAGTAAATTCCCGCACGATTGTTCTTTCCGCCCTGGTGATTGGCAATGTTATGGACGGTATAGAATTCGATGTTAACCGGGCGCTTGAATACGCGCCGGACTATGATCTTGACGACGCCCTGACACTGATAAACGGAACGTTTGCCATATCGGGGAGCAATCTTGGCGGCACCGCCCATTTTAATATTACGCATTCGTATCTGGACACAACCGTGCACATCATAACGGACGGGGTGATTAACGGGGAAGCGGTAAACGGCGAGGGGCGCTACCGGTTTCCCGGAACGGGTATCGTACTGAAAGACGAATCAAACCCGGACGCTTTTAAACAGGACCTTTACTTTTTGACGTATAAAAATATCGACCAGATATTCGGCTATACGGGCTATCTGGTAAATCTGGCCACGCGGGACAAATCAACCCTTGTGGCGGCGATAAACGAGAATTCAAAAATTGACGGCAATGACGCCGTCCTGGCCCGGACCCGCGACGGGATTCGGGCCCATATCAACCTTGTCCATAACGCGCAGACCGGGGAATTAAAACTTACCGGAAAAAACGACGCGGTAATCGCGACGGTAAATATAGCCGCCGCGGGCATACTGCAGAGCGCCGCCTATGACGACGCGTCTAAAATACTGACATTTACCTGGGCCACTGACCCGCCGACAGAAACACAGGTTGACCTGTCGGATCTTATTGCGGAATATACCGCGGGCGACGGAATTGATTTAACCGGTGGGGTGTTTAGCGTAAAAATTGACGGAAACAGTACCGGCGGCGTTGTCAGCGTGTCGGCGGACGGATTAAAGATTGACCTGTCGGAGTATCAGAAAAAATTATATGGCAGCGGTTTTGTAAAACAGACCGGAGACGAGACGGTTTACGATGACAGCGAGTATCTTACAACGGAGGCGGCCGGGGCGGACTTTGCCCGAAAAGCGGCAACGCTTGCGGGTTACGGAATAACGGACGCGTTTCCAAAACGTTCTTATGAAACGGTTTCCGATCTTGACGCGCTGCTGGAATCCGGTTTTTATACCGTGGGCGATTACGGGGCGGCGGGCCTTCCGAAAAATAATAATACCGACAACCGCTTTGTATCGTTACTGCTGGAACATATACAGGGGAAGGACGACGGGGCGGCCAAACAAATACTTATGCCCTCCACCGGCGCTTCCGGTTACCCGCTGGTAGCTCCGGAATTTTTTAGATACAAAATAAACGGCGCGTGGCGTATGTGGGAATCGGCGGTTAAAGACTTTGCTTTTCCGGTAAGCGCGGTTTTTACGGCGGGGCAAAATTATCTGCAGGTGATGAATTTATTTATAAGCGCGTCCGCGTTTCATTATCCGGTAATGGTTTCGTTTGACGCGTATATTGGTTTTCCTTTTGGTAATTACGATATGACCAGTTTTAAAATCCGCTGCGATATTCTAATGCCGATCAAATCGAACATAGATACGGATGAAATAACGCCTATAGTCTCGGCGCGCATAACCGGGGGGAACGCCCGGTATATTGGTTCCGGCCTTACGTCTTTTAAAATAGGCGCCAGGAATTATGAATACAGTATCGGCGGATTGATAGTGCCGGTATTCTACTCGTTTATCCTGTCGAACGCTTTTGCCCCAAGCTACGGATACCCGCTGCTGAATATTGAAAATATAAAAATTAAATCGTTTGCGGCATATACCAGCATGTCCGGAGCGACCGAAATTAACCAGCATATTTCACTGATTGAGATACCGCTTGAAACAGGCGGTAAACCCTTAAACCCGTATGGCGAAAGTGAAAATGTACTTTCGGAATAAAGGAGAGCGGAAATGAAAGCGGTAACACAACAGGCTATCGGAACCACGGAAGAATGGGAAAATGAAAACCCGCTGCTGGACGAGGCGGTTTTTGGCGTTGAAATAACGGAAGACGGAAACCGCTATTTTAAACTGGGTGACGGCGTGCATTTGTGGAACGACCTTTCCTATCTTGACAAACATATGCTTAAGGGTTTGGCGGAGGAACTGGGTCACATTGTCAATGATGTTGTACCCGGAAACGATACGCCCGAGATGGACGGGGCGGGATACGCCGGCGATCCGGGAAACCTTAATTATTCCCGGAGCGATCACCGGCACCCCGGCGACACAGGCAAAGCGGACCGGCTGGGAGAGAACGCGTACCGCAAATCCATGATTTCAAACCCCCTGAATGGCGGCGGCGTCGTTATCAGCGTTGAGTCGAAAATGACCCAGGGGTACGGAGACCTTGAAACCGTCGAAGATAATTTTGGAAATAACTTTACCGAAGGGGCGCCGGGCGCCGCGCCTTCCGGCCGTGTTATCGGCGCATCTTACCAGACCAACGAAGGTAAAAAAACGCGCGTGGCGCTTACCGACGGCGAACTGCAGATACAAAAACCGGGAGAAGTTTTTAAACCGCTTGCCCGGCAGGAGGCGGTTGCAAAGATACAACAGACCGTTGATTCCTGGATAGGACTTGGTGGTTATTTAACCGATTATGATTTTGGAACCGCCGTCCCGGAGCAGGAGGATATTACCGCGTACGCCTTGACGCAAATTACCGATATTACCGATCCGGTACAGATATGGAACGGAACAAAAGTACGGAATACATTTGACAACCATCTTTGGATACTGACCAATACGCAGAATACCGATCCGGTTATTTTTGAATGGACGGATCAGGGAGTTTCTGATCTTACGCTGCAGTTTGGAAACGGCAGCGGCGGGTACATCATTGGCAAGGAAGACGTTCCGGGTAATGAAGGATATGTCGGCGCTACTCCCGAAGGTTACGGAAAGGTAAACGGCTGGAACGAATTACTGGACAAGCTGTTTTCTCTGGAACATCCGGCGGGTTCACTGTTTGAACAGAAACCAAGCGACTTGTCACCACCGGACCGGAACTGGCCGGGTACCTGGGAGGTGTGGTCTTACCGCGCGAGCCTGTACGGTATTTCTGAAGAAGCGCCCGCGCCGGAATTCATCGCCGACTGGAAAACCTACCGCCATAATATATGGTCTTTAAACACGGACGGTTCTGTCGCGTCGGCGGGAACAAAAAAATATACGAAACCAGCGGACTTTGTTTGTGTCGAACGGAAGGACGTACACGGCAACGTATGGACGGATACGGATCTTGCGGAGGGCGCGCTGATAACATCCGGCGACTACGAGGGGATGTATATCTGGCAGGCGATGGCGCTTGCCGGCGTGTTTTTTGGCGTGGAAGATTCGGAGTATGAGGGCGGCGGAAACAGACCAACCTTTATTAGCGGCGGGGCGCAGGGGGACCGGATACGGAATATTACGGGAACGTTTAACACTAACAATTCGGCGGGCTTTATCGGAGATGGAAAACTATTTGTCGCAGCGGGCGCGGCGGTTGTATGGGTTGGAGGATCTCAATATCTTGCAAATAATACCATATATTTTAACACCGGTATGATTGTTCCTGCCGGACCCGACAACGCGCCCTCTAACCTGTCAGTCCGCTTCTGGAGGCGTATTAGCTAATTCTGCGCCAGAAGCGGACTGATATGTTACACGGATTGTTTTCAGGGCCAACGGGGACTTGGTATGACGCGCGAATTTCTGCTGTGCCTTTATATTCATTATATATATATCTACTTGGCATAACTCCATTATCTCTAAGTTTTATTGCCCCGACCGCATTGCCTATTCCACAGAAAGCGTTATTCCATCCCGCCCATATCTCCCTAATACAATCCCCCTGCGCCCCGCCGCTAATAAAGGGCGGTCTGTTTCATCCAGCGGAATTTTGTGACTATGCGTTCGTTAATAAAGACGCGCACGGTTTGCCGGTGAACGCCGAAATATCTGCCGACTTCGGTTTTTGCCGGCTGTTTCCCGAAAAGAAAATAAAAATTATTTTTCGGAAATTGTTACATTTTTTTAAAAGCTGTGATACGAGTTTATGCAGGGGATACTTTCTGACTGGAGGGGTTATGAATATTAACGATTGGCCGACTGTTGCGGCCCCTATAGTTACCGGACTGATTACCATAATCGGCGTATTACAGGGAAACAAGTCACGATGGGATCGGATGGAAACAAAAGTTGACAACGTCCTGCTTGCGGTTGATCGCCTTGTTTTACATGACGAACATCTGTCGCTTGAAGAGCGTCTTGAGGGCGGCGAAAGCTATATAAAAAAGGGCGGTAACGGACCAACCAAAATTTACTATGAAAAGCTGGCTGAAATTTACCGGAATCGTATGCATGATCCGGAATTTGGCCATGACCCGGAGGAACGCAGACAACCATACGACCGCCGCGTTGAACAAAGGAGGGGAAGATGAAGGCCATACTTCAGAAGCTTAAGAGTACAAAATTATGGATTACCTTATGGGCAATCGTTATGTCTACCAAAATGATATGGGACGGTCAGGACGGTACCGCGTTGACTATGCTGCTTGCCGCGCCGTTGTCGTATATGGGGCTTAACATCTTACAGGATTTTATATTTAGGGGAGGGAACAAATGATTTACACGGATTACATTACCGGGATTTTGGGACGGTTTGAAGGCAAGGGCTATTCGAAGGGATACGTTCCCTGTAAGGGCGGGACCTTCTATGGAACCGGCGAGAAGGGCGAACCCTTTGGCGCGTCCGGTGTTACCATCGCCACCGGAGTTGATTTGGGGCAGCAGACAAAAGACCGGTTAAAATCAATGGGCGTGTCGGAAGAAACCATTCGCGTGTTGTCCCCTTATCTGGGGCTTAAAACACAGGCGGCCGTGGACGCGCTGCGTAATACTCCGCTGACCATAACCGGGGACCAGGTTGAGGAAATCGACAGGGCGGTTCATAACCGGTACATCAACGAGACCGCAGCGATGTTCGGACCGCTTTTTGAAGCGGCGCCAAAGCAGGTTCAGGCGGTGGCTGTGTCCCTGCATTACCAGTTTGGCATTCCGCGCAGAACCGCCAGTCCGGGGCTGGGGCTGGCATGGGACGCCATGCGCAAGGGAGATTATACAGCGGCCGCGGTGTGTTTAACGGACCCCAAGGGCTGGAGTATTGAGCACCGGCAATATTTGGTACGGCGCCAGG
>JAIRWM010000196.1 GCA_031268975.1 Treponema sp. | reverse complement strand
GGATTATTTGGAATTATTCGGGCCGGTTTCAAAACCCGGCCGGTTTTTCACCGTTTTTGCGGTTTTTTAGGGCAAAGCCCGTAAAAATTGAAGATCCTCGTTTTTTTAATACCTGATTCAGCGGTGCTCCCCGTATCTGCCGAAATTCTGAATTACCTGCATCAAAAGGCGCATACTTTCCAGGCTGGAACCGTAATTGATTGAACCTGCCGTGCCAAGGTTGAGCCCCCGCAGGCCCCGGCCCGCGGACATATCGCAGTCGCGCTTTGCCTGGGCAAACAATTCCTCCCTGTCATTGTACATAAATGTAAAAGGGGCTATGCAGCCGTCTACCCGCGCCCGGGGCATGTGCGCGCGTATCTCGTCAAAAAGGACCGTTGGCCCAAAATTGACGCCGGTAAATTTAAGACGGCTTAAAACGGGCAGTAAATGGGCCATCGCCGAATCGGAATGTTGATAGCGCGGGTCATCTTCTTCAGGCGACCAGTAGGCGAAGATCTTCTGTAAAACGGGAAAACCGAATTCCTCGTAAAACTCAGGCGTCATAAGGCAGCAATTATCATCGGCGAAGCTAAAACCGCGGGGTTTGTTCTGTTCGTTGTATCCGCAGATTTCGTCTATGGCCCTGCTTCTCCTAAAAATCGCATCACCCATTACACGGCTGAAATGTTTTACCAGTTCGGGAGCGTCATAATTCAGCAATAAAAAATTTTCCACTCCCATGATCGATGTGGCTAGGGTAACCGGCCCCCGTATATGGCGTCCGTCCAGTTTAAAAGAATCCGGTTTTTGCCCGCATTGTTCGTATATTTTTTTTAGTTCCCGCTCAATGTTGTCCGGAAAAATAAAAGAAGCCATGTCCAGTTTCTCGACACGATCCAAAAGAGCTTCCAGTTCTTCGGGGGTTTCGATTTTGCCTTCGAGCCATTCGATGTTTTCACGGATGGAATACACCCCTTCAAAAACTTCGCCGATGCGTTTTATATACGGAAACGGTACCCGCGAAGCGGAATAGTCCTCCCGAAGCAGCCGTTTACCGACTATCTGTTCCGCCTTGTCGTTGTAGCGTTTTGCGTATCCCGCCCGGATTTCAGGAGGGGGATCTGACCAGGGGTGGCCTTCGATACCCAGTTCGGGAAAAACGCACTCAAAGGACATGCGTATCCCGAAGGCGACCTGTTTTGCTTCTGGATTGAAGCAGTTGTCTTTATGCGCTTCCGTGTCGTCTTTCCAGAACTGTTCGACATCAAGATCGTTCATCGGGCTCATCATTTATTATCCAACTTTTATCCAGGCGCCGTCATTCTTTGCGGATTCATACATGGCGTCCAGGATTATTCTTGATTTTATGCCCTCGTCTCCCGCCGCGGGGAGAGGGGCGCCGGTACGCACGGAATACGCAAAGGCATCGCTTCCCTGACGGAATTTCCGCTCCGCCGGAAAGGGCGCTGTCTCTGTCCATTTGCCGTCTTTTCCGTAATAAGCCGCCTGCCTTTCCGGGCCGCCGGAATTACAGACAAATGCTCCCGCTGTTCCGTATATTTCCAGCCGTACATACCAGGCCGGCATTGGGTACGAAGTGGCGGCGCAAAAACGAACCGTCAAATCCGCGCCATAATCCCATTCTGTTATACCGATATCTTCGCATTCGATTTTATGGGTCTGGGTTTTGATCGTTGCCCGTACACGCCGGGGCATTCCCGCAAGAAACTGAATCCTGTCAACTTCGTGAATACCCTGATTGCACATCGCGCCGCCGCCGTCAAATTTCCAAGTGCCCCGCCAGCCGCCGTTCTCAAGGAAGTAGGGATCAAGCCGTTGAACCATTAATGAATCGTTTAAGGACAACACGCGGCCAAACCATCCCGCTTCAAAGGCTTTTTTCAGGGAAAGATTGAATTCATCCTGACGCAGATCGAAATCCACGCCAAGGAGCAGATTCTTCTGTTTTGCCAGATCAATCATGCGGCGGCAGTTTTCGGCGCTGACATCCATGGGTTTTGTGGTAAGCACATGCTTTCCCGCTTTAAGAGCCATTTCCGCCACAGATCCATGCAGCCCGGTGGGGGTAACAACATAGACAACTTCGACCTTTGGATCGGCAAGAAATTTATTTATATCCACGGACTAGGGAACGTCCAGCTCTTCGCCGGTTTTCTTCGCCTTTTCCCCATTAATGTCCACAACGCCGTAAAGCCTGCATCCGGAAGTTTCTGTAAGCTGTTTTGCCCTGAAGCTCCCCATGCCAAGGCCGGCAACGACAAAACGCACAGGATCGCCGTTATAGGGGCGGATAAATTCCCGGCCCGCCTTTAAAGCGCCCCGGACAGAAGAAGGCGTACCGGCGGCGGGCCAGGCACTTTGCGTCAGTTCAAAGGTTTTCTTTGTAGCTTCTTCGTGGGTATAGGGGCTGCCCTGGGGATTATGGGTTTCCATGGAAACAGGAATGTCTTTTCCCGCCGCCGCCGCGCCCCGCAAAATTCTGTCCCAGGGGAGTTTTGTGCGATCTATACCGGGAACTATGGTCGCGGCTTTTACATGGATCATGACGGCTTCTTTAAGGCAGCGCTCATAATAATCAACGCAGTTTTCCGGATCGAGACCAAGGCTTGTTATTTCGATATCGTTATGAGGGTCCCAGGCAAGACCCCAGCCGGGAATATTCAGGGCTTTAAGCAGGGCGATAACCTCATCAGCGGTCTGGCCGCAATTTTCAAAACCGAAAACCAGGCCGGCATCTTTCGCGCGTTCCGCGACAGGACCGAACATATCCAGCACCCTGCCCATTTCGCCGGGACGAACCGCGAGCGTACCGGCTTCCATACCTTCATGGCACTGCCAGTAATTGAAAGAACGTACCAGGCGGCAGCCGAGGATACCGGCGGCACGGATTAAGCCTTCAAGTTTTTCAAGTTCCTGTTTTTGCCGTTCCGGACCGGGAAGGTGGACCTTGCAAAGAGATGATTGCAAAGCCCCGGTTTTCAGCCCCAGATTGTCCATGGTTTTTTTTAAATCTTTAAGTTCATCAAGGGTCTGGTATTCTATACCCTTCCCGTTGATCATTCCCCGAAAATCCGCATAAGCGCCGCCCCAGCTTTTTATTTTGGGCAGTGCCTCGGACACATCGCAGAACAGCTCGTCGCTGAATACCGATAAGAACATTTTTCCCTCCAATGATTTTGGAAAGGGCCAATTCCGCTTGTTTTTTAGAATTGGCCCTGTTTGTTTTTTTAGGGCAGTACGGTTTTATCGAATGGAAGTCCTGTCTCCGTAAAACTGTTTCCATTTGGCGCCGCGTTCGTCAATGATGGCCTGGCCCCCTGAATTCATCAGGTCCCGGTAACCGGCATTCCAGATAGTATCAAAGTTGGCGGCCGGAGCGGTGATAGACTGGGCGAAGAGGGCGTTCCGTTTCTCCTTGATTATCTGGCCCATACCCGATTCGGAGATGATTTCACCGACAATAGGACGGCCCATGGTCCGGCGGGGTTCGGCGGAAGCGTAATAACCAGCTTCGACATAGCCGGAATCAATGCCGGTATAGGCAAGCGCCATGGACTTAATGGTGAGATCGAGGGTGGGCATCTTGATTCCGTTGATGGTGAGGGTATAATCAACGTTATTCGGAGAGTTCTGTATCTTGTCCCCGGCGGCCGCTATGGTCTGCACCGCGCCGCCGCTCAAGGTTGTGTGGGTTACGCCTTCTTCACCAAACTGGAGGAAGCCGAGGTTTTCCTGTTTGGTGATCCAGTCCAGGTACAAAAGACCGGCTATGGGATTCTTATTGGACGCGGGAAAGAATATGTTAATACCGGTTAAGGCGTAACCGTATTTCTGCGCCACACCGGCATCGTTCTTGTGGGGAGCAATGGCGATATAATTGGCATCCGGGCCCGCCAGTTTTTTCATGGCCGCAAGGATGCTGTCATTACCGTTACGCCAGGGGTAATCCCAGTTGTGGGTAAAGGCGCCGATATAGCCGGATTTCAGCAGATTGTCTTCGGTGGTATCGCCTTCACCATAAAGGGCAAAATCTTTCCAGGTAAGATTTTCGTTGTACCACTTGTTAAGGACACGGGCGGCGGATTTTCCCGCTGTTTCCCCTGCCACGATACTGGGACGGGTAAGGCTGTAGTCATCAACGGTATAAACATAGTAATCCCTGTCGTTAATATTGCTGGGAACAAAAGACAGAGTAATATCCTCCGCACGCCAGCCCACGTCAAAACTGTGGGAGAAGGGGATCATCATTCTGGCATTGTCTCCAAGGAGGACACCGGCATTGTCCCGGAAGGCCACAAGGGCCCTGTAAAACGCATCCATGGTGGTTGGAACGGGGATATTGAGTTTTTTAAGCCAGTCCTCGCGGATAAAGGTAGTGATACGGGTAGGATTGGACATTTTTCCCACAATTCCCCATAGATTACCGATAACGGGATCCAGATTGTAATTGATGTGTTCGTCTCCAAGCCATTCCCAGAGGTGGGGGAAGAGATCCGGGTACCTGTTGATATAGGGGTTAAGATCGGTTACTCCTCCCATGTTGGCATAGGACTGTATGGTCGGGTAATTGTAGGTAACACAAACGTCGGGAGCCGTCCCCGCAGCAAGCATATTGTTGAGTTCGTCAACTTCTGTCCAGCGCGGTATCGGTTTAAAGGTAATCTGCACATTGTGATCCCGCAGCATCCCCGCCTGAATCCATCTGGTGTAGAAGTTGTCTTCAGGCTTCGATCTGCCGCCGTCAAGGCCGCGGTCGAATACTTCCACGGTTATCGGTTGGGTCTGCCTGAACCGGTACATTCCGTTTACCTGTTCAAGACCAAGCTGGTTGAGTACGGAACTGTTAATTTCCACAGGCGCCGTTACCGCCCCGGATTCGGTTGTTCCGCCGCCTCCACCCGATCCCTGCTGACCACCGGCAAATGCCGAAAAGACAACAACGGTAATCATCAAGGCCGCAAACAATTTTTTCATTTCTTTTCCTCCAATGTGAATTTTTTGAGGTCTCGCCTCTTTTTTGTTTTCGCACCCATACAGGAACGATTACGCCTATTCTTTAACCGCGCCAAGGGTAGCGCCGGTTATAAAATATCTTTGCAGCCACGGATACACGATAAGAATGGGAAGGGTAGCAAACATGACCGTAGCGGCCCGTAGTGTTTCGCCAAGGCCCGGCGTGGTAAACCCTTCGTTCTGCGATGCCTCAAGGCTGTTGGTACTGTTAAGAATGTTGTATAACAAAAGCTGAATGGGAAAGAGCTCCCTGTTTTTTACATACATGAGGGCGTCGGAAAAGCCGTTCCACCGGCCTACGGCGTAAAAAAGGGCCAGCGTCGCAAGTACCGGCGTTGAAAGCGGCAGGTAAATTCTTAAGAGTACTTTTACCGGCCCCGCGCCATCGATTTCCGCGGATTCACGGAGACTGCCGGGAATGCTTAAAAGAAAACTTTTCATAATGATCATGTTGAACACTGAAAGACAATTGGGGATTATCAGCACCCAGACCGTATCAAGCATTTTAAGGGAACGCAGAAGCAGGTAGGTAGGAATCGTACCCGCCCCGAAATACATGGTGATAATCATTATGGTATTGATAATTTTTCTGCCTTTAAGCTGATTATAAATAAGCGGGTAGGCGCAGATTGTCGTCATGGTCAGTGAAAGAAAGGTACAAACAACGGTAAGCATGGCGGTAAACAGCAGCGACCAGGTATAGCGGGCATCCCTAAGGACCGTTTTATAGGCGTCAAAATTCAGGCCGGCAGGAAGCAGTGTTACCTCGTTCATGACCAGGGCTTCGGCGCTTGACAGGGAGCGGGCCAGCATATTCACCATGGGCAGAAGGCAGACGATAATAATCATGAGACAGATAAGTACAATCATCCAGTCGCCGAAAGTTACCGGATTTGCGCTTAATGTTTTAGCCCTTGTCTTTGTTTTCATGTACCGCTCCTACCAGATTCCCCGTTCACCCATTTTTTCCGCCAGCGCATTCGCCGACAAAACAAAGATCAGTCCCACTATTGACTGAAAAAGGCCGACGGCGGTGGCAAGGGAAACGCGCATAGCCTTAATGCCGTAGTTGTACACAAATATCGAAAGAACGCCTGAAACATTGCTTACCAGATCATTCCTCAGCGTATAAGGCCTGTCAAATTCGGAACCGAGTATACGGCCCAGGCTCATAATCAAAAGAACGATGATCGTAGCCTTTAAACCGGGAAGGGTGATGTGCCATATCTTCCGCCAGCGGTCCGCGCCGTCCACGGTGGCGGCCTCGTACAGTTCCGGGTTTATGCCGGTAATAGCGGCAAGGTAGATGATTGTATTCCAGCCGATGCTCTGCCAGATTCCCAGGAAGATATAGGTGAAAACCCAGTGTACCGGCTCATCAAGAAAATGAACCGGTGCAAGGCCCATTCTGCCCAGTACAATGTTAATAAGCCCCTGGGTCGGCGGATTGGGGGCGAAAAGACGGAGGGCCAGACTCGAAATGATGATCCATGAAAGAAAGTGGGGCATGTAGGCTATGGTCTGGGTAATACGCTTAAAAAGACTAAAACGGAGCTCGTTGAGGATTATCGCCAGAATAACGGGAGCGGGAAAGCCCAGCGCAAGATCAAGGAGGTTCAGCATGACGGTATTGCGCAGGGCATACAGAAAATCCCGGTTATGAAACACCTGGATAAACCACTGAAAGCCGTGGTTATCTGCCCAGGGCACCTCCCAAACGGGTTTTAAAAAGTTGTTCTGTTTGAACGCGATAAGGATATTCACCATCGGCGCGTAACGGAAGACAAAGAAGAACGCCACGGGCGGCAGCAATAACAGGTACAAAACCCCATAGCGTCTGATGTAATTACAAAAACGCCGCTTTCCGGTCAACGCTGATTTTGCAGGCTGAACTGTTTGCATGTAAATATGATGCGGTGTTTTTTTCCGGTTGTATATTTCCCAAATTTCAAATAATTAGGTATAAATTATAGATTTTGAAGAGACATCCTAAAAAATAATAGACAATTCCTATCTGCCAGGCTATTCTTGTTATTATGAAACCGTATCCGGAAAATAAACCCGGCGTTATGTTTACAGAAGAGGAAAGCCTTTTCCCGGTTATCAACTACCTGGTATACCGGGAATGCCATCCGTGGTGGGTTATCAGAAAACATCTGGTAGACAGGTTTGATATGACCTATTGTGTCCATGGCGGGGCGCGGTATGTCATCGACGGGGTTCCTTATGAACTTATGCCGGGGGATCTGATTTGCCTTAAGGAAGGCGTACTAAAGGAAGCGGCTACCTACAGCAAAAATCTTATGCACTGTTTTTCTGTCAATTTTGAACTGCGGGATATCCGAAATCAGGTTGTATTTCTTCCCTTTCCCCAGTTCAGCCGTATCGGCATGCTTCCCGACCTTGTCCAGCATTTCCATGAGCTTGTACATGCTTCATTTGTCCGGCAGCCTGGTTATATGCTGCAATGCGCGGGGCTTTTGTTCCTTATTTTACACCGTATATATGAATTAACCGTTCTGAATATAGGCGCGGATGTAAAAGACGGCAGGATACAGAACATTATCAGGTATATTGTGCAGCATTACGCGGAACAACTTAGCGTCCGTTATCTTGCCGATAAAACAAAACTGAATCCCGCTTACCTGGGAATGCTTTTCAAGAAAGAAACAGGCGAATCGATCCATCAATACAT
>JAIRWM010000192.1 GCA_031268975.1 Treponema sp. | reverse complement strand
CCGGAATGATTTCGCTTGGGATTATGATTTTTGGTAATGTTGTTATCATTCTTCTTGAAGGAATGATAGTGGCCATACAGGTAGTACGACTTCAGTATTACGAATTTTTCAGTAAATTTTTTACCGAAACCGGAGTGGAATTCAAGCCGTTCCGGTTCAGGAAGTGAGGATGTTATGAAGCGGTTTATTTTGTTGTTACTGCTGGTGGCGCTGGTTTCCGTCGTTCCGGTTTTTGCCCAGGAAGAATCTTCCGGGCAGAGCCAGGCTGTATGGAAATACTTTGCCGCGGCGCTTGCGGTGGGCATATCCTGTATCGCCGGAGGCATAGCCGTCGGCCAGATAGGTTCCGCGGCAATGGGAGCCATGAGCGAGAATCCGGAGCTCTCCGGCAAAGCCCTGCCGTACGCGGGCCTTGCCGAAGGCATCTGTCTGTGGGGCTTTCTTGTGGCCCTGCTTATTCTGATATTCTGATTGCCCCCGGATGGATTACTTTTTTTTGGGTGACCCCGAACTTGTTACCGCGTTTCGGTTTGCCGGTGTCCGCGGCGGTCAGGTTTTGGGGCCCGATGAAGCACTTGAGGCGTTCAAAAAGCTGACCCAAAACTGGGATGAAACCGCCGGGGCGGTGCTGCCGGGTACCGGGTTTGACGATGTTTCCGGGAACTGCCGGGTGCTTATCGTTACGGAAGAAGTAGCCGACTGGCTTGGCCGGGCGCTTACCGACTGGCAGCTTACCGGCCGGTATCCCCTGGTTGTGGAAATCCCCGGCCCGCTTGGCAGGCTGCCCGGACGGAAAACCCTGGTGGACTCGATACGGGAAGCTGTAGGGATTCAGGTGTAAGCAGGTTCATGGAAGAGTTACAGTCAACTGAGGCGCTGGACAGGGAAATCCTCGAAGACGCCCGGAAAAAAGCCTTTAAAATACTCAAAACAGCCGGTGAAAACGAAGCGGCCTCAAAATCGGCGTGGGACAAAAAGCTTGCCAAAGCGCTGCGGGAAGCTGAAGACAATTACCGCCGGAGGGGAGATAACGAAAGCCGGGAAATTATGGCGCGGCTGCCTCTGGACAGGCGGAGGATACGTCTGGAAAAAATTCAGGGTTTTCTTTCCGCCGCGATGGACGCTTTTCTGCGTTCCCTGGATCGGGAAAAAATTCTTTCCGTTCTTGAACGGGAACTTTCCGGCCGGCTCGCTTCCTGCGGCGAAGAGGGTTCCTGTACAATACTCTACCGGGGCCTTGACCCGGACGAACTTGACCGCGTGGTAAAAAAAGTTCTCAAACGGGAGCCGCTTTCAAAAAAACAGGATCCCCTTTATGCCACCGCCGGTTCCCTGTCTGCCGTCGCGCTGGATTTTCCCGGCATGCGGATTGTCTCTTCCGTAGACGCCGCGGCGGGCAGCCTTCTTCTGGACAGCCGGGCGGAACTTGCCGCGGCCCTGCTTGGCCGCGACGCCGCCGATTTTGACCCGGCGGATTCTGCCGCCGGAGAAGGAACGGGAGGCCGGCCGTGATTGAGGGCAGAGTTAAGCGTATTTCCGGTCCCATTATCAGGGCGGACGGCCTTGGAAAAGCCGGTCTGTTCGATGTCGTTGAAGTCGGCGAAAACCGGATCATGGGAGAGGTCGTACGCCTTGAAGGAGACGAAGCGGTTATCCAGGTATACGAAGACGATACCGGGCTTATGATAGGCGCTCCCGCCGTATCGGCCGGCCGTCCGCTTTCGGTTCTGCTGGGCCCCGGCCTTATCGGTACAATTTACGACGGCATACAGCGGCCGTTAAAGCTGCTGTACGAAAAAGCCGCCGCTTCGGGATCCGGCGCGTTTATGACTCCCGGGGTCCGCCCGGAAAGTCTTGATCCCGAAAAAAAATGGAGCTTTATTCCCAATCCAAAATTCGACGCTTCGGCGGTTATTGGTTCCGGCTTTGTTCTTGGAACGGTAAAGGAAACGGAAAGCGTTGCCTGTTCAATTATGGTTCCGCCGGGTATTAAAGGGAAAACTGTCACCGAACTTGCACCGGCCGGAGAATACCGCTGTACGGAAGCGGTGGCCAGGACCGGCGCGGGTGAAGAAATCTCCCTGGCCCAGTGGTGGCCGGTAAGGACGCCCCGGCCCTGCGCCGGACGACTTTCGCCGGAAAAACCCCTGGTAACCGGGCTGCGGGTTATCGATCTTTTTTTCCCGCTTTCCCAGGGGGGGACGGCGGCCATTCCCGGCGGCTTCGGTACGGGTAAAACGATGACCCAGCATGCCATAGCCAAGTGGTGCGACGCCGACGTAATCGTCTACATAGGCTGTGGTGAGCGGGGCAACGAAATGACGGACGTGCTCAGCGAATTTCCCCACCTTGTCGATCCCCGCACCGGCCGTTCCCTTATGGAACGGACAATTCTTATCGCCAATACTTCCAACATGCCGGTGGCCGCCCGCGAAGTTTCCGTGTACACCGGCGTGACCCTGGCGGAATTTTACCGGGACATGGGCCTTAACGTGGCCGTTATGGCGGATTCCACCAGCCGCTGGGCGGAAGCCCTGCGGGAGCTTTCCGGCCGCATGGAAGAGATGCCCGCGGAAGAAGGCTTTCCCGCCTACCTTCCCACCAGGCTTGCCGAATTTTACGAACGCGCCGGCAGGGTAACCACCCTGAACGGCCGGGAAGGATCCGTCTCTATTATCGGGGCGGTGTCTCCGCCGGGCGGCGATTTTTCGGAGCCGGTTACCCAGCATACAAAGCGCTTTATCCGCTGTTTCTGGGCCCTGGACAGGGACTTGGCCAACGCCCGGCATTATCCGGCGATAAGCTGGATCGACAGCTATTCCGAGTATGCCGGGGAAGTAAAGGCATGGTGGGAGCGCCTTAGCCCGTCGTGGGAAGAGGTACGGCAGGAAGCGCTGGGGCTATTGAAAAAAGAACAGCGTCTTGCGGAGATTGTACGGCTTATCGGGCCGGACGCCCTGCCTGATGGGGAACGCCTGGTGCTGGTTGTTTCGGAAATAATCAAAGACGGGTTTTTGCAGCAAAACAGTTTTGACGAAGTAGACATGTACTGCGTACCCGCCAAACAGATACGGCTTCTTGAAATCATCATGGAATTTTACCGGCGCGCGCAGCTGTGCATCAAGCTTGGTGCGCCGCTGTACCGGATTATGACGCTGACTTCCCGCACCGACGCCGCGGATTTTGCCGCTTCGGCGGACTGGGGAGAGCCGGAAGCTGAACGCGAAGAGAAGTCTCCTGGCGCCGGGGAACAGGCCGATGCTGGGGAGACTTCTTCCGGCGGGGGCGGCCCGGCGGCGCGGCCGCTTCGGGAACGGCTTTCCCGGCTGAAAAGCGAAATAAAAAACGACGACGCAAAGGCGTTTGTCGAATTTGAACAGGAAATGACAGGCGCCCTGGACAGGCTTGAACGGAGCTACCGGAACAAGGAATTGCTGTAAATGAAAGGGATAGAATACCGGGGAGTTACCCGTATAGAAGGGCCCGTGGTGATTACAAAACGGAGCCAGGGCGTGGGCTTCAACGAAGTGGTGGCTGTGTACGACCGGAACGAAGGCCGCCGTCTGGGGCGGGTTGTCGACATGACATCCGAATGGGCGGCAATCCAAATATTCGGGAGCAGCAGCGGCCTTTCCGCCGACGATACCAGGGTCGAATTTCTGGGAAAACCGATGGAACTGCGGGTGGGGCGCGGTCTTTTGGGCAGGGTGTTTAACGGGCTTGGCGAAAGCATAGACGGCAGCGGCGATATCATTTCATCAACCTGCCTTGACGTAAACGGCCTGCCGATCAATCCCTATGCCAGGACTTATCCACGGGACTTTATCCAGACCGGGATTTCCGCCATAGACGGAATGAACACCCTTATCCGGGGGCAGAAGCTTCCCATATTTTCGGGAAACGGCCTTCCCCACAACAAGCTTGCCGCCCAGATAGTCCGGCAGGCCCGTATTCTCTCCTCTGGAGAGAATACGGGGGAAACCGCTTCGCGTCCGGGCGGCGGGGACGGCGGTTCCGGCGGGGAAGAACCGTTTGTCGTTGTGTTCTGCGCGATGGGAGTCAAGTACGACGCGGCCCGGTTTTTTCTGGACGATTTTGAAAAATCCGGGGTGCTGACAAACGTGGTGGTGTTTCTTTCGCTGGCCGACGCTCCCTCTCTGGAACGGCTTGTCGCGCCGCGCTGCGCCTTGACCGCCGCGGAATATTTGGCCTACGAACAGAACATGCACGTTCTTGTCGTTATGACCGACATGACAAATTACTGCGAAGCCCTCAGGGAGGTGTCTTCAATCCGGGGCGAAGTGCCCAGCCGCAAAGGCTACCCGGGCTACCTGTATTCGGACCTTGCCAGCCTCTATGAACGGGCGGGAAAAATTCAGGGGTCTTCCGGTTCCATTACCCAGATTCCCATACTTACCATGCCCAATGACGACATCAGTCACCCCATACCCGATTTGTCCGGCTACATTACCGAAGGGCAGATTGTTCTTGACCGGGAACTGCACCAACGGGGAGTGTACCCCCCGGTGGCAGGGCTCCCCAGCCTTTCACGGCTTATGAAAGACGGCATAGGGCCCGGCATGACCCGGGAAGATCACAAGGATCTTTCAAGTCAGCTTTTTGCCGCCTATTCCAAAGTCAAGCAAATTCGCAACCTTGCCAGTATTATCGGGGAAGAAGAACTTTCCGACGTTGACAAAAAATACCTTTCGTTCGGGGAAAAATTCGAGACGGATTTTCTTACCCAGGACGAGCATGAGAACCGGGACATCGATCAGACGCTCGACCTGGGCTGGAAAGTTCTTTCCCGGCTGCCAAGGGATGAACTGCTGCGGGTGCGTGCGGAGTACCTCGAAAAATACCTTGTCCCGGCCGCCGCCGCCTCTATTTCAGCCGGCTGATCAGATCATCTGCCAGGGCCTTGTACGTTTGGGGTGACGCGGCCGACGCTTCCCGCAAAAACGCCTCGGCTTCGGCTTTTCTGCCCGCGGCCGCGGCATTGACTCCCCGCGCGTACTGGACAAGGCCGGTATCTTCGCCGAGGGCAAGGGCGCCGGTATACCATTTTTCGGCAGTGTCGTAATCGCTTTCGTCATAGGCGATAAGGCCAAGGTAGAAGAACGGAGCGGGGTTGTTCGGTTTAAGAAGAAGCGCTTCCCGGAACAGTTCCGCCGCGGCCGCGTAATTTTTCGCGCCATAGGCCGCCTGCCCTTCACCGACGAGGTCAAAGAATGTTTTTCTGGAGCTGATATAAGTTCTGTAATCCGATTCAAAGGCGTCCATGCGCGCGAAAAGGGAAATGCGGTCGTACACGACTTTGGCGTTAGCTTCGGCGGAAGCGTCCGGTCTGAGCAGCATAAAGGAATCGGTAAGGATTCTAAAGTAACTGCTTTCCGGGTTATTCAGAAAAAACGAAACAAGCCCCCAGGAAAGGGCGCGGAAATTATTCTGCGGGGAACCGGAAGATCCGCCGTCCCGCCGGGCTCCGGCGGATGGCGCGGCGTCCGGTATACCCGATGCGGAGTCCGCCAGTAACACATTTTTTAAGGACACGTTTTCCTGTTTTTTTACCGTGTCAAGCAGGGTAAGATTTTCCTGATACTCCAGGGTTTTTGTCCCCGCGTTGAAGGACAGGGTGTTAAAATATACGGCAAAGCCTCCCAGCATCCACGGCGGGGGATTGGGCACGAAGGCCCGTAAAAACTGAATAAACGCCTGATAGGGAAGCGTATCGGCTTCCGCTCCTTTAAGGACAACCAGTTCCCGGTCTTCCGCCGCGGAATAATGGAGGTATACCGCCCCTTCCGCCGGCTGGGCGCCTTCCGTCACTCTGGAAGCGATATAATTGTCGTATTCGGTTTTGCCGGTAAAATATCTGACCTTTAACGGCAGCTGAAGCGTTGAAGGGTCAAAATGAAAAACCCTGTTGTAGGTTTCAAACCGCTGTTCCAGTTCGGCGGCAAGCAGGGCGGTACTGGGCCTGTCCACAGTTGAACGGATTTCGTAACTTCCCTGGTTCATGGAAATCCAGGATTGGGCGCCGGCGGTCTGGCAAAGCGCGAAAATCGCGAACAACGGCGGCAAAAATCGTTTCATTAGATCCTCCTAATTATCCTTCTGAATTATCTTATCGATAATAACGTTCACTTCCTCAATCAAAATACCTGTATATCTTTCTATATTATCGATCACATAGCTCTGAAGTTCATGAATATTCCCCCCAAGCTGGGTTCCATACGGCACGTCAATCGTAATGACAAGCCGGTAACCGGCGTCATCGTCTTTTACGGCGATCTTTTTTATCCGGACATACTGATTATACTCATCCACGCAGTGGATAACCATCTGGGAAAGTGCCGCTTCGGAAATGATAACTTTTCCCCGCTTTGAATATTCCGGGCGCACGACAGATTTTTCGTGTACCTTTGGCGTGGGGCCAAGGGCTTCGGCGAAACCCCGGTGTTTTAATATCCGTATCGCGTCATAAAAAATATGCGGATAGTTTCGCTTTACCTCTATCGATGGAAGCGGTATAACGTGCTTTCCCTCGATTTTGCGGGTTCTGATGGCGCGTTCAATTTCTTCCTGGCTCGCGATGTCTTCGATGTGGATAAGCCGGGTCGGGCCGGGAAGCTGGAGCCGGGCCGCTATTTTGTTGACCATTTTTTCCGACGTTCCCAACACCAGTATTTTCCTGAATTTTTCTCCCTGGAGCTTCCGGGCCACTTCGTCCCTTGTGGTCTTGTCGTCGAACAGGGCCGTCTTGACGGCGGCCATAAACGTTTTTTCCTTTTTCGCCGAATGGCCCGCCAGTATGCGGTTGTCCCGGATTAACAGCCCGTCGTCAATGATAAAATCAATGCCGTATTTCTGGGCGACAAGCTTGGCCCGGAAACTTTTGCCCGTTCCGCTTTCGCCGATAAGAGCGTAGGTTTTGATTCTCCTTAAAGTGAAAAGAAAATTCCGGAACATACACCCAGTATACTACACCGTTATAACAGTTTCTTTAAGGGCTCCTGAGGGCCGTTTCGCCTTACGGATAACTTTTCTTTGCGGCGCAGCTATGACGGCGGGAGCGCGCAAAGATGAGGATGTCCGCAATCCGGCGGTTGTCCGGGGAAAGAGCAAAAACACAGGGCGTTTCTTGCCAAAGTATATATATTTTTCATTCTTGGCAAATATCCGGTTTTAAGGATGCTTTGGGACAGTAGCCCGTTTTCCGCAAGCATAGTTACTGCTCGTGGCTTGAAACAAAATAGACAAATCCATATACTCATTAGAGCGGTCCAAAATAAACCGGTTCCGGAACCGGCGTAAATAATGACAGAGGACAAGTTTCTCGATTCCAAAGAAATCGTTTGAAAAAACGCGGAGGTTTGCATGACGATAATGGATATGTTGGGTCAGAGCGGTATACTTACCGTGCTTGGCATGGCGATCGTATTCGGGTTTTTGGCCATTATGGTCGTCGCCGTGACTGTGGTTGGAAAGATCCTTCACGCGCTGGGCGCGGACAGGGACGCCGGTGCTGCGCCTGCGCAGGCGGTAAAGACGACAACGGTAGCGGCGGCGATTACCGCGGCGGTTACCGAATACCGCAAAACGGAAAAGTAGCGTTCCCCGTGTGGTTTTTCACGCGGGATAAGCAGAGCCTTTCCCGTTAATGCCGGGCAGGGCTCATTAGAGTTGTTCGATAACTTCAGGTATCGAACAACTTCCGCTAGAATACCGCAATTTCGCAGCCGTAAGGCGAGAAATTGCAAAGACTGTGAGACAACCAACCGGGTTGTCTCACAAGTCCATTCATCAAAAACAGGAGAATGTATGCCTAAAGTAAAGTTGACAGATTTAGTGCTCCGGGACGCCCATCAGTCCCTGTTCGCTACCCGTATGGTCACCGCCGATATGCTTCCCGTCTGCGGCAAGCTGGATGAGGTGGGCTTTTTTGCCCTGGAAGCCTGGGGCGGGGCCACATTTGATTCCTGCATACGGTTTTTAAACGAAGATCCCTGGGATCGGCTGAAGAAGCTGAAAAAAGCCCTTCCCAATACCAAAATAATGATGCTTCTGCGGGGCCAGAACCTTCTTGGGTACCGGCATTACGCGGACGATGTCGTGGCTAAATTTGTCGAAACGGCGGCTAAAGACGGCGTCGACGTGTTCCGTATTTTTGACGCGGTCAACGATCCCCGGAATTTTCAGGCGGCCGCCAGTGCCGCGAAAAAGACCGGCAAGCACATTCAGGCCGCCATTTCCTACGCGGTAACGCCGTTTCATACCATAGAAAAATATGCCGAGCTTGCCAAAAAATATGCCGATATAGGGGCCGACTCAATCGCGATCAAGGATATGTCCGGGCTTCTCAAGCCGTACGCGGCCTACGACCTCGTAAAAGCGATCAAGAAAACGGTCGATCTTCCCATTGAAATCCATTCCCACGCGACAACCGGCATGTCTGTCGCGACGCTTACCAAAGCCGCAGAAGCCGGCGCGGAAATTCTCGATACGGTTATTTCTTCCCTGGCTATGGGTACCAGCCACAGCCCCACGGAAACGATGGTCGAAATTTTCCGGGGTACGGAATACGATACCGGCCTGGACATCAATCTCCTGCTTGAAATCGCCGCGTACTTCAGGGAAGTACGGAAAAACTATAGAAAATTCGAATCCAGTTTTCTTGGCGCGGACACCCGTATACTCGTGTCCCAGGTTCCCGGCGGCATGCTTTCCAACCTGGAAAGCCAGCTTAAAGAACAGGGCGCGTCCGACAAAATCGAC
>JAIRWM010000151.1 GCA_031268975.1 Treponema sp. | reverse complement strand
GAATCGTATGCTTCCGGCATCGCCATGTCAATGCCGATTATTGCTTTTATTTCATCAGGATATTTTTGTGCCATTATTAACATACATTTTTTCACAACCACTATTTCATTCCTGTTTACAATCCTTCCGAAAATAACTAGTCCGTATTTTTGTTTGCAATATGCCGCAGCCGCTTCGCGGTTAATTCACAATAGCCGGTATCGACCTCGGTTCCGATATAGTATCTATCTCCAATCAACGCGGAAGCAATTCCTGTTGTCCCGCTTCCGTTAAACGGATCCAAAATTATATCACCGCTATTGGTTGACGCCTTTATTATTCGTACCAATAAATCCAGCGGTTTTTGAGTGGGATGTTTGCCGAATTCTTTTTCACTGATTTTTGGCGCCGGAATGGACCAGACAGATCTCATTTGGGTATTTTGCTTTTTCATTTTGTCTTCCGGGAAATATCCGTTTTTCATTTCTTCATAATTAAACGTATGTTTTGCATTTTTATCTTTCCGCGCCCAAAGTACCGTTTCATGTGAGGCGGTAAAAAACCGGCAGCTTAAATTAGGGGCGGCGTTTGGCTTAAACCACGATATATCATTGAGAATGTGAAAATCGTTTTTTTGCAGCATATATCCGCATTGATAAATGCTGTGATAGGTTCCTGAAATCCATATCGTACCTTCCGGCTTTAACACTCTCCGGCAGGCCGCTATCCATGTATCATGAAATTTTGAGTCTTCCTCGAATCCGCTGCTTTTATCCCACCGGCCTTTATTTACGGCGGCCATACGTCCGCTTTGACAGGTAACGCCGTTGTTCGACAACATATAGGGAGGATCGGCGAAAATCATGTCTATCGTGTTTTCAGGAATACGGGATACAATTTCAAGGCAGTCCCGGTTAAAAAGCACGGCGTTTTCAGACGAAAAATACGGTTTTAGTATCTTCTCAGGTTCCACTATGCCGTTAACAACAGTTTCAAAGATTTTTTGGAAAGAAAGTATCTTTTCTGCCAAACATAAATGATCATGTGCCTTCATGTGTCCCGTACCACAATTATCGTTTTCCAGTGTTCTGCCTACGCTCACCTTACGAGAACTTAGGAAATTTAACCACCAACCACCCGAAAAACACGGATCCGCTGCCGGAAATTCCGGCTTTATTCGTGATGGTTGGTTGTTCGTGGTAAAATTCTCTTTTTATTCGCAATTGCGTAACGCAGGTTTTGCCTTCGCCGTATTTGACAAAGCCGCGGGGATCACGGCAAAGAGCGCTATCAGCAGCACCGCGAGGGCCACCGCCGATATCGCCGTTATTTTTACAGCCTTTTCCATCAATACTCTATCCTCCTTCCTTTCACCTTTCTAATCCGCTCTTTTTCTATTTCCTTCTTGTTTATTTTTATTTGCAAGAACACCCGCTCCCCCTTACTTGTCTCAAGGCTGTATTCATTATCTCCGTATTTTAGTATCCGGCTCCGGGGATCGGTATACACAACATAAAATTTATTCTCCAACCCCGGCCCTTCCTGTTTAAATACCAACCGCTTGTCACTGTCCGTCGCTTTTTCTTCAAAACAGATTTCCAATATCATCAAGCCGTCTTCGTCCGTTCCTGAATCCATTAAAACGCCCATTGTGTTTTTGCTTATTACTATGATATCCCGAAACGCTATTTCCTTTACATTGGCAGCGCCGCTTCTATCGACATTTTGTTCCCGCACTCTTTCAGTAGCGGTCAATCTCATATCGGAAGATGTATAATACTGAAACCGGTTGATATCCATTATGCCGCCAATATCATTAACAACATTTTTTGTCATTGGCTGTGAAGTACAGCCCCAAAGTACCATTAAAACAGCCAAAAAACCGATTATGTGCGTTTTTTTTATCATCACAATTACCTCCAGAATTTTCCCGAATGAAATTGTTCAACAACGCCGGCTGCTGAACAACGCCCGCTTAAAGCGCGACACGGCTGACTCGAACAGCCCACCTACGGCTTAGAAGGCCGTTGCTCTATCCGGATGAGCTAGTGTCGCGTATCACAATAAAATCACACAAGCGGATGAAAGTCAAGTCCTGACGCGCCGTCTTTACGGAGGGAGCGCCGGCCGGGTCAGGGGGATGCCGCCGGAGCGGGCATGTTTTTTACCACAAGGCGGAAATTCGCCCGGCGCAGCGCGGATTCGGCGTTGGCCGATTCAAACTTGAAAGTACTTGATGTGATGGTTCCTTCGGCGGCGGCTTTGGCGGCAAGGGCGCGGTCTTTGTCAATTTCCTCCGGCCATTCGGCGGCATCGGCCATAAGTATTGTGTTGTGGCTTTTAACTTCGAGAAAACCTTCCGCGATAAAGGCGTTTTTCCAGATTCCTGTTTTGTCTTTTAATTTAAGGATCCCGGTAACAACCGGGGCGGTAAAAAAGGAATGATTTGCGTACACGGTTATTTCCCCGTCGCTCAAGGTAAGGGTAACCGCTTCCACATCATCGGCAAAAAACCGGCGGTAGGGGGTATACACCTCGAAGCGGAAAAGCGCGGCCATTACTTTGCCCGTTCCAGCACGTCGTCGATGCCGCCTGCCATAAAAAACGCTTGTTCGGGGATTGAATCACATTCACCGTCAAGAATCATCTTGAAACCCCTAACGGTGTCTTTAACCGGCACATACCGGCCGCTGATGCCGGAAAATTTTTCCGCCACAAAAAACGGCTGGCTGAAAAACCGCTGAACTTTGCGGGCCCTGGTCACAAGCAGTTTGTCTTCCGCGGAAAGTTCGTCCATGCCCAGAATGGCGATAATATCCTGGAGCTCTTTGTACTTTTGAAGTATCTGCTGGGTACGGCGGGCCGTGTTGTAGTGCTCGCCGCCGACCACCGCCGGATCGAGAATGCGGGAACTGGAAGCCAGGGGGTCTACCGCCGGATATATCCCAAGCTCCACGATTTTCCGGGAAAGGGTTGTCGTCGCGTCAAGGTGGGCAAATGTCGTGGCGGGCGCGGGGTCGGTAAGGTCGTCTGCGGGAACATACACGGCCTGTATACTGGTAATCGAACCATTGGGGGTACTGGCGATGCGTTCCTGAAGCGCGCCCATCTCGTTGGCCAGGGTCGGCTGATAGCCGACGGCGCTGGGGATTCTGCCCAACAGGGCGGAAACTTCGGCGCCTGCCTGGATAAAGCGAAAAATGTTGTCGATAAAAAGCAGCACATCCCGGGGGCCGGAGCTTTCATCACCGGAATCCCGAAAGTGTTCGGCCATGGTAAGACCCGCCAGGGCGACCCGCATACGGGCGCCGGGAGGCTCGTTCATCTGGCCGAAAACCAGCGCCGTTTTGTCGATAACCCCGCTTTCGTTCATCTCTTTCCAGAGGTCGGCGCCTTCCCGGCTCCGCTCCCCTACACCGCTGAACACCGAATAGCCGGAATGTTCAGTGGCAATATTCCGGATAAGCTCCATGATAATGACGGTTTTCCCCACCCCGGCGCCGCCGAACAGGCCGATTTTTCCGCCTTTGGCGTAGGGGGCGACAAGATCAATCACCTTGATGCCGGTTTCAAACACTTCCGTCGCGGGCCGCTGTTCGGCAAAGCCGGGAGCGGGACGGTGAATGGACGCGACCTCCCCGTAGGTAAAGGGGCCCTTGTCGTCAATAACCCTGCCGGTAACGGAGAACATGCGTCCCAGGACAGAATCCCCGACCGGAACGCTGATCGGTTTCCCGGTGTCTTCCACGACGAGCCCCCGGGCCAGCCCTTCGGTGGCTTCCATGGCGACGCAGCGAACCTTGTTGTCCCCGATATGCTGCAGCACTTCCAGTATTACGCCGCGGCTTTCTTCGCCCGGAGTCCGGGGGGCAACATTCACTTTCAGGGCGTTCAATATTGACGGAACCTTGTTTTCCTCAAAGCGCACGTCAACCACAGGCCCTACTATCTGCGTAATCATCCCGGTATTTTCCATAGCCGTTCTCCTCTTTCTACCCGCTCAGCGCCGCGCTGCCGCTTACAATCTCGGTAACTTCCTGGGTTATTCCCGCCTGCCGCGCCCGGTTATGGCTCAGTTCAAGCGCCCCAAGCATTTTCTCGGCGCTCTTGCTTGCTTCGTCCATGGCGGCCATGCGGGCGCTCTGCTCACCGGCGTAGGATTCAACAAGGCAGCCGTAAATTATCCCTTTGACATACAGCGGCACCAGCGCGTCGAAAACTTCTTCCTCGGAGGGCAGGTACTCAAACTGGAGCTCCACCCGTTTTTTCCGGCCCGACTTCTCTATTTCTTCCTGAAGCTTTTCGGCGTTCAACGGCAGTATTTGTCTCCGCAGGGGAAGAAGCTTTACCGCGCTGTGCATGTGGGTATAGACAATGTGGACTTCGTCAAACATTCCCCACAAATACTGGGAAATGATATAGTCGGAGATTTCCCTGGCGTCCTCCATATCGGGAAGCTTCGACTTGAAAGAAAAATTTTCCAGAATGACATAGGGCGAACGGATAAAATAACGGTATCCGATTGCCCCGATAAGGATCAGCACCGGCGACATCCGCCGCCCGCCTCCTTCCGGCCGGGAAAGGTTTTCGCACAGGGAGACAACTTCCCGGAACACGGCGGCGTTGTAACCACCGGCAAGTCCCTTGTCGCTTGTTACGGCAATCACCGCGCTGCGCCGGGGCGCCGTCGTGTCCGGGGCGGCGGGCCCGGCAGACGCCGGGGGCCGTGTTTGTGCCGCGAGGAACCGGCTTTCCATGGTTTTCTGTCCCGCGAGGATATCGCACATGGTTTTCTGTATGCGGGTAAAAAACGGCTCGGTATCCTCAAGAACCCTTCTGCCCTTTCTCAACTTCGATGTTGAAATGAGGTTCATGGCCTTTGTTACTTTCAGGGTTTGGGTTATCGCCCTCATCCGCAGGCGTACGTCTCGCAGGTTTGCCATTACCGTTCCTGGTTTTGCTTTACCTGTTTGTAAGCTTCAACCGCCCCGGCAAGCTCATGTTCCAGTTCCGCCGAAAGCGCCTTTTGTGAAGCGATTTTTTCAAGAACGCCTGAGTATTTCAACCGCAGATACTCCAGCAGCTTCCTTAAAAATTCACGTACGCTTTCTACATTCACGTCCATTAAATATCCGTTTACCGCGGCAAAAAGCACCGCCGTTTCTTCTTCGGCGGGCATGGGCGAAAACTGAGGCTGCTTGAGCGCCTCCATAAGCCGCCGGCCCTGGGCAAGCTTGTCCTGGGTCGCCTTGTCCAAGTCGCTGCCGAACTGGGCAAACGCCGCCATTTCCCGGTACTGGGCAAGATCCAGCCGGAGCCTGCCGGACACCTTGCGGATCGCCTTTGACTGGGCCGTTCCCCCGACCCGGCTTACCGAAAGACCCACGTCAACCGCGGGACGAAAGCCCGAGTTAAAAAGTTCCGAATCAAGAAAAATCTGCCCGTCCGTAATGGAAATTACGTTTGTCGGTATGTACGATGAAATATCCCCCGCCTGGGTTTCAACAATCGGAAGGGCGGTGATCGAGCCGCCGCCTTTCGCCGGGGACAGCTTCGCCGCCCGTTCAAGCAGCCGGGAGTGGAGGTAAAACACGTCGCCGGGAAACGCTTCCCGTCCGGGAGGACGGCGCAAAAGCAGGCTGATCGTTCTGTACGCCACGGCATGTTTGGAAAGATCGTCGTACACCACAAGCACGTCTTTCCCTTTCCGCATAAAATGTTCGGCCATGGCGCAGGCCGAATACGGGGCAAGGTATTGCAGCGCGGCTGAGTCGGCGGCGGAAGCCAGCACGACAAACGTATAGCCCATGGCAAAGTTTTTTTCAAGATTGCGGATAATCGCCGCCACCGACGAGGATTTCTGGCCTATGCCGCAGTACACGCAGTATACATCCTTCCCCCGCTGATTGATGATCGCGTCCACGGCCAGCGCCGTTTTGCCGGTCTGCCGGTCCCCGATGATAAGTTCCCGCTGTCCCCGTCCTACGGGTATCATCGCGTCTATCGAAAGGGTTCCGGTCTCAAGCGGCGTATCGACACTGCCCCGGTCTATTACCGAAGGGGCCGGAGACTCGACCTGCAAATATTCGTCAGATGCAATCGGGCCTTTGCCGTCGACGGCTTCCCCCAGGGGATTGACCACCCTGCCCAAAAGCCCCTGCCCCGAAGGAACCGACACCACCCTGCCGGTACCGTGGACCTCCTCCCCGTCTTTGACCAGGTTTTCCCCGGACAGAAGCACACAGCCGACACCGTCTTCTTCCAGGTTAAGCACGATGCCCGAAGCGCCGGAGGAAAATTCCACAAGCTCTCCGTAAATCGCGCCGTCAAGCCCGTATATGGAGGCGACGGAATCGCCTACCTGCGTAACAAAGCCAACGGTATTTTCCGCGGTCTTGCCATTCCAGTTCTTTATTTCTTCCTGAAGTGCCCTTGAAAGTTCACTGAACTGCGCCATTCAATTCTCCCTGCCGAGCTTTGAAGCCATCTTTACCAGCCGGGTTTTAAGACTCCCGTCCAAAAGTACGCTCCCCATTCTGACCCTAAACCCGCCGATAAGTTCAGGGATAATCTTTGAACATATCACGATTTCCCGGGCGTTTGTTTTTTTCCGAAGCCGTTGTTTCACCAGTTCAATAAAACCCGCATCCGGTTCAAAGGGCGTTTCGAGTAACGCCCGTACCGTTCCGTTGTTTTTATCCATACGTTCCCGTATCCGACTGATGATCTTTTTGTACTCGCGAAAGCGGCCTTTCCTCACCATAAGGAGAAAAAAATCCCCCGCGTACCGCGCGCCGGCCGCGGCGCTATCCGGCGCACCGTAACCGGCTTTTTCCAGCGCCCTGCCGACAACTTTGGCAAGGCGCCCGGCGGCAGTCGTACCGGCGGGCTCTCCCGGAATCATAAGGGCCGCGCGGCAGTAGCGTTTCAGCGCTTCAAAGGCGTTTTCGTTTTGTCCCGCCGCCTCAGCCGGCATGGCCCGCAGAAAAGCGTCGGCCCAGGGTTCCGCTCTGAACATTATTCCAGCTCTTCCAGGGCTTCACGGGCAAGACGGACATGTTCCTCCCCCGCCAGTTCCCGTTTTAAAAGCCGGCCCGCGGCCGTAACCACAAGAGCGGCGGCCTCCATACGGAAGACGGCCAGCGCCGCCCTTCGTTCGTTTTCCGCCTGAACCCTGGCGGCGGCGGCAAAACGTTCCGCGTCGGCCCTTCCGCTTTCCCGCGTTTTTTCCGCCTCCGCCTCGGCATGTTCCCGCGCTACCCTGATAATGGCTTCGGCTTCGGCATCGGCGCCCGCGAGCTTTTTCTCACATTCTTCCAGAAGCTTCTTCGCCTGCCGGGTTTCTTTTTCCGCCCTGTCAATGTCGGACTGAATCTTTTCGGACCTGTCCCGGATAAATTTACCAACCGGCTTAAACAGAAACTTCCTGAGCAGGAAGAAAAGCACAAGCACATTGACGATGGTGATAAAAAAAGTAACGGAAAAATCAAGCATGTTACTTTACAAAGATCAACAGCAGGGCTACCACAAAACCGTAAATTGCCGTCGCTTCCGCCAGGGCAATTCCCAGAAAAAACACCGTCTGAATTTTTCCGGAAGCTTCCGGCTGCCGGGAAATTGCCTCGGCGGACTTGCCCGTGGCAATCCCGATTCCGATGCCCGCGCCAAGACCGGTTACCACCGCGATGCCCGCGCCGATAAGATACATTAAATTGTCCATAAAAACTCCTTGTTACCTCTACTGATACGGAGGGATGTACTCCCCCGAAACCGGCCCTGGGGGCCGGTCCGCCGCCGTCCGGGAACCTTCCCGAACCATCCGGGAAGACTCCCGAACCGTCCGGGAATGTTCCAGAATCATCCGGGAAGACTCCCGAACCGTCCGGGAATGTTCCAGAATCATCCGGGAAGACTCCCGAACCGTCCGGGAATGTTCCAGAATCGTCCGGGAATGTTCCAGAACCGTCCGGGAATGTTCCAGAATCGTCCGGGAAGACTCCCGAACCGTCCGGGATGGCCCCCCAACCGCTCCGGGCCGCGCGGTTACCGCAAAACCGTCTGAAAAGCGGCCCGGACTAAAGTCCGCCTTCATGGACAGCCCCGGGGACAGTCCCGCGTTTTTGCGTCAGCCTGTTTCAACCGCCTCCGATAAAAAAAGCGTCGTAAGAAAGCTGAAAACCAAAGCCTGTATAAGGCCGTCAAAAAAATCAAAGTACAGGGAAAAAACCGGCGGGAGGAAAACGGGAACAACCGCCCCGATAAGCTGCATGATGATAAACCCGCCGAGCATATTGCCGAAAAGCCGCAGACAGAGCGAAGAAGGCCGTATGACATAGTCAAGGATGTTAAACGGCAGCATTATCGGCACAGGATGAAGGAGATTTTTAAACCAGCCTTTGAGCCCCCGGGCTTTAAGGCCGCCCGCCAGCACGATCAATATGGACATAACGGCCAGCGCCGCAGTGAAGTTGATGTCCCGCGCGGGGGGCTTTATCTCAAAAAGGGGCTCAAAGACCCTGCCGCCAAAGCCCGCGGCCGCCGGGGTAAGGGCGGGGACAACGTTCGCCGCAAGGAGGAACAGGAAAACCGTCCCGATATACGGGCCGTAAAGTCCGGCGCGTCTGCCAAAATACTGCTTTGAAAAAGATTCAAGAAACTCGATTCCCGCTTCAAAAAGAGACTGAACGCCGGAAGGAATGGTTTTTAGATTGCGCGTTACAAGAATTGAGACGGCGACCAAAACAGCCATAACAACCCAGGTAATAACCACGGTCTCGGTTACCGGAATTTCCAGACCGGCAAACCGTATGGTGAAAACTGTTTCAAATTCCAAAGCTTTAACAAGCCGTTCGCCGATATCCACAAAATCCCCATCCGGAGCTGTCCTGGAAGTTTTTCAAACTTTTCGGACATCCGTTTTTTTTATACCGTTTTTTATATCAGAAGTTGTTGAACAACTCCGTTCCAAACCAGGTTATTTTGCACCTTACTGTTTGAAGAAAAAGTCATCCTTAAAGTATTTCCGCAAAAACGCTTCGGATACGGCATCGTTCGTATTCATTTTTGTATACGTCGCTTCAAGAAAACCTTTCGTCAAATAAAAACAGCCCAGCAGGAAAAATTCCGCGACCTGGTTTACCGTCCCCATGGCCTGATACATCCTGACGGTACTGTCAAGGACAAAGTCCGTCATGAGGTAGCTTATTACAACCTGTTCGGTAAGGCTTACCGCGTAAATCACCTCCGATACAGGGAAACCCTCGTCCATGCGGCTTTTCCCCAGTTTGACAAAGAAGTCCCCGACAACGGCCCGGTCAAGCCCCCTGTCCAGGGTTCTGCCCAAAAGGGGATAAAACGGGGCGTCTGCCTCGATAAGGGCGGCGTCTTCCATTTCGTTGTACTGTTTTAGCTGGGGCGCTTTTCTGATCAGATCTTTCCAGCGCAGGGCAAAATCGCGGGCTTTCAGGTCAAGGGTGTCAATAAGGATGCCGTCCACCATAATGGTTAAGGCTACGCGGGGCGCCGGGTTTTGTCAAGACGGAGGGGACGCGGAAACCGCCGCCACGCGCCCCGGCCGGCCGCGCCCCGGCGGCGTGATACCCTTGTCGGGCAAGGTGGATTTGAACCGCCGACCTCTTGGTCCCGAACCAAGCGCGCTACCAACTGCGCTATTGCCCGAAAACGGAAAAAAAGCCGCCCGTATGGACGGCCTTCAATGAAGTTTCCGAAGGAAACTTCAAAACGAAAACCGCCACAGGCGGTTTTCGCGACGGGAGCGACGGGGCTTGAACCCGCGATCTCCGGCTTGACAGGCCAGCGTGATAAACCAACTTCACTACGCCCCCAATGTCCTGGAAAGTATATCAAAACGGCGCGTTTACGTCAAGTCGACATCCATGTCGCGGCCGCTTTATGCTCTTTACTATTTTCCCCTATTCATTCATTATGTGGTCAAGGAGAAGAAGCATGGCAAAGGCGAAGAAAAAGCATCAAGAATCGGACGCGGAAGGCCTGTTCCACCGTCTAAAGGCGAACCCGCCGCTTTTTATCGGAACTATAGCGATTCTGGTACTCGTTATCGTAGCCTTTGTGTTTCTTCCGGCGATCCCCAATATAGGGGACGGCGCGGACAGGGCCAATCCCGCTTTTGGATACTATGGCGACATCCCCATAAATGTCATGCAGGATAACTACTTTGGAAGAACCGTCGATCTTTTTTCGCGCTACGGTTTTTTTTCCGGAAACGATTCCACGATGTGGCAGCAGGCGTTTTATATGGCGCTGACTCATACGGCTGTACTTGACGAGATGAAAAAAGCCGGTTACAAGGCGCCCGAAGAGCAGGTAAACCGGGAAATGGCCCAACATCCCGATTTCCTTGAGAACGGCCGTTTTTCGGTGACAAAGTATCGTAATTATGATAAAAACAGGCTGTCTTCCCTGTGGAAAGCGACGGAAGAAGACTACATAGAAAAACAGTACAAAAACGCGTACGGCGGCCTTCCTGTTTCAACCGGAGAAAAAAAACTTATCGGGGAGATGAGTTCCCTTGAACGGACATTCCGGATGGTCATGTTCCCCCGGTCCGCCTACCCGGACAGCGAAGTCGCTTCGTACGGCGCTTCCAACCCGGCTCCTTTTAACATGGTTCATCTGTCAAAAATCACGCTTGGTTCCGAAAAAGACGCCCGGCAGGTCCGCGATTCGGTGCTGAACGGCAGCATGAATTTCGAAGACGCGGCCAGAACCCGGTCCACGGATGTGTCATACAAGGACCAGGGCGGTGATATGGGAGTCCGTATGGCCTTCGATATTTATACGATGATTCCCGACGAAACCGAACGTCAGACAGTCCTTTCCCTGAAAAACGGGGAATACAGCGATATCGTCAAGGATCCGAACGGCTGGGCGTTTTATCGCGCCGAACAGAATCCCTATGCCGCGGATTTGTCCCAGAGCGAAAATCTTGCGAAAGTACGCGCCTATATGTCCCAAATGGCCGGCGGCGTTGTGGAAGGCTGGCTTGTGGCAAGGGCGGAAGAATTCGTTTCCCGCCTGGGGGAAGACGGCTTTGAACAGGCCGCGGAAGACGCGGGTCTTGAAATAAAACTGTTCGGACCGGTCAGCCTTAATTACGGCAATCTGCCGGTTTTTAATACGCTGGACACAAACGACGCCGCTTTCAGGGAAGCGATCTACAACGAAAACTTCTGGCACAGGGCTTTTACCGTTCCCCTTGACAGCCCCTCTGCTCCGTTTACGCTGGGAACAGACGTGGTCATACTGGAAGCGCTTGAAGAAACGGTCAAAGATGAGACAGGAAAAGCGCTCACGGCGGATTTTTTCGTCCGCCACCGCAGCGACAGCATAAATGAAGCCGACATCCGTACCGCCGTGACAAGCAGCGAAAAAACAAGGGATAACTTTCTTATGACATACTTTCAGGCATCCATTACTTCGCAATTTTAATGGCGGATGAAGGGGGCCGGGACGGCGAAGGCTGCCTTCCGGTAATAACACCGGCCCGCCGGGGCAATTCGCTCAAGTACAAAAGCAAGACGCTCCTTTCAACAGTAGAACCGGCGGGCCGGGCCGAAAAAGCCGCCGAAAAAGTTCCCCAGATGGAAAGAACGCTGTACTTTTGCCCGTCGCCGCTCTTTGGCTACGGCCTTGAACAGTTTCTTTCACGGCTTAATCCCGGTTCGGCAATTCTGTGCGTTGAAACCGACGAAAAGCTTCTTTCGCTTTCTGTTTCGCAGGCCGCCGGGCGCGTATTTTCCCATCCCCGCCTGCTTCTTACCGGTGAAAAGAATCCGGCCGCGCTCTGCGCCCTGGTCAGAAAAACATGGGGCGGACGGGCCTTTCGCCGGGTTATCCCCCTGAAACTCAACGGAGGCTGGCAGCTTGACGCGGAGGTCTACGCGGGCATGGAAGCCGCCCTTGCCGACGACATCGCCATTGAGTGGGGCAACGCGATGACACTGGTAAAACTCGGCCGCCGTTACGCCAGAAACACCATCAGAAACCTTTCGGCCCTTTGCCAATCGCGGGAGCTTCCCGGCTTTTTCAACGAATCGGATCCCGTTCTTGTTCTTGGGGCGGGCCCCTCCCTTGACGGTTTTCTCAACGCCCTCGCGGAGCGCGTTTCTTCGCGGAACCGGGAAGTTACCGTCCCCGGAAAACTTCCGTTTCGAATAATCTGCGTTGATACCTGCATTCCGGTTCTGCTTGAACGGGGCATTCGGCCGGATTTGGCGGTAGTATTGGAAAGCCAGTTCTGGAATGTCAGGGATTTTATCGGAGGGCGGAATTCGCGTATCCCCGCCGCGTTTGATCTTTCCGCGTATCCGGCCACCACGGGACTGCTTGGCGGGGAAACGTTTTTTTTTCTGACGCCCTGGACCGGTTTGGCGCTGCTGGGACGGATAGCGGAATGTTTTCCCCTGCCCGTATTCCCTCCCCTGGGTTCGGTGGGCCTTACCGCCGTCGCCCTCGCGAAAAAGCTCACGAAGGGGCCGATCCTCGCCGCGGGCATGGATTTTTCCTTCACGCTGGACGCAACCCACGCCCGGGGCAGCCCCGGCCACGCCGCTTCGCTCCAAAACCAAAACCGTTTCCGGGGGCTTATTAACGCCGAAGCGGCTTTCCGTAAGGGGGTATTTCAGACAGTGTCAAAAACCGGCGTTACGGTATTCAGCAATCCCGCGATGAGAACGTACCGGAACCTTTTCCAGGAAGAATTCTCGAAGGACAAAAACATACACGATATTCGGGGAACCGGCCTGCCCCTGGGGCTGGCAGCGCTTTCGGCGCCGGAAGCCCTTGACGCGCTTTTTGGCGGCGGCCGGCAGACGGCGGCTCTACCGCCGCCGCGAAAAGCTCAGGCGGACGGCGGCCGGTCTCCGCAAGACCGGGAAAAGTTCGCGGCGTTTGCCGGAAAGGAACTGGGGATGCTCCGCGAACTGCGGGAAATTCTTTCCGGCGGGCGGAACACCGCTCGCATTCCCCGCCTGCTTAGCGACCTTGACTACCTGTGGTCGCATTTTCCCGAATACGCGGGAGCGGCGGGCAAAAAGCCTTCCGCTTCCGACACCGGCTTTCTCAAGCGGGTCAGGGCGGAAATCGATCCGTTCAGGCGCTTGTGGGAACTGCTGCTTGATGCCGTTACATAATTCCCCTTCGTGTCCCGCCGTCCCCGGACGGCTTTGTAGTTTTCTTCCGGTATCCCCTAACGAAGATACCGCGCCCGTGGCTGGGACAGGCGCACAGGGGCGAAACTGGCGGGGCCTGTCAGCAGGAAGGGCGCGGGCAGGCCCGCGCCCTTCCTGCTGACACCCGCCTGCGCCGTTTCTCTGTGTGCGCCTGTTATATTCCTCCGAGCGCGGTATCTTCGCCGTATCCGTGGCGAGGGCGCTCTGTGTTCCGGGGCGCATGCCGTTGCCGTCCGCGGTTACCGGGTGGGCCCTTTGGCCGTTCCCGGGTGCTGTTACGCGGGCCGCCGCCTGCGCCGTACGGCGGCACATTTCCCGAAAATGGTCATAAAGCATGGTGCCTTCCCGCAGCCGCGGCGCGGCGGGCGGGTGCCCGTCCCTGAACCATTTTCGAAGGCGGAACGCCTGAGTATGGTGAAGGGATGGGTATA
>JAIRWM010000086.1 GCA_031268975.1 Treponema sp. | reverse complement strand
TAGAGTTGTTCGATAACTTCAGGTATCGAACAACTTCCACTAAAATACCGCAATTTCGCAGCCGTAAGGCGAGAAATTGCAAGGACTTGTGAGACAACCAACCGGGTTGTCGAACAAGTCCGGTATATTTAACAAAGACGACAATCTTTGCGGCACTGCTCTATAACTGCAAGAACCTTTTTCCACCCCGATCTGAAAGAACCAAAAAAAAGCTGTACGGGACCATAATCCTCGTATTCGTCAGGTTTTATTGCGCCCGCTTCATACGCTTTTTTAAAGTCAGGTAATTTCATCACAAGTTCATCCAGAACGCTGTACGGGGCTGGCTGCAAAAAACGCTGAATGACCATGGGGTCTTGTTCCAAAAGAAGATCGGAAGCGCCCGTCCAGTTAATTGTAATACAGCTTTCCGCCCCTACCATTTCCGTAAAATGATGAATACCTCTTGCGCCGCCTGAAATCATGCGGATTTTGTATCCCCGTTCAACGCGAATCTGTTCCATTTTTTTCGCGACCGCGGTTCCGGCCTGCCAGAGCACGTCGGGAACGATATTAACGTTATTGTCTCTCACGTAATTTTGCAAATATTCGTCAAAAATGCCTATTATGTGTGAATAAAACAAAGTCGGAGGATTTTTCATGCCCTTTACGGATTCATTGTACGTTTCGGCCACGTCAAGAAATTGCTGTACGGCAAAGATCTCCGTTGAGTTAATGGAAATTCCATCTTTCAGCAAAACGCCGATTGCCTTGAGCCCCTCCGGAATAACCGGAACTTTCGGGGTAATATTCGGCAGTTGTGAAGCGTTATGACGCCCGTACTCTATAATATGTCCGGCGTTCTCATTAAAAGGATCCCCCTGAATGCTCACCATTCCCTGGTTTCCGCCTGTAGCCTCATGGATGGGCAGAAACAGTTCCGCGATAGTAGTAACAAGAAAAGTCTGCAATTTTTCGGCGACAGCGGTATTATCCTTTTCGGCCTTAACCAGTTCTTTTATTTTATCCAGTACAAATTCTTTTTCACAGGGCTCTTCAAGAACCTTTGACATATACGATGGATTAAGCGTACAGCCTATGGCGCCGCATTCAATGGCTTTTTTTGCCTGGTCCCTTGTCGGATTATTGATCCAATAGCGGGTAGCCGTTAATTTCTGTACCCGTTTAAAGTAACCGCCTGCCATTTCTTTCTCCTCCTTGTGTTCACAAAAAATTATTTACCAAACAGGACGGTCCTGGCCTTTTGCACTCCCAGTTCGGGACTGGACAATACGGGCTTCGTTATATCGGTCAATTCGGGAACCAGCACAACCATACTGCCCTGTGCCAGCACCACTACATCGCAGTCCCGTGCGCATTCCACAACGGTACGTTTAACCAGGGCGTTGTGTTTTTCGCGGCCTTCTTTCATCAAAACATGCATGGCGCCGTCTACCAGATACGGTACTATCTCCACGATCTTTCCCACGGCTTCCGCCTTGGCCCTTACGAGGTTACAGCTAGGAGAAACGGTTGACGCGACCGTGGCAACCACGCCGATTTTTTTACCCAGTTCAACGGCTTTCTCCGCCATGGCTTCATCCACACGAAGTACCGGTATGCCGACGGTTTTTGCAGCAATGGCCGCCGCTTCCCCCACAGAAGAACATTGATTTAAAATAAGATCCGATCCGATGGAGGCGGCCGCGTCAAAATATTTACATAATCTGTTCACAATGCCAGGAGTAATGGAACCGCGGCTGCTCACTTCCTTTAAGAGACTGTCATCAATAATGTTGTGTACTTCAGCCTCGGGAATAATTTTTGCAAAAAGTTCGTTCAGATGCTGATGTGAAACAAGACTTGTTTGTACAATGGTTACTGTCTTTTTATCCGGCATTTTTTCTCCCGTAAAAAGTCAACCTTCGAACGAACAATTAGCCGACCTTTTTCCTTTTTCTCCCGGCGACGCCGGAGATTTTCCTTTCCATCATATCTTTCTGTTTTGGAGCAGTACACCCTTTTTCCTCTTGCGTACCGGGTACTTCTGAAAATGCTTCAGTCGCACGCCGCTCCGTTTTGCTCATGGATGTCGCTTTTTTCAGTATCTTTCGGTCTATCATCAAGCTCACGTCAAATCTCTCTTTAAGTTTTTTCGAAAAATCCTTGACAGTATACCGGTATACCGGTATACTGTCAAGGATTTTTTTTACTTTTTGGAGATTTTTTTATGGAATCCTACGTACCTCTGCACAACAACGCCTATGCATATCTGAGGGAAAACATTTTGCAGGGCAAATTTCAGCCGGGAAAGTTTTATTCGGAGACCAAGCTGGCCAAAGAAATCGGCCTTTCCCGTACGCCGGTACGGGTTGCCTTGCAGCAGCTCCAGCGTGAAAAATTGATAGAAATTATTCCCAACAAAGGCTTTTCGGTCTGCAAAATGACCGTTGACGATATAGTTGAAACATACCAAATTCGTGCCGCAATTGAAGGCTATGCGGCTGCCCAGCTTGCCAGAGATAAATCTGTCCGCAGTAAAGGAGAGATAAAGAAACTGGAGCGGCTCTATATCAAACAAAAAGAGCAGCTTCGAAAGCCATTTGATCTGGCCGGTTTTACTTTTACTGATGAAAAATTTCACGAAACTCTTGTCGATTATCTTGAAAACACCGGCCTAAGTGAACTTTTTTTTAATCAGTTTTACAAAATTCATGTTATAGCCGTTAATACTTTTCATATACCGGAAAGGCCTCGTCAGGCCATAAAAGAACACGATGCAATTATAAAGGCCATTTGTTCAGGCTGCAGCCAAGCGGCATACGACGCAGTACTTGAGCACCTTGAAAATATCGAAAAATACATGAGGAGGCTTCTTAAAGAAAAGCGGCTTTAAAATGGATATTGCCTTCGCGGCATTTCTCCCATATTTTTGCCGGTTCGACGGCAGAACAAGCACGGACCGCTACCCTTTTAGCGCCGCGTCTATTTCGCTTCTTGAAGGCATAGCCGGCGCCGTACCCGGTTTTGTCGTTGAGAGGGAACCACCGGCAATGCCGAACCTGAGCGCTTCAAACAGGTCTTTTCCTTCGGCCAAAGACGTTACAAACGCCCCGTTGAAGGCGTCTCCCGCGCCCGTGGTATCAATCGCCTTCACCGGAAGACAGGGCAAAAATTCGTCCTTTTTGCCGTCGTTGGCGTAGGCGCCGAGGCTCCCCATCGTAATAACAACCTGTTTTACGCCTTTTTTAAAAAAAGCCTCCGCCGCTTTTTTGGCATCGTCTTTTGTTTTTACGTCTATTCCGGTAAACGCCTTCGCTTCTGTTTCGTTCGGGGTAACTATATCTATCATGGCCATTATTTCATCGGGTATGCTGCCGGCAGGAGCCGGGTTGAGGACCACGGTAACACCGGCTTCATGCGCCATTTTAATAACATCAAAAAGGGCGTCGAAGTTAATTTCAAGCTGAAGCAAAAGGATGGAAGCGCTTTCGACAAGCGGGCGGCATTTTTCAACTTCGTCCTTTGTAATATTCTGGCAGGCGCCTCCCGTAACCACAATCATATTCTGGCCGGTTTTTTCATCAACCATAATAAGCGCGGCGCCTGTCGCCTTTTGCGTATCGGTAAAAAAGAACGATGTATCCATTCCTTCTTTTTTATAAAATTCCTTTACCGCCGTACCGAAACCATCGTCCCCGACCTTGGTAACCATCTGTACCTTTGCCCCGCAGCGGTGAGCCGCTACGGCCTGGTTCGAACCCTTGCCGCCCGGCCCGCTCTTAAAGCTGTTCCCCAGGATGGTCTGGCCGGGAACCGGCAGCCCGTTTGATCTGCTCGTCAGATCCGTTACAAAACTTCCAAAAACGACAACTGTTCCCATGTGTTATTTCCTTACGCAGCCTGATACCCGCCGCAGGCGCCGCCCGCAGCGAAGCGCTTCTTAAAAATCCCTCGCATAGCCGCAGGTCCATCCGCCGTCCGCGATAAAGACAGCGCCGGTTATATACGAAGCTTCAGCGGAAGCAAGAAAACAGGTCAGTCCCGCCATTTCTTCCGGAGTTCCGGGCCTGTGCATTGGTATATGTGACAGTATCGCCTCGGAACGGGCGGGATCGTTGTAAAACAGTTCCTTTACCCCTTCGTTCATAACCGAACCGGGACAAAGAACATTTACCCGAATTTTATTTTCCGCGAGTTCAAGGGCCATCGCTTTGGAAAGGTTCACCACTCCCGCTTTTGCCGCGGCAAAAGCGCATTGCAGCCTGAGGGGTATAACGCCGACGATTGAAGAAACGTTGATGATTGAACCGCCGCCGTGTTCAATCATATAATTCACGGCAGGTTTTGAACAATAGTACACGCCGTTCAAATCGGTATTCATAATCCTGTCCCAAAGATCGTCCGAATATTCGTGTATTTTTTTCCGGTATTCCGGACCACCGTTAATGCCCGCGTTGTTGACCAGCACATCAAGCCGGCCGTATGTTTTTACCGCCTGCTCAATCAGACCGGCCGCATCGGACTTGTTCCCCACATCGGCCCGTATTATCGATGCCTCACCTCCGGCTGCCTTTATTTTGCCCACTGTTGCCTCAAGCGTTGACACCGTCCTGCCCGAAACGATTACCTTTGCCCCGTTCCGGGCAAAATCAAGCGCCATGGCCGAACCAATGGCGCCTCCGGCGCCCGTTACAATAACCACCTTGTCCGTTAAATCCACTGTCATGGGTTTTCCCATCTGCTTTTCCTCCTTGTACTAATATCTTCCGATTTCTTTGGCAAGTTTTATCACAAAACGGTAATCCTCAAGGCTGACTGAATCAGGTATGGAATGATCGGAGGCAAACAAATAACCTCCGCCCTCCATAAGAATCGGCAGCCGTTTCCGGATGATTTCCTCCGTTTTTTCATGGTTATTCCAGTCCTGGGGATCAAAACCACCGCGAAGCAGGAGCTTGTTTCCGAAATTTTCTTTTACATAGGCGGGATCCATCCCTGCTTTTACTTCCATGGGGTTAATGGCATCCAAACCTATTTCCGTCAGTTCAGGCAGAAAGGGCCGGATATCTCCGCAGGAATGCATGTGCGCTTTTGCTCCCTTGGAATGGGCCCAGTCTATGGCGCGCTTATGCACCGGTTTTAAAAGATCCCGGTACATTTGCGGGGAGAAGAACTGGCTGTACTTATACCCCATATCGTCGTCCCAGGAAACTTCGTCAAAGGTATATCCCGCATCCCAGACTTTTTCCAGGAGGGCGATGCTCAGATCCAATTCATGATTAAACTGATCCACACACCACTCGGGTCTTTCCATCATATCTATCAGAAACGCCTCGGTACCCACCGAATAGGAATGGGTCACATCAAATCCGAACCAGAGCCGCGCCCGAATCCAGTAGCCTTCGGCTTTCCAATTGCTGTAATTTTGCTCAAGGAAATCCCAGGGTACGCGATCGTCCGAAGGGAACATTTGCTTTTTTGCCTGTTCCCAGCTTTCTTCGTCGGTAATGGAAAAGGAAAGAAATTCCGGAAGGCTCATTTTATTTTTCCACATCCGGTAGGTACTGCCCCAGGGATGAGTCTGGATGATATATTCATCGGTTTCCTCAATCACCCTGACCGGAAACCGGGGACTGTTGTCCACATCAATTTTGCAGATTCTATCCAGTCCGAAAAAATCATGAAAAACCGCGTCCCGGGGCATACCTTCGCTCTGCCAGCGGATAATTGAGGTGGTCCAGGGAACATCAAAGATGGGAACCCTGTCAATATCCTTTCTGTCATAAGCACGGGCTATACGTTCATGGGAAGTCAATTCGGCCACAGTTATCACCTCCTATAAGACAAAATATAATTCTTTGCCGCGGTGAACGCGGCAAGCACATTTTCCGCCGGTACATTCGCTTCAATATTGTGAACCTGGCTGAACACATAACCTCCGCCGGGGGTAAAGATATCAAGCATTTCACGCACCTGCCGCCGCACATCCTCGACACTGCCCCGGTTCAGCGTCGTTTGGGTGTCCACGCCGCCACCCCAGAAAACAAGCTTTTTGCCGAATTCCTTTTTCAGCCTGGCGGGATCCATTCCCGCGGCAGTGATCTGTACGGGATTAAGAATATCCACACCGATTTCCATCAAATCGGGAATCACGTCGTAAACGGCGCCGCAGGAATGAAGAAAAATTTTTATTCCGGGGTAATGAGATTTTATAAAACCAAATAATTGGGCATGGAAAGGTTTTATCATTCCCCGGTACATAGCGGGCGAAATCAACATGCTGGTTTGGGCGCCCAGATCGTCGAAGAAATTTATGATCTGTATATATTGCCCCACGGCGGCCAGATATTTTTCTAAATCCCGCAGCAGGGCCTCGGTACGGCGTTTGAAAAAATGCGTCACAAAGTCCGGTTCCGCGGCCATATTTTCAAAGAAGGTCTGGTAGCCCCAATATAGCTGGCCGTATTCAAAGACCTGGCCGTGGAAGATACCCACCACCGCCCTGTCGGCATCTTCATACAGATGCCGCGCTTCCTCTTTTTGAAAATCAAGTTCCTCTTCATCAATTTCAGGAAAAACAAAACGGTTCAGTTCTTCAATGGTCTCTACTCGCTCCAAAGGGTGGTATATCCGGGTAAAAGCATGTGAACCTTTAGGCATCTTGGAAACGACTTTCCCTCTGTCAAATCCCGGATTATCTGCGGGATAAGGGTGAACCCGGTCGCTGCCGTCGGTTATCTTGTAGAATACCAGCTCGCCGTTTTCATTCATTTCAGGGTTATAGGTTTCCGCCTGAAGGCAGGGAGTACCGTCGGAAAGAAAACCCGGCTTATACCCCTTGATGGGTATACCCATTGAAGGCGCCAGTTTACGAAGCATTACTGCGTCACAGCCCAAGGCATCCAGAACCGGTGTTTCAAGCTCAGCAAGCTGCTGGATGATATCGACAACTTTGATTTCACCCGCCGTTATTCCCAGGAGCTTTTTCAGCCTGCTGTACACCATGGCGCTAATTCCGATGGCGTTGGTGGCTCCAAGGTCTATTGCCGTCCTGTCAGTCTTTTTATGATCCAAAGTTTCCAGAATCCGTTCTCTTGATGTCATTTCTTTTCCCTATTGTTCCGCCAGGAAAGCGGAAAGTTCCGCCATGGTACACAGCGAAGCCTGGGAGCCAAAACGCGACGCGGCCAGCGCGCCGGCCGCGTTTCCCCGGATTACCGCGTCCTTGACGGATTTTCCCTGGGCAAGGGCGAAACACAGGGCGCCGTTAAACGCGTCTCCCGCGGCAGTCGAGTCTTCCGGCTTTATCTTAAACGCCGGTACAAGGAGTTCTTCTCCCTTCGCCGAATAATAACAGCCCGCTTCCCCTAGGGTAATAATTATCCGTTCAGCTCCCAGGTCGTGCATTGCGGCAGCGGCGCGTTTTCTCCATTCTTCACAACTGTACTGATCCTGGCGGACACCGGAAATTTCCTCGGCTTCGGTTTCGTTTGGGGTAAGCAAAAAAACTTTTTTTAGAATCTCCCGAGAAATTTTTGACGCCGGGGCAGGATTCAAAACCACCGGCTTGCCGTGTTTAACGCCGAGTTCCACCGTTTTTTCCATTGCCTCCACGGTCGTTTCAAGCTGGGTCAGCACAAGATCGGCTTCGGCTATGGACGCTTCGGCGGCTTCCACATCGGAGGCGGAACAACGGCTGTTCGCCTGGGGCACCACGATGATGTCGTTGCGCCCCTGCTCATCCACATGAATCGCGCAGAGGCTTGTCGCCGTTTCCTCATCCCGCGTAATATACTCCGTGTTTATGCCTTCTTCCCTGTGGCGTTCAAGCAAAAAATCGCCCATAAAATCGCGGCCTATCCGGCCGATCATCGTTACGCCGGCGCCCAGCCGGGCAAGCTGCACCGCCTGATTCGCCCCTTTCCCGCCGGAAAACATTCCAAAGCCGGTACCGATAACGGCCTGTCCCACCCTGGGTAAAACTTTTGCCTTGGTAATTAAGTCAAATATAAGGCTTCCCTGAACGACAACTTTAACCGTTTCCATTTTCTGTCATGTCCTCTCATAACTTCCCGGTTTTTTCGCAAACGTTATGATTTTTTTCATATTTTTAAAACTCACATCATTGGGGATTGAATAGTCTGCGGGAAACATTCCGGCAAAGCGTTCTCTGCTTGTCATAGCACGCAGCCTTCAAATTTTCTTTTGAATTCCGCAAGGTCCTTTTCACCGTCAATAACGACAAGGTTCATTCCGGCGGGTTTTTTCTCAAAAGGTTTAATCCGCTGTATGGTACCGGCCGACCGTTCAAAGGCCCTGCCGGCGGCATGGTTGTTTGCGGGCGACAGCCCCAGCACATAGTCGCCTGACATCATGCTTTTCCATTCTACAAGATATTTCATTGAATCGTAAGAAAAACAGTTATAAATTCCCAGAGCGATTTTCGGATTATACACCCCGGCATATACCATCCCGTTCTTATCGTGTTTTACGTCGTGCACAAAAACATGTTCAGCCTGTCCGTCCACGGGACCGCTTACGGCAGCCCATTCGGACAGGGCTTTTTCTGCGGACGGATTCATGGGCTTTACTCCGGCTGAGGGAACAAAGACCTGTACGCCTTCATCAACAACGGGATAACCGCAGTTCATATGATACATGATCATAAATTCCTTTTCTTCAAAGCCCCTGTTTTCAATCACATCTTTTATTTCTATGGTCTTGCTGATAAACGACGTGGAGATTTCCCGTGTCAGTACCAAATGTTCCCCAAAAAGGCTCGCCTCCCGCATTCCGCCTGAAATTTTCATTACATAGTCGCCGTCCCTGAATTCCTCCGTGCTGCCGGAATTTTCAGGCGCGATAAACCTGACCCGTCCATGAAAAATGTCGTAGGCTCCGTCGTCCCGGTATTCGGGCCCGACGTTGGTAAGGCCGCATGTGTACAGAATACCGGCGCCCGCTCCGCTTCGCAGAAAATTCACCCCGTGAAGGTCCGCGTGGGACACTGCCACCATGCCGGGCTTTGAGACAAAAGCGAATGGCGTCCCTTTATACCAGACATTGAAAATATCAAGACAGCGGCTTTCCAGTACATTAAACTGCAGCCCCGAGGCGTTGTAGACTTCAAAGGCGCGTATTCCGTCCCGCCTGCCTGACGCATAGTTTACCCTGCGGATTCCCGCGAGCTGTTCAATGTTTCCGACACGGCGAAGCAAATCCTGAAAGTCAATTTTTCCCGGCATGGCTTTCCTCCTTGAGGGCGTTCAGGGTTTTCATGTAGGATCCGGTACCTATTCTTGAAGCGCCCGCGTTTATCATTTTCACAATCACCGGAAGATTACTGACCCCGCCGGACGCCTTTACACCCATATCTTCACCAACCGTCTTTTTCATCAAAGCCACATCATGTTCGGTCGCGCCGCCGCCGCTCATTCCCGTAGAGGTTTTGACAAAATTGGCCCCCGCTTTTTTTGCCGTTTCACAGGCTTTTATCTTTTCGTCGTCGGTAAGAAGACAGTTTTCCAGGATCACTTTTACATGGGCTTTACCGGCGGCTGCCTCAACCACTCCGCGTATATCCTTTTCTACCAGTTCCCAGTCGCCGTCTTTTACCGCCCCTATGTTGATCACCATGTCGAGTCCCGAAGCGCCGTTTTTCACCGCTTCCGATGCCTCGAAAGCTTTGACCGCGGGAGTCGCCGCTCCAAGGGGAAAACCTATAACCGTACAGACGTCGATACCGGTTCCCGTCAGCTGTGAAGCCGCGAAAGCCACATGAACAGGATTAACACAGACCCCGGGAAATCCGTTTGCCTTCGCCTCCGCGCAAAGGGTCTTTACCTTTTCCTTTTTAGTGTCCGGATAAAGGACTGTATGTTCTATGTACTTTATCAGCACCCGCGGATCAAGACCATCTTCCTTGAGTGTTTCTTTTGGATATTTCATGCCTACGCCTCCTCGTTAAATACCGTTTCCCGTCTTCCTTCCATATTGTCCCTCAACGCAATCAGGTAAAAACCGCGGTGTTTCCCGCGGCGGCGGCTATGGCGCCTTTCAATACCGCGTCGTCCATAAGAACCGACTGTCGTATTGTATACCGGTTTGCCGCCGAAATAAATACATATTTTTCCGTTTGACGGCGTACCGGATCAAATAAAACACTGCCGAGTTTCGCTACGCCGCCGCCGATGACAACTGTTTCGGCGCCAAAAAGCGTTATCACATTGGAAAGCCCCAGCGCGTAGGAATCGGCCGTGCGCTCAATTTCTTCCAGGGCGAACGCATCCTTTTTTTGCGCCGCCTCTCCAAGCATCGCGCAGTTGTAGCGGCCGGCCCCCCCGCCAAGTTTATAAAGCAGGGAGCTTTCCGGCACATAGCCCGGACTGTTCAGCCGGCGTTCAATGCCGAAACCGGAACACATGGTTTCCACTTTTGTGTAGGCGCCGGCCCTGTTCGTTGTCCAGTCGGGAACATAGATATGGCCGAAATAAATCCCCCCGTAGCCGGAACCGTCATAAAAACGTCCCTTTAACAGGAGGCATCCGCCTATTCCGCTGCCGATGTTTGTATAGAAGAAAACGTCTGACTTTTCCGGCGAACAAAGGTACTCTCCACAGCCGCCGGCAACAGTGTCATTGAGGACAACAACGGGAAGACCGAACGTTTTTTCAAACCAGTCTTTCAGGGGAAAGTCCTTCCACCCTTCCACCTGGTTCGAAACAAGCGAAACCCCCGTGGCGCTTTCAAGAACCCCGCCGAAACCCACCCCGATTGCCGTTACCCTGCGCCCGTTTCCCGCAGCTCTGATAATCGCGGGAATTTCACCGCAAAGCCAGTCCAGTATGCCACGGGCGCCGTCCTCCAGAACGACCCTGTGTTTGGATACGGAGATGAGAGAACCGTCCCCGTATCCCAGAGCCGCCTGAACCTTACTGGCTCCGATTTCCACGCCAATATAGCAGTCTGTCATTTTACCGCACTCATTTTTTTCCGGCGATCCGTTTTTCGGTATAATCACGGTCGATATATTTTACCGAAGTTCCCCAGGCTTTAAGCCTTTCATGAAAAACGCCGTTCTGTTCCTGCTTCGGCCAAAGGGTAAAAAGCCGGAACGGTTTGGAACCCTTGCTGTTATCGATCCAGTGCCAGGTCCCGCCGGGAATGATAATGATATCCTCCGCCTTGACCGGAACACGTTCGTCATTGAGCACTACATCCCCTTCGCCTTCAATGATGTAGTAGATTTCTGTTTCCTCATGGACGCCGCCGCGGCCTTCGGCCCTGGTCGTCCCGCCGGGTTTCAGGGTACCTTCGTTGATGTTGATAACCTGGTGTTCCGCCATCTCGTCTCCGGTCAACATTTTGGAACTGTACACGTCATCACAAACAAAGGGTTCCACATTTTCCGAATTGACAAGTTTCCATTCAGCCATTTTCATTCCTCCTTAAAGATATAAAACTTTCCGCACTGCCGCGATAATGGATTCTTCCGACGGCACCATTTTGTTTTCAAGAACTTTTGAATAGGGAACCGGGACCTGTAATCCGGCAACCCTTTGAACGGGAGCGTCAAGGTAATCAAATGCCTTTTCACCAATCCGGTACGCCAGTTCGGCGCCGATACCGCAAAATTCATGGGACTCATGGACCACGACGGCCCTTCCCGTTTTACGGACCGATTCGAGGATGGCCGCCTCATCCAGGGGGACAAGCGTTCTGGGATCTATTACCTCGGCGTCAATACCGCTTTTCGCCAGCTCTTCCGCGGCTGCCAAAGCCTTAAGAACCATCCACGAAACGGCGATGATTGTTACATCCTTTCCGGATCTTTTTACATCGGCTTTGCCAAAAGGCAGCAGGTATTCTTCTTCCGGAACTTCCCCCTTTGTCTGATAGAGGAGTTTGTGTTCAAAAAACATCACCGGGTTATCATCACGAATGGCCGTCTTGAGAAGTCCTTTGGTATCGTAGGGAGTCGAGGGCATCACAACCTTGAGCCCGGGAAAATGACAGAACAGGGTTTCCAGATTCTGGGAATGCTGAACCCCGTTTCCCCGGCCCGATCCCTGCTGAGCCCGTATAACAAGCGGAACCTTTGCCCTTCCCCCTGACGCGTAACGGTATTTGGCTATCTGATTTATCACCTGATCCATCGCACAAAGAATAAAATCAACATACTGCAGTTCAACCACGGGACGAAGTCCGGTCAGCGCCGCGCCCAGTCCGGCGCCGGTAAACGCGGCCTCCGAAATGGGAGTGTTCCGTATCCTGTCATGGCCGAATTCAGCCAAAAGCCCCTTTGTGCAGCCGAATACGCCTCCCATGGTTTCAACGTCTTCACCCATAACAAAAACGCTGCCGTCTCGCCGCATTTCTTCGGCCAGGGCGTCTTTTACGGCTCGTACCACATTGATAATCATTCCGCCGTATCCCCGTAAAACACGTCTTTATATACTTCACTTTCTTCCGGCCACGGACTTTTTTCGGCAAACGCAACGGCGGCGTCAATTTCTTTTACTATTGCCTTTTTCACAGATCCAAGCTGATCGCCGGTTACTATCTTCCGTTCCAGAAGGTAGTCCTCCAGTTTCTTGATAGGACACTTCTTTTTCCATTCCTCAACTTCCTCAACGCTGCGGTAACCGCCGAGGAAGTAACCGTCACCGGGATAATGGCCGTCCCACCTGTAGGTTTTTGCCTCAACAAGCGACGGACCTTTACCCTTACGTGCTCTTTCTATCGCCCTGCCCAGGGATTCTTCAAGGGCAAATACGTCGTTGCCGTCGACGGTCTCGCCGGGCATGTTGTAAGCGGCGGCCCGGACCGCGACGTCTTCTACCGAAAGGCTTTCTTTTACCGATGTAAAAACCTGGTAGAGGTTGTTTTCGCAGATAAAAACAACCGGAAGTTTCCAGACCGACGCGAGGTTCATCGACTCGTGGGCTACCCCTTCGTTGGAAGCCCCCTCGCCGAAAAAACACAAAACCACGCCGCCGTTCTTTTTATACACACCCAGGGAAATACCGGCGCCGGCGGCTATCGACATACCGCCGCCTACAATACCGTTCGCCCCAAGATTACCCAGTGACAGATCTGAAATATGCATTGAACCGCCTTTTCCCCCGCAGTAACCTGTGCTTCTGCCGTAAAGCTCGGCCATCATTAAGTCGGTTCTGTGTCCTTTGGCGATACAATGCCCGTTCCCCCTGTGGGTACTGGTAATGTAGTCCCGTTCGTCCAGAAGTTCGCAGGCGGTCGCGGCAACGGCCTCTTCGCCGATATAAAGATGAACCGACCCTGTAACAACTCCTTCTTTGTAGAGCAAAAGAGCCCGCTGCTCAAATTCCCTGATACGGTTCATCACCAGGTCTATATTGACAAGTTGCTTTTCCGAAAACAAACCATTCTCCTGCTCAAGATTTTAAAAGTTCATCCGCTTTTTCAAGAATTTTTTCCGTGGTAAGTCCGTACATTTCAAAAAGATCCGCAAGATCGCCCGACCATCCGTAAACATCTTCTATTCCCACAAACCTCATCGGAACCGGACAATATTGGGAAAGACATTCCGCGACGGCGCTGCCGACTCCCCCGTAAATATTGTTGTTTTCACAGGTTACCACCCTGCCGGTTTTTCCCGCGCTTTCGACAATGGTTTCCCTGTCCACGGGTTTTATGGCCGTACAGTTGATAACCTCGGCGGAAATCCCCTTTTTGCCGAGTATGTCCGCCGCCTCCAGGGCCCTTGGCACCATGAGACCGGAAGCGACAAGAGATATGTCTTTCCCGTCCCTGAGCCTGGTTGATTTAAAAAGATCGAATCGCTGATTGTCCGGTACGCATTGAACATCGTATTTCGCTATGTCCCCGCGTATCATTCTGATAAACACCGGTCCCCGGTACGCCATTGCCGCTTCAAGCGCCCTGCCGAGCTCTCCCGGATCGGCGGTTTCCACCACCACGATATTCGGCATTGAACGCATTATCGCGATGTCGTTGATAGACTGATGTGTCGCGCCGGTATTGGGGGTCGTTATCCCCGAATAGCAGCCGATCATCTTTACATTGGCTTTTGAGTAACCTATCTGAATATAAATCTGATCACAGGCGCGGCGGGCCATAAAACAGCTGAAAAGGGGGGTAACGGGAATTTTGCCGGCCCGCGAAAGCGAAGAAGCAAAACTCAACGCGGCCTGCTCGGCGATTCCGGTTGTTACATAGCGATCGGGATATGCCGCCTTAAAATCAAGTATATTGGTGGCCGTTCCCGTTTCGGCGTCTACCACTACCATGTTTGCGTAGCGGGCACCGAGTTCCACAAGTTTTTCCGCCAGAACGGAACGGAACCCCTTAAGGGACGCTCCGTACATCATCTTTTCGCTCATAACCCAAGTTCCTTCAAACACTGTTCCCGCAGGGCGTCGTCAAGGTGCCCCGCGTGCCAGTGGAAAGCGTCCTTTTCCATAAAACCGATACCCTTGCCTTTGATCGTATCGCATATAACGACCCGGGGTTTGCCGGGGGCCGTGGAAATATTTTTTGCCGTTTCCAGGGCGTTCCTCAGCGCTTTGATATCATGACCGTTGATCCTTTGAACATGCCAATTAAAATCTTTCCATCTGTCCTCAAACGGTTCCAGGTCCATAACGTCGTATGTGGTGCTTGAAATGATATATTTGTTGTAATCCACAATGGCTATAAGGTTGTCCAGCTTAAGCTGGGCGCCGAGTCCGATTCCTTCCCATGTCTGGCCTTCGGTACATTCCCCGTCTCCCAAAAGCACATAGACCCGCCGGCTGTCTTCCCCGTCATGTTTCATGGCCCAGGCGTAACCGCAGCCGTTCGCGAGGCCCATGCCCAATGAACCGGTCGCCGCCTCTATGCCGGGAAGATGAAGATTGCAGTGTTCCTGCAAAAGTCCGTGCGCCCTGTTGAATTCGTTCCAGAGCATATCCCGCCTGAAATAACCGCGCCAGGCCATCGCCGGATACAATACGCCCGAACAATGGCCTTTCGACATAACCAGTATGTCCCTGCCGGGCCACTCGGGCTCTTCGGGCCTCAGATTAAGAAAACCGCCGTAAAGAACCGCCATAATTTCCGCCGAAGAAAGCTCTCCCCCTATATGGCTTGATTTGGTTCCCGAATAAAAGGTCAACTCCACCACGTCCCGGCGAAGCTGCAAGGCCAGGTCTTCCAGATCCTTGTCGCTCATTTCCGGCTTGTAACGGCTGATCACCGGTATTGAACTTGTATTCCTGTAGTCCATCAGTTTTGCTTCTCCAAATAGGTTTTGGTTGCCGCAATCAATTCAGGATATTTCCCGTAAGGTTTCAGCGGAGGCGAAAAAACGCAGAAAAGTCCGAGCGTTTTGTCCTTGCTGGTATTTACGCATTCATGTTTTTGTCCCGCCTTCGCGTGAACAAGGGCTTTTTCCGGTACGTCAAAATCCTTTCCGTCCAGAATGAGCTTCCCGCCTATGTCGAAAAAAATATATTCGTCAAAATCGGCGTGTACGTGTCCCTCGGAGACCGCTCCCGGAGGAATCACCGTATAAACGATTGAAAGGCGCTTCTCACCTGTAGTCTCAGGCGATACCACCAGCCTGACCCGGCGGGTTTTTCCGGGGTCGCCGAATTCGGCAAAAGGAAAACCGGTAATGTTGTATATCATTGGAAATCCCCTAATCCATAACCAGGCCGCCGTTAATGTCCAGAATTTCTCCGGTTATATAACGCGCCCATGTATCTGATGCAAGAAAGAGAACACCATAAGCGATATCTTCGGGATACCCCATCCCAAGGGGAACCGAAGCTACTATGCTGACCTTGCCGTCTCCCTTGTTTCCGGGAAGATTGGCCTGGGCGTCCAGCATGGGCGTTTCAATGGGGCCTGGACATATCGCGTTTACCCGTATGCCGAATTTGTGAAGCTGAACCGCAAAATGAAAGGTAAGGCTGTTAAGGCCGCCTTTGGAAGCGATATAGGAGGGAGAAGGATTCATGCCGCCGGTTTTGGCCGCGCCGGCCGAAATATTTACAATGGCCCCCCTGTTTTGCTTTTTCATGATCTTCGCGGCTTCCCTGCTGCAGAAAAATGTACCCCTCAAATTGACATTGACCACACGGTCCCACAGTTCGCCGGAAAGCTCGTCCATTTTTATAAACGTGATGATTCCCGCGCTGTTTACCAATATGTCGAGCTTGCCGTAGTTTTGTTCAATTTTTGAAAATACGGCGGCGACATCTTTTTCATCGGTAATATCAATTTTCCGCGCCTCTGTACGGAAACCGGCGGCTTTCGCTTCCGCCGCTGTTTTTTCCGCGGCGGGGAGATCTATGTCCAGCGCGACAACGGAAGCGCCCGCCCGGGCAAGCTTTTTCGCCGTTTCACAGCCGATACCGCTTCCCGCACCGGTAACCGCGGCAACCTTGTCTTTGAATGATATTTCCATATCCTGCCCCCATGAAACTATCAAAAGTAGTATACCGGTATACCGGTATACAGTCAACAAGAAAAAGTTGAGCCGGTTCCAAAAACTGAAGTTTTGGAACAGCCTAAGCTAAAAATCCACCATAATTTTGATGCGGGTATCATTTTTTTCCCCAACGGCGGCGAAGGCTTCCTTGATTTTTTCAAACGGATACCGGTCGGTGATCATCGGTTTCAGGTCGATGTGCCCCCGTTCCAGCAGATCGAGGATTCGGCGCTGCATGTCGGGTGCGCCCGCACCGCCTATCAGTACGCAGTTTCTGACGATGATGTTATCCAGGGCAAAATTGTTAACCGGCTGTTCATAGAAACCGGGAAGTACAATGCAGCCGGAAGACCGGGTCAGTGAAACGGACAAATTAAGCAGTCCCGGCGCGCCCGTACTGTCCATTACGACGTCGGCGCCGCGTCCGTTTGTTTCCCGCATTACCGCTTCACGGAGATCTTCTTTTTCCATGTTAACGATAACGTCCGCGCCGAGCTTTTTACCGATTGCCAGCTTGGCTTCCTTTCTGCCGGCAAGGATGATCTTGCCACTGCCGACTCCTTTCGCGCAGGCCATGCCGCCCAGAGAAATCGGCCCGGTACCGATTACCAGCAGGGTTGTTCCCGGCCCTATGGGGGTTCGTGTAAGCCCGTAAAAGCCTACGCTGGCCGGTTCTACCAGGGCCGCCGTATCCGAAGGAACATTACCGGGAATGTGGAAACTGAGCCGCTCCGGCATGAGCATATATTCGGCAAAGGCGCCGGGCCAGTGATTGCCGATGGTTCCCACTGCCCTTCCCTCCGCGCAGTTGTTAATCTCGCCCCTAAGACAATATTCGCAAACCCCGCAGGAATATCCCGTCTCGCTTATCATCCTGTCGCCCGCCTTGAAGCGTTTCACGGCGCTCCCCGTTTCAACAACCCGGCCCGACCATTCATGGCCTATGCGAACCGGATATACGGGACTGTTTCCTTCTCCCAAATTGAGCGTACCGTCTACAATGGACACATCCGTCGCGCATATCCCGCAGTGCAGAACTTTCGCGAGAACCTGATCCGGCCCCGGAACCGGTCTTTCCATTTCAACGATTTCCGCGACATTCGGTTCCTTTACCAAAAAAACTTTCATTACAACCTCCGAAATATCAGGCGGGTATTTTACGTTTTTGGCGAAGCTGATCCACCATAACCGCCGCCGCCATCAGGGCGCCCTGGACAGCAACCCGTAATGTGGTAGGCAGGCCAAGGAAAATAAGCGCGTTTTCAGCGACAAAAACAAGGGTTACCCCGATAAGGGTACCCAGCGGGGAACTCTTGCCCCCGGCAAGGCTTGTACCGCCTACAACACAACCGGCGATAGCCCGGAATTCCCATCCGTCGCCCGTTTCCGGCAGGCCAAGGCCTATATCAAGTGTAATGAGTATGCCCGCGATACCCGCAAAAAAAGCCGAGGCCATGTAGGCTATTATCCTGACACGATTGACGTTTATACCGGCCAACAGAGCCACTTCCCGGTTATCGCCGGCGGCAAGCATCCTCCTGCCGAACACGGTCTTTTTTATCAATACCGTCATAAAAAGAATCAGAAAAAGCATAATCCAGAAATAAATGGGCATTCCCGCATACCGCGCCTTAAAAACGGCGTTCAGCGGAAAATCTTCCAGAGTATTAAGGGAAAGCTGGTATCCTTTGATAAACAGATACCGCATTCCCCCGGCGATATACAGCGTTCCCATCGTGGCAATAAAATCGGTCATGTTGCAGTACACAACAAGAAAGCCGTTCACCAGACCAACGGCAAGCGCGATACAAAGGGCGAACAGTATCGCCGGGGCCGCTCCCCACTGGTGATCGACAACCATGGAAGACATAATAATGCCCGCGAGCCCCGCTACCCGTCCTGTCGAAATATCCACGTTCCCTACCATAAGGGTCATGCTGGCCCCCAGCGCGACGATGGCGATAAAGGTTATCTGGGTAAACATGGCCTTGAAATTGCCGAGGGTCAAAAAATCGGGCCTGAAAATTGTCGTTACGATCATTATGATAAAAAGAGGGATCAAAACGCCCGCTTCATCCCCCTGAAGGATTTTCGCCGTTCCTTTCCGTATGTCTATTTTCATCACGGCCCCCTAAATTGATTTACGGGCTTCCACCCGTTTACGCTGAAGATCCAGCAGGACCGCCAAAATAAGAATGAAGCCGATTAACACCAACTGAAGGTTTGTATTAACGCCGAGAATACGCAGACAAAACCAGAGCACATGGAAAAGCAAAACCCCAAGCCCCACTCCGTAAATGGAACCGGCGCCGCCTGCCATACTGACGCCTCCAATCGCGCAGCAGATGATCGCCCGGAATTCCCTGCCGGCGCCGAAGGTATCCGACGCGGAATTGCTTTGAAGGGTATCGAAAATACCGCTAAAGGCCGCGAGAATTCCCGCAAGAACAAACGCCGCCCATTTTATATACCGGACGTTGATTCCCGCCATATTCGCAGCGTCGGCGTTGCCGCCGACGGCCCGGAGCTTAAAGCCGAAACGGGTACGCCGGACAACTAAATCCAGAATAACGATCAGCAGAATGAATATAAAAACAAGCCAGCTGAAACCAAGAGGGCGCGCCCGGGTAAACGACTGTATCCCCAGGCTGTCTATAGACTGCGGGTTTCCCTGCGTTACCGTCACGGCAAGCCCCTGACAGATAAACTGTGTCGCCAGCGTGGTAATCCAGCTGTTTATCCCCATTTTGTAGATCAAAAACCCGTTAAGCCAGCCGACGGCCCCGCCGGTACAAATCGCGATAAGCAAAGCGGGTACCGGCCCGAAACCCCATGCCATGGCGGAGTGCCCGAACATAACGGCGGAGATGGTCCCCGCGAAACCGACGGAAAGGTCTATCTCGCCGCATAAAATCACCAGCGCTTCGGCAAGGGCCGCCGCGCCGATAAAAACGCAGGCGTTGAGGATCGACGTTAAATAACGCACGGTAAGAAAGTTGGGATTCATAAAAGAGGTGAAAACCACCAGAATCAGAATAGGAATAAGAACCCCAATTTCCGGAGTAAGCAGTATTTTGTATCCCAGGTTGATTTTTCTAGCCATTGTTTGCCTCCTGTCGCCCCGTCTTGAAGCTCACTACCGATTTTTCCATAATTTTCGCTTCGGTAGCTTCCGATTTTGTAAGTTCTCCGGCTACGCGGCCTTCGGCCATAACAACAAACCTGTCGCACATTGCCATAAGCTCGGGTAATTCGGAGGAAATCATGATAACGGCGACATTCTGGGACGCGAGATCGTTAATGAGCTGGTAAATTTCATTCTTCGATCCCACATCGATCCCTTTTGTCGGCTCGTCAAGTATAATAAGCTCTGGCAGGGTATTAAGGGAGCGCGCGATAACGACCTTCTGCTGGTTACCCCCCGAAAGCGTGGTAACCTTTGTGTTAAGGGAAGGCGCCTTGATTCGCAGCTTGTCGTAATAAGGGGTAACCTTTTTCTGCATTTCCTGTGAGCTTACAAAAGGGCCCTTGACGAGCGTATCCAGATTCGAAATGGCGATGTTGTGCTTGATATCCCAGACAAAGTTAAGACCGAAACGTTTTCTGTCCTCGCTTATCATCCCTATTTTTTGTTTTACCGCGTCGCTTGTCTTGCTTATTTTGATTTCTTTTCCCCTGATAAATATTTTTCCGCTCTTCGCCGGAGTAAGCCCGTAGACAGACATACACACTTCGCTTCTCCCCGCTCCGACAAGACCGGCAAGACCCACAACTTCTCCTTCGTGAACGGCAAAAGACACGTTTTCAATAAGGTTGGTATCCGCTATATAGGGATGATCCACGGTAAGGTTTTCCACGCGGAGCACCTCTCCGCCGATTTTGCTTTCCCGCCGGGGATACATATTCTTGATCTCCCGCCCGATCATATCCGCTATGATCCTGCCGGAATCGTACTGCTCCCTTTCAAACGTGGAAATATTTTTCCCGTCCCGGAGTATCGTAACCCTGTCGGTAAGTTCAAGTATTTCCGAAAGTTTATGGGTAACAAATATAATCCCGACACCTTTTTTTCTGAGCTCCCGTACCACTTCAAAAAGCCGCCGTACATCTCCTGAAGAAAGGGAAGTCGTAGGTTCGTCAAGAATAAGCACCTTTGGGTTTGTGGCCAGGGCGCGGGCGATCATCAACATCTGCTGCTGCCCTATGGAAAGTTTCCGGACATCGGCTTTCGGATCCAGATTGATCCTGTTGTCCTTCAAAAACGCTTCCGTGGTTTTGTAAAGAACGCTAAAATTTACAAATGCGCTTTTACTCCGTTTGTCTGCGGGTTTAAGCCGGTTAAGGCGCAGATCGGACATATATATATTTTCAGCCACATTGAAATTCTTCAGTACGTTTGTTTCCTGGGGAACATAACCGATTCCTTCCGCCATGGCATCCCGGGTGTTTTCCGGCTTGATTTCCTTTCCGTCAAGCACAAGAGTCCCCGTATAGCTGCCGTACGGATAGATACCGTTAAGCACTTTAAGCAGCGTCGACTTGCCGGCGCCGTTTTCTCCGATAAGTCCAAGAATTTCACCTGAACGGACATTGAGATTGACATTGTCATTCGCGGTAACCCCCGGAAATTTTTTGGTAATACTTTTCGCCTCCAGAATATATTCCATACGCCTACATCTCCTTTTGGTAACGGTTTATATTACTTTTGAAAATGACTTCGGGATTTACGCTGATGATATCGTCTATTTTCTGATTTTCGCTGATATAGTTGTACAAATACCGCAGCCCGAGCCTTCCCTGGCGGTACTGGTTCTGGTATATGCTCGCGGAAACCGTGCCGTCCACGATGTACCGGGCCAGTTCCTCGTTTATATCCGACGTGATAAGCACGATCTTCCCGCTCAAACCGCGTTCTTTGATACTCCGGATAACACCGCTTGAGTTATATGAATTGACATAAATTCCCTGTAGTTCCGGATGTTCTTCCAGCAGGGTATTCGTATTTTCATAGGCTATTTTTCTGGTATCCCGGTTATAGAGCGTACCGATTACATCCAGCGACAGTTCCTCGCATTTTTCGTAAAAACCCCCGGCGATTAACCGGTGCATGTAAATATGTTCAAAACCCGAGGCGAGGGCGACTCTGGCTCCCTTTCCAAGCTTCCAGAAAAGCAGTTCACCCGCCAGGCGTCCGGCGGTCTGGCCATCGTAGTGAATGAAGAAACAGCGGTTGTCTTTTGCGTAATCGTTGAGGACGGTAGCCATCGGTATGCCTTTTCCGGCAATCAAATCAAGCTCGTCCACTCCCGTACCCAGAAAAAGAAGCCCGTCATACGAATCGGCCGCTATCTTTTTGAGCACCGTCCGCACAAAAGACGCGCCGTCGTCAAAGACGTTTTCGTCCTGGTTGGAAAAATAGTCTACCCTGACATTGTAATCGCGCAGCTCGTTTTCGGTCTGCCGGGCGCCGTTTATAAAATGACGGTGAAATTCGGGGAACCCCGAAGAAACAACAAAGGCAACGTGGAGTGGTTTCCTCGCAAGGCTTTTTGCGACGCTGTTCGGCCTGAACCCCAGTTCTTTCGCGGTCGAAAGTACCGCCTCTTTGGTTGTTTCGCTTATTCTTGTCTTGTTATTCAGAGCCCTGTACACCGTAGTCGAAGAAATTCCGAGTTTTTCCGCAATCGTGTAGATAGTTACCCGTTTCCCGTTAGTACCATCACGTGTTGTTTCCATGAACAGGCAGCCCCTCCACAAAAAAATAGTACAAGGGGCTATTCTAAGTGAACAGCCCCTTGAGACGGTTCCAAACCGGCGTTTCGTGCCTTTTTTACTTAAAGAACGTGGCAACTTCCGCTGCGATAGCCCTGTGATAGGCGATACCGTTGGGGCCGCTTCCGTCTTTGGTGACAACGGGGGCGTCCAGGTCGGTCCACGCCGGTACGGTGCCGCCGCGGAATATCGTATCCAGATACTGCATGGTCTTGTAAGCTTCTTCATAGAGCGGCTGGGCGACAATGGCCGCGACCTTGCCCTGATCCAGATAGTTGAGGTTTCCTTCCGTCGCGTCCATGCCGACGATGAGGATTTCTCCGTCTCTCCGTCCGGCCTTGGTCGCCGCGTCGGCCCAGGTTATGGGGCTGTTACCGGTAAGTCCGAACGCGCCTATGATATCCCTGTTTGCCTGGATAATGGCGAGGTTAACCGCGGTAGCCTGATCCACGACGCCGCCTTCGAGCTGAACCGGAAGGAGCCTGATGTTGTTGAGATTGTATCTGGATTTAAGGCTGTTCCAGGTGGCAATGAAAGAATCGGACCCGCCGTTTTCCGTTACGTTTCTGGTGTTCTGGGTAATCGCTATGGATCCCGATCTTCCGCTCAGCCTTTCCGCCATAAATTCCGCGACCTGACGCCCGTAAGCGGGAGGATCACAGGCCATGCCGAACGCCAAACCTTCCGGGTTTCTCCCGTTGGTTTGAAGGTTGAAATGGGGAATGCCTACGACAACTCCCTGGGACGCCGCGCTGCGGATGGTTTCAAAAGCGGTAGAATCCCCCGCCCAAAGCAGAAGCCCCTTTCCGCCCTCGGCGATAAACGCATCGGCCGCCGCGTACACTTCGCTCTGATCCGGTCCTTCGGTGCCGATTACTTTCGAATTGGTATATCCAAGCTCCCTGGCGGCCTTGAGAAAGCCAAGCTGAACAATCCGGTGAACGGGATGGTTCATAACACTTATGGCAACGGCAACCGGGGTTTTCGCCGGATCAAACGCCCCGCCGCTTCCACCCTGGTTTCCAGGCCCGGCAAAAACCGTCCCCGCCATAACCAAGACCAGTCCAACCATGAGAATTCTTCTGAATAGATTCATTTTCTCCTCCTGTATGCAGCTGACAAAAATATGTAATGGGAAAACTCCCATTAATTCACTATAATTGCGTAACCGGTTACGCAACTTGATAAAAGACTACGACAACGGTTCCGTGCCTCACAAGGCGTAATCGGTTACGCGATCGTGAAAGAATGGTACCCCCGAATTTTCGGGCTGTCAAGTTTTTTTTGAAATTCCTCGTTATTTTGGGAGAACCACCCATTGAACGCCGTTTTCACATCTGTCCGTTAACCGCCGCTTTCTTCAAACAGCTTCCTGTGCAGGGTCTTGCGGCCGATGTCCAGCGCCTCCGCCGTTTTGCTTTTGTTGCCGCTGAAAAATCCCAGGGTATCGCGGATGATAATACGCTCCGCCTGTTCCATTGTCGATCCCATCGGTATTGATATCCACTTTTCATCGCTTTTCGCCCGTATGGTCGGGGGAAGATCCGCTTCCACGATAAGGCTGCCTTTTGACATAACGACGGCGCTTTCAACGCAGTTGCGCAGTTCCCGGACATTTCCCGGCCAGTCGTAGCCGTACATGGCGGCTCTGGCTTTTTCGTCAAAGCCCTCGACCTGTCTGCCGTTTTCGGCGGCGCATTCCTTAAGGAAGGCGCTGAGGAAAAGCGGCAAATCGTCTTTGCGTTCCCGCAGCGGGGGCACATGAATGTTTACCACATTAAGCCGGAAGTAAAGGTCTTCCCTGAAATTCCCTTTTTCCACTTCGGCTTTGAGGTCTTTGTTTGTCGCCGCCACAATACGGACATCAACTTCAATGGTTTCTTCCCCGCCGATCCGTTCAAACTTCTTTTCCTGCAGCACCCGGAGCAACTTTATCTGGATGCTTTGGTCTATTTCGCCTATTTCGTCAAGGAAAAGCGTTCCTTCGTTGGCAAGCTCAAAACGGCCCCGTTTTCTGCTGACCGCCCCGGTAAACGCTCCCTTTTCGTGGCCGAAAAGTTCGCTTTCTATAATTGATTCAGGCAGGGCGGCGCAGTGGACTTTGACCAGGGGCTTTCCTTTTCTGGGCGAAAGCTCGTGTATGGCGTCGGCGACCAGTTCTTTTCCCACCCCGGATTCCCCGGTGACAAGTATCGAAGCCTTGGCGGGCGCGACGCGGCTTATGGTGTCGAACACCCGGCGTATGGGAGCGCTTGAGCCTATCATCCGGCGGAACTGCGTCTGCCGTTCCAGCTCCGCCTGGAGGCTGCTGTTTTTCAGCGCCAGTTCCCGCGTATGCAGGGCGCGTTTTACCAGCATGGTGAGGTGATCAATGTTCGGAGGTTTTGTGATAAAATCGTAAGCGCCGTTGCGCATCGCGGACACCGCATTTTCCACGGTGCCGTGTCCAGTAAGAATGATCACCGGAAGACCGGGATATTCGGCGTTGATTTTTTTCTGGAATTCCTCGCCGCTCATTCCCGGCATGCGAAGGTCCGTAATAACAAGATCGATGTCGCCTTTTTCAAAGCGGTCCCAGCCTTCTTTTCCTTCGGCCGCGGTAACCACTTCATAGCCTTCAAGCACAAGGGAATCGGCAAGACCTTCGCGTATGTTTTTTTCATCATCCACAACAAGGAGTCTGAACCTCACGCCAAATCCCTCCCCGCCGCCATGGACACAGGCGCGGTGCCGGTAAGCAGCCGCCTTTCTTTTTGGGGAATCGGCAGGGCAATGGTAAAGCAGGAACCACTTCCTTCTTTTGACTTTACCGTAATTTCTCCCTGGTGCTCCCGGGCTATTTTAAATACCAGCGTCAGTCCGAGCCCCGAACCGTTGTCTTTTGTAGTAAAATACGGCTCGAATATTTTTGAAAGATTTTCTTCCGAAATGCCGCAGCCGGTATCGCTGATGCTGACGGTCACTTCCCCGTCGGCAACGGCTGTTTTTACCGTAAGCACGCCGCCGCCGGGCATTGCCGCTATGGCGTTTTGTATCAGGTTAAGCATTGCCTGTTTCAGTACCCTGCTGTCAAAATCAAGCTGCGGCAGCTTTTCTTCCAGATCAAGCTGAATATCGACATTGGCGTTTTCAAGTTCAAAGCCGACAAATTCCATAACTTCGCGCACAAAGGCGTTAATGTCTCCTTCACGCAGTTCAAGGTTCATCGGACGAACGGCAAAAAGAAAATCAACCACAATATGATTCAGCCGCTCTATTTCTTCGTTAATGACATTTGTGTATTTGTCAAACAGCTTGAGATATCCTTTGGGCCCGATATCACCGTCCATGTTTTTTTCTTCGGGATGCGCCCGATAATACATATCTTCGTTTTTCCGCATCGCCTTCTGGAGCAGCTGCATGTGAATCGAAATGGAGCCAAGCGGATTTTTTATTTCATGGGCCACTCCGGCGGCCAGGGTAGTAAGGCTCGCGAGGTTTTCCATGCGCCGCATTCTGGCTTCCCGGCTCCGTTTTTCGGTTATGTCCCCGGCCTGGATAAGGGAACCGGTTACGTGATAATTTTTTACCAGCGGTGAAACACTTACCGCCAGAAGCCGCTGTATTCCTTTCGAGTCTACGTCAAATTCCCGGTCGGTAATTCTGTCGCCGGAACGGATTGTTTTTTCAAGAAACGCCGATATTTTTTCATCGCGGATAACTTCCCAAACCGGGGAAGTTCCCGGCTCAAAAGAACTCATGGTAAAAAACCGCTCGGCGAATTTGTTCGCGAGTATGAGGTTGTGATCCGAATCGCAGACCAGTATTCCTTCGTTGAGCGAATCCAGCACGGATTCAAGACGGCCTATCTCTCCGGCCATTGAAGTAAACAGATCCGCTATTTGTTCGGGGGGAAGCTTTGTCAGCTTTTGTACGGCCCTTGTGGTAAATTGTCTCATACCGCACAACGCTCCGCCAGCGCGCTTTTAAGCTGTCCGGACAGACGCTCCATTACCAGCGTTCCCCTGATGTTGTATGTATCCTCGGCAATAACGGCGTTACCCAAAGCGCGCTTCCAGACAAGGGCGACTTCCGTTTTTTCCCTGCTGTTTTCCCCGCCGCGGAGAAAAGCGGAAAGAAGGAGAAGGATGTTTTTGCAGAACCGCGAAAAAACCCCGGGAACCTCAAAGTTTTCCGCCCCTTTATGTACCGTGGACAGGGTCGTCCCCGTATCCGGCGGGGAACCCCGATCCGGCCGGCCCCCGGCCGGGGTGCCCGGCGCGGGCCGGCCGAATCCGCCCGCTTCCGCCAGGGAATCGGCAAACCGCTCCAGTTCAACGAGGGCGCCGGTAATGCCGGAAACATCCGTGCGGTGCGGGCCGAGTACGGAGGCGGCGATCGACGCGACAAAAAAAGCGCCCAGGGAATACAGGGAACGGTTGTCTACGGGAAGAAACGAATCCAGATACGAAGAAACCGCTCCTGTATCCCGGTTTGGTTCTACCGCGTATTTCCTGTCGCGGAAAATCCGGCGTATCACTTCGGTTTCTTCTTCGGTGTTCCGCCTGACAAAACGGTACTGCCTGAGCCGGGACAGTATTGTCGGGAGCAGGGTTCCCGGCCTTGAACAGGTAAGGATAAGCGTTACCCGTTCCGGCGGTTCTTCGAGAATTTTCAGCAGTGAATTTTTCGCCCCTTCCTGCATGCGATCCGCGTTTTCGATAATGACGCATTTATGAATCCCCGCCGGGGCAAGACGGCTCCAATACGCCGCCTTTCGTATCTGCGCAATGGGGATGGACTCTCCCATACCGCCCGCTTCAAGCTTCATGGAGGTTTTTATAACCTGTTCAATGCTTTTGGCGGCCTCAAGTCCCTGCTCCGCCTGACGCTCGAAAAATTCCAAATCTTCCTCAAGCTCCGCGATAAGGGCGGACAGTTTTCCCAGCCTGGGATCGTCTTCCCATAAAACAGGGGAAAAGCGGCCGAGGAGTTTTCGCACGGAGCGGAGAAAAAGGTGCTTTGCCCCGGAACTTTCCGGCTCCCGCCTGAAGGCGCAGGCGCAGGCGTTTATTTCGGCAAAAAAAGGTTTTTGTCCCAAAAGAAGCAGATCCTGGGAAACAAGGCCCCGGTGGCGGGCGCAGCCCGGGCAGTCGCAGTTCCAGGAACCGTAAGACGTTTCCGACTCGCAGGAAAGCACCCGGGCCAATTCCAGCGCCGCCGTGCCTTTGCCGGATGCCGGCGGGCCTGAAAAAAGCAGCGCCCGGGCAAGACAGCGGCGCCGCAACTCGCCGGCCAACTGTTTGGTTATCGGCTGGTGAAGAATGTTTTCAAACATGACTGGATGTAAACACACCCGTTTCCCGGGCTAATCCGATAAGTGGAAGAAGAATCCGCGCAAAGAAACTTTTTCCAAGCAGGGGCGCCGAATCAAACAAAGGCTGCACCCAAAGAACAACCAGAATAACGGAAATAAGGGCGACCCCTTCAATGAGCCCCAGAATAAAACCGAGAAACCGGTTAAGGCCGTCAAGATGAAGGCGTTCAATGATATCCTTTACGACGCGGTCGAGAATTTTTCCTGCGATAAAAACAACGATAAATATTCCGGCAAAGGCAATCAGTTCGGGAACAACGACCACGCCGGAAAACGCCATTGTACGGATAAACGCCGCGCCCGGCCGGAAAAAAAACACCGCGCCCATGATGCCGAACGCGAAAGACACAAGGGCGATGAGTTCTCCGGTAAAGCCTTTGAGAAAAGCGCGTATCGTCAAAAGGCACAGCAGTACAAGAAAGATCGTATCAATGGGATGCATTTGTTTCTCCTCCCGCCGCTTCAACAATCGCCCGGGCAATGCTGCCGGCGGCGTCGACGGAACCGATTTTCGCCGACGAAGCGGCCATGGAATCCCGCAGCGCCCTGTCCCCCGCGATAAGGGCGACGGCCGCTTTCAACGCCGCGGCCTTCTCGTCAAATCCGCCGGGGCCGATTACCCTGGCCGCGCCGGCTTTTTCAAAAAACCGTGCGTTTTCTACCTGATCGCCCCGGGTTCCCGCTCCCGACAGCGGCACAAGTATCATCGGTTTTCCGGCGGCGGCGCATTCCCAGACCGTCCCCGCCCCGCTGCGCCCCAAAACAAGGTCCGCGGCGGCAAGCACCGACGGCAGTTCGTCCTTGATATAGGGAAAACTTTTGTAGCCGTCCGCCGGGGGAACGGATTCGTTATTGCTCCCGGTCTGGTGAAGCACATTGTAATAACAAGTCAATACGGAAAGCGTCGCTTTGACAAGATCGTTTAATTCCACCGCGCCCTGGCTTCCCCCCAGCACAAGGAGTATGGCTTTTTCGCCGTCCCCGGTACCCCGCGCGGGCCGAAGCGCCCCTTCGGAAAAGCCCGCAAACTCCCTACCCCGGACGGCGTCGGCCGTTCTAAATTCCCCCCTGACGGGGTTCCCCGCCGCCGTTACGCGGGAACGGTATTTTGGGGGAAACAGCCCCGCGGTTTCCCGGTAGGCGGTAAAAATTCTGCCAGGCCCTTTTGAGGCAAAACGGGCGTTAAGCCGCGTGGCCAGACCGGGACTAAAATCGGATTCGTGGGTAAAAACAGTCAGCCCCAGGGAAGAAGCGGCCGCGCAGGGCGGAACGCTGACAAAGCCGCCCTTTGAAAAAAGCAGTACAGGCCTTTCCCGCTTTAAAATTTTCCGGGCCGCGAAAAAACCGCCTATAACCCGGAAAAGATCGGTGAAATTTTTCAGGGAAAAGTTGCGCCGCAGCTTGCCCGCGGGAATACCGAAAAACCGGAGACCTGCCGCCTCCACAATGCTCCTGTCCATTCCGGTATCGGCTCCGATCCAGAACAACCGGCATCCGGCCATTTCCTTGAGACGGGAGGCAACAGCCAGACCGGGGTAAATATGGCCCCCGGTTCCGCCGCCGGTAAAGGCAACACAAAGCATGGACGAATCCTATACGATCCATGCTCTTTTCGCAATGACTCGCGCCATATCAGGCGGTTTCCTGCTTTATTCGCAAGTGGGTTTAATACCCCGCCCCTCTGGGGCGGTTTTGGCCAGCTAAAATATTGGTTTGTGAGGGTATTAAACCCACATAAAATCCATACCTCGCAGAACGACGATACCTCGTGGCTCTGCCGCGAGGTATCGTCATTTCGATAGTGTATCCAGGAAGATCAAGCAGCTTGGCCACTGTTGCAAACGACAGGTTTCCGGCCTTTGAGAAAGAGCGGTATAAACGTTCCCGGGAAAGGCTCAATTCCCGTGCCAACTGCGCCATACCTTCGGAGCCGCAGCCGGGAATCGCTCAGATGCAGCCGGGAAATATCACCGCGACGGCACGAACAGGAAGATGAAGGGAAGATAAAGAAGGGAAGAAGGTCCGCGAATTAACGCGAATTAACGCGGATGGCTCAAAAACTATCACTCCCCCCCCACTTATAGCGCAGGTTTTTCCGGGTATACCCCGTATACCCCCGCATAGAGCACCGCCGGGGGTGCGCACGGCCGTTTCGGCGCAAGAAATTTTCATTTTAAGGACGCTCAAGATCATTTTAAGGACGCC
>JAIRWM010000057.1 GCA_031268975.1 Treponema sp. | reverse complement strand
GGAAAAATCCTGTCCTTCCGGAATCGCCGTACTTATTACCGAATCGCCTGCGTAATAGTCAACGGACAGTTCTTTTTTGTTGTCATTGACTATCTCATGGGTTCCGTTATCGTACATTTTTAGCTTCCAGTAATCCCCGCTTGAATCGTATCCGTCAAACAACGCGCCAAGCGCCTGGAACGCCTTTATTTTATCTTCCGAAGAACTGTTTCCGTTCATAAGGGTTGTGTAGTTCGCGTAATAGCTTTCCGCTTCCCCGGCCATTGCCGCCCCTACGGAAGATGTGCCGTAACTTTGCATTAACCCCAGGGCCGTGCTGATGTGTCCCATTACCGCCTGCGTTGTTTCAAACTGCTGATCGTCTCCCCCGTCATCAATACCATTGCGGTATGATTCATGGCTGAAAACCACGTTAAGTCCAAAACGGCTTGTGTCGTCAAGAGCGCCGCTGCCCAGAATAATGTATTTTGTTCCATTCTCTGAAACATACTCGCTCCTGGTTTCTTCGACCGATCTGTTTTCCAGAATTTTCGTGGTTCCCGCAAGTATTGATTCATACTCGTTTTTGTTAACGGCATCGCCTGAATAAAGGCTTCGCATTTGGCTGATATACCGTTTCGCGTCAACGGAGTCTCCGTTCCAAATCCCGAAATTTACCTTCCATGCTTCCAGCCCCGAAGCGGCCTGAGAAATTTTTCCTACACTGATGTCTGTTCCGCCGGAGCCGAAGTTCGCGCTAAATCCATTGCCGCCCAGATGAAGTTCCAAAAGACCCAGGGACGGCATGCCTTTAATCGCGCCGAGGTTAAACGCATTCAGGGTAATGTCGCCGCCAAGGGCATAGTTCAGGCCCTGTTCGGAAAATCCCCCGATAAGTGAAGAAAGGGCCTCTCCGTTCGCGCGGTACTGCTGAAAAAATCCGTCAAGCCCCAAATTAAGCGAGCCGCTCACCAGCGAGCCCATTCCCGAGGAAACCGCGCCGGTCAAGCTGCCGCGCAGTCCCGACCTGAGTGATTCAGCGGAAAAGCCGAAGCCGTTTTCCCTGCTGTATGTAACGCTGCTCAAAGCGCCCGTAATGGTTCCCGTGCTGAAAGCCTGCGCGCCGGCAAGCGCGCTGTTTGCCATTACCTTTCCAAAGCCGCTGTCAACTACGCGGTCAACGTATCCGCCCACGCCGTTAAACACAGCGCCCGCCGCCGCCGAAACAGCCGAAATCAGCGCCTTTTGTCCAAAGGCAAACCCGGCTTCGTCCCAGCTTTTATAACCGCTCCATACATCCAGTCCCGTAAAAAGCGCGTCGTCGGCCATGTTTACGGCAACTCCCAGGACCAGCGACGCGCCGCCTGTCAGGGGAGACGCGGCAACCGCTGCCGCGGATACCGCCGTCATTGCGATATCTGCGATGCTTCTGATACTCGGGGCGCTGAACCATGATCCCCGGGAATCCCAGACCGGTTTTTCCCAGAACGGAGCGTTCGCCAAAGCGATTCCCGTACTCTGCTTTAACGAATATGTATAAAATTCCCGTAAAAGCCGACCCAGTTCGCCGCTGCCTTGCTTCGAAAAAGTTCCGTTAATCATTTCGGGAGCTTCGCCAATCCATACGCTGAGAAATCCATTTTGTCCGCTGCCGTCCCCGAATACCGTTTTGCTTTTTTGTCTGACCTCATCCTGGGCAAGTCCTACAAGCGCCTGTACCCCCAGATAATCAATGCCTTCCAGTGAACTCTCGCTCAAATCGGTGGCAAGTTCCCAATAGTCCATTACATACCATTTGTATGATTCGATATTGACACTGTCTGTAATGACAGGCTGAAAAAGCGTTGAATGAACAATGATGTCCCGCAGATACCTGCTGCCCGATCGCAGCCAGCCCGCACCCTGGGTAAACATTTCGTCCATGCTTTTGTCGAAGTTCCGGTTTGCGCCTCCAACATTTTGATCAAGCTCCTTTTTGGCGGCCAGAGCGCTTTCACGGGCCTGGAACGCGAGGATTTTCATTTTCCTCGACGCAAGTTCCGCCGTTCCCGTCTGTGCCAGTTCCCTGGCGGCGGCGCGGACCCTTCCGGTGTCCCACAGGCCCATGCCGCTGTTTCCGGCACGAAGCGCGATACCTGCCGTGCCCGCGTTTCCGTTAACCGCGTCAAACGCCCCGGAAAGACCGGCTATCCCGGCGGCGGCAAGAACATCCCGCATCGCTTTTTTGGCTTCGTCGGCGCCGCCGTATCCGGGGACTGTCGAAGGGAAAAAAGCGGCGAGTTTCCGGCTCCCGGCTTCCGCTTCCGAGCCGACAAACGAAAGAAGCGCGCCCTGAAGCGCGTTATCCGCAGCGTCAACAGCCCTGCCTATCCAGATATCTTTGTCTTCAAGAGATTCAAGATACGCGGCGTCCCAGGCCGCGCCGATCCGGGTGTAGTCTTCCTCAAAAGCCGCGGTCCATTTTTCATACTGTCCGGTAATTTTCTCAAAACCGGTTTTCCAGTCTTCCCTGCCGCGTTCAAGAATGAGGCCCGATGCTTCTTTCCATGAAGCACGTTTTTGATCAAGGTCTTCCCGCCTGTTTTCCCATTCAGCTTCACGGGAAGCCAATTCTGCGTCAAAGCGGGATTTGTAAATCCTTCCGACAAGCTGTTCGTATTCGGCGGCAAGCTCCCTGAACTTCAGGGCATAGCCGCTTTTTTCAGTACTCATTCCCTCAAGGTTGGAAAGTATTGTACTGCCCAGATTTTCAAGATGATTCTTGATCGCGGGCGCTTTGTCTCCATAGGCTTCCCGCGCGGCGGCGTCCAATTCTTCCCGTGTTTTTTCACCTTCTATGTACGCGCTCAAAATTGTCCTGTATTCCGCCTGGGCTCCCCGCCGCCGCGCCTCGCCGGCAGCGTAAACCGTTTCAAACTGTTCCTGTATTCCATTCCACATACCGCCGGACCAGGTCATTAACGCTTCCAAAGCGGCGGCGGTATCGGTAAATTCCGGAACTTCGCCCTGTCTGCCGTAATAGGCAAGCATTTCGTCCCAGTATGTTTTCGCCGCGGCAATTTCGCCTCCGGAAAATACGGCGGAAACGGCAAGGGCGTTTTCAATATCGTTCCATTCTGTTACGCCGCTTTCCTTAAACCCCTGAAGGGTTTCAAGTTTTTCGCATGACGCCTGATATTCAAGAACAGTCCTGGACAGGTTTGCCATTGATTCGATGTATTCGTTATGTTCTGAATTGATCATGTTGTATATTTGACCCGCCTGCCCCGAGGCAATGTTACGAACGTAATTTACCTTGTCTACGCCGCCTGGGAAAAAGTACGGCCACCTGCAGATAACGATTGTAAACCAGAGGACTTTTTTTTCAATGCGGTAATAGTCCGCTTCATGGTACAGCCATTGCAGTTCATGGTACTCGGAAAACCGGGTTAATCCCGAAGCTCCGGCGCCTCCGCCGCCTGACAAAAGGAGAGCAGCGAAGAATTCAAGATCGGCTTTTTCAGAATCGGTCAGGCTGTTGTATCCTGAAGACTGGGCGTCGGGAAGCTTCCCTCCCCGGAAGCGGTTTAATATCGAGTCAAGTCTTTCGCCGTCAAGTTCCACCGCCCCGTTTTCGCCAAGGTTGGTCAGGGTATACGCTCCCGCTATCCCCTCAATATCAGGATTGTTTCCAACAAGATTACTGATAAGGTAATCAAGGGCGAGACCCCAGCGGGAAAAATTTTCCATGTTGCCAAGGTCGTATGAAGCCATACGTATGCTCCATTCAGATACGGCGGATTCAAAAGCGGATGTTTTTTCCTGAGTACCGGAGGAATACGAACCGGCTTCAAAATAATCCCGGAACTGTTCTTTTTCGAAAGAGCTGAGCGCAAATGTTTCGGGATCGTAGTCAAGCGACAACAATCCGTTTTCCCCGACACGCAGATAATCAAACCAGGGATTTTCGGATGTTTTTTCCGGGTCCGAAAAAAATTCTACCAGAGCCGGATTGATATACGACGATGCCTGTGCGGAAAGGGAACTGTACAGGAACGCGCTGTTGTTTTTTTCCGAAGCAAGTGCGGCGTCCATTTCCGTTTTTGCCTTCAAGGCAAGAAACATCCGGTTAAAGCCGGCCTGATATTCGGCATACAGCCTGTTGTACTCATCATCATTATACGGCCTTGTTTCTTCGCCGTTTTTGTACATGTCCTGCAAAGCTTTAAGGGCGATTTTCGCCCGCTCATTCCGCTCACGGGCATAGACCAGCTCTTCGCGCGGTTCTTTGTAATACGCAGCCTCAAAAAGGATATCTTGCCCGCTCTGCCCTTCCTGAGAACCGGCATACAAATAAGCGGTAGCGGCCCAGCGCCGGATGGCATCCTGCTTTTCATATTCAACCCGCGTTTTTTCCATTGCCGCGAAAAGGCGTTTCGCTTCTCCATAAACCGATTCGTATTGTGAACCCGCTGCAGAAAAAGCGTCCGCCAGAGTTGCATATCCGGCAAACGCCGATTGATGGTACAGCCGAAGCTGTTCCAGTTCAGCGGATATTTTTTCAAGTTCTTCCCGAGCCTCAAGCCCGCCCGGAGGCAGGATACTGTATCCAAGTCCAAGCCGGGAAATTTCCGCTTTAAGCCAGGCTTCTTTCGCCTCGCTTTCCCGCAGTTTTTCCAGGGCAGATTCGTAAAATTCACCTGTTACCGCTACGGTGTTATCGTCAAAAAGTTTTTCCCAGCCAAGCTCGTGATCCTGTAAATACCGATTTGAGGTTTCCATAAAAAGAATTTGGGAAGGGCTCGAAGGACTTTCCAAAAAAAGATCAAAGGCGTGTTCAAGCTTTTTTCGCGCCTGTTCGGCGTTGTCAAGGGCGTCGGCCAAAAGCCCTTCCGCCTGAGAAAAGCCGCCGCCGGGAATATACGTTTTCCAGTGTGCGGGAACATCCGCCGGGAGCTCCCGCACGCCGAGGCTGTTTTCATACGCGGCAAGGTATTCATGAACATACCGGTAATATCCCGCCTCGGCGGCCAGTGCCGCGTAATCATCCTCCGGTTTTTCAAAATCGGGAATCATCCCAAGGGAAAGATAGAGATCGTACATATACACGGCCTCAAGCTTTTTTTCCGTTTCCTGATACGATGCAAAAACAACGGCCGCGCTTTCCGCCGGCGTTTTTTCCAGATAAGCGGCATGGGCGGCCATGTAGGCGATCGCCGCGCTTTTCCACGATGCCGTTTCCTGTTCTATCCAGGCGGGAACAAACATGAGCTCTTTGTCTATCGAAAGGAAAAATTCCGCGGCGGCTTTTTCGCAGTCGATTCCCCGTTCATCTGCGTATGTAAAAATGGCTTTACCGGCGGCCTCTGTCGAAGGCAGATCTCCCCCGGCGGATTCAATGCCGTAGTCACGGAAAACCCGGTTCATTCCGTTCAAGGCGGACAAGGCCGCCTCTTTCCGCGCCGCCGGGGACATGGGCGCAAGTTCCCGGTATACCTGAAGCATCAGCGCGGCCGTTTCCCCTCCGGATTCGGCGTCCTGTTCCAGACGGGCAAAAAGCCCTTCGTCCGCAAGTCTGTCCCGCTCATCATCCGAAGGATCTTTTCCGCTGAACGCGAAGTACCAATCCGCCGCGGATTCCGTCCCGAGCAGGGCAAGTTTCATCGCCCGCACTTCACCGCTTTCAGATTCTGAAACAATGCTTTCCAGCTTTTCCCAGGATTCCGCCAGACCGGAAGCGTCGGAATAATCCCGCGACGCTTTCAGGTATGCGGTATAATACGCGCTGTTCTGTTCCCTTTTTTCCCGCTGTTCAATAAGTTCCGCATAACAGGAACCCAATTCTTCCAGAATAAAATCCCGTGAATTGATCTGATACGCCGCCATTTGAAGGGCGTATCTTCCGTTTAATTCTTCAAGCCGCCGCTCGGCATTGTCAAGCGCGATCGACACTCCGCGCATTTCTTCCTGAATCTCCGCAATTGAAGCGTTCGCGGCCCCAAGCTGTTCCTGGATCGCGGAATAAGAAGCCAGTGCGGCGTCATAGGCGGCCTTGGCGTTCCGCCATTCGGCAACGCTTTCCGCCTCAGTGTAACGGCCCGCGGTAAGTTCTTCGGCATAGGCGGATACGGCTTCCGCAATGACAAGCCGCTGTTCCCAATATCCGGCGACTGCCTGGGCCCTGAGAATTTCTACCTGATATTCGTCAAGGTGAAAATCGCCGCTGTCCGCGTTTAGCACATCGGCCAGTCCACCGGCATTATTCCCCAGTGCCAGGGCAAATTCGTTTTCAAGCGTCGTCTTTGCCTCCGCCGCTTTGTTACGGTACTGTATGTACAGATCGGACCAGCGGACAAGTTCCTGACCAGCCATTTTTTGATCCGCGCTCAGGGGACGGCCTGAACCAAGAATACCGTTTGCCCAGGCGGAAAGCGTTCCGCCGTCAAGAGAAGGCGGCGCGTCGGTTGTAAAACGTCCCAGCCAAAACGAAACGTTTTCCCGCGCTTCGACAAGAACAGACGCGCAGGTAATGTACATATCCACCCACGATCTTGCCCGTTCCACCCCGTTGTTGATTCGTGATTCGGAATCCGCTTCAAACTGCGCCCTTGCTTCCGCGATGGCACAATTCAACTGTTCGGAAACGCCGGAAAAGAGCTGTTCGCCGGTACGGAAAAGTTCCGCGGCCCTTTGTTCCCAGGAAAGCCGTTCGTTTTCAAATTCGGAAAAAGCGTTTTGCCATGCATCCTGACCTGCAAGAAAATATTCCCCGCTGTCGCGCTCCCATTCCATACGGCGGATCAAAAAAGCTTCCTCTGCCGTTTCCCAGGCATTAAGCCCTTTTTCAAACTGTTCCCGGAATTCGTCAAACCACTGGCTGCCCGCCAGGACAAGATCGCCTGAACCGGAACGCGCCGATTCAACACGCGCCTTGAGTGAAGCAAGAGCTTCTTCACACAGGGCGTCCGCCTGCTGCACAAGCCGGGCGGTAATGGCCGACGCGCTTTCGTTTTCACTCTGCCGGCGAAGGCTCCAGATGTCGCCGGTGCGGCGGGCGATAAAAAGCCTTTCTTCCCGCGCCAGCAGCGCCCTGAATTCGGATTCACGGGCCGAAAGCGCCTTTTGATACACGGAGCCAAGGCTGGCCTGAAATTCTCCCCGGCTTTGCTCAGGCACATAAAAAAGAAGCTCAGGAAAATGGGCGGCAAGGGTCTGTGCATAAGATCCAAGCTCTGTTTCACCGGCCTCTGACACAATCCCGTGCCAGGAAACCCTGTCGATTTCGGCATCCCGGCCTTCGGAAGGACGCACAGGTTCGGGCGACAGCGAATCTTCACTGTAAACGATGTTCCCGTCACCGTCTGTATGATAGGCATACGTTCTGTTCGCCTTGTCCGCCGCTTTTAAAAGCGCCTGTGCCATATCTATTGAACGCTCCCCCGTAAAACGTTTTAAAAGCCATTGGGCAAAACGCCGCTCAAGCTCTTCCTGCGACCAGCGGGCAAGATCCCCGGCGGCCTCTTCCCTAAGGACAGGATCCCCGTAAAGCTCAAAAGCTGTCCGCTCCCAGCTTCCAAGGGCAAGTTCCCTGCCAAGCCGGGCCTGTTCCATCCACGCGGCCGGATCGGTTTCCCTGTCCGCCTTTTCAAAATGATACCGAAAAACCCCCTGATCGATCCCGCTGATACCGGGAATTGTCTGGGCATGAAGGGCGCCGATCACCACGCATAAAACGATGATCCCGAATGAGTTTTTAAGATTCGCTGCCATAGAAGGCCTCGTCTTTGTTGTATGACGCCCGCTGACACGAGCTTTCTTTCCTGTGACAACATAAACCAAAATAGTACAAACAGAAGCGGTAAAAACGCAACTATTTTCATCAAAAAAATGACAAATGTCATATACGGGGCGTCCGTGGTTTCCGGGAATCCTGAAAGCGCCTGAACAATCCGGGAAAACGGGAAGCCAGGGCGGGAATCAGGGTGATTGAACAAACAACGGAAGCGGCCACCCCAAACGCGGAAACCAGGGAAAGGGCCCTGACAACGGACGCGGACTGGCGCGCCAAAAACAAAAACGGCAAAGCGCCCGCTATCGTCGTGCCGCTTGTCGCGGCAAGAATGGGAAAACGTTTTCGCAAAATCCGGTACAGTCCTGAAACATCAGCTTTGTCTGCGGCGTTTTCCGCGACAAGGACGGCGGCATTTATCGCGAGACCCGAAACGGCGACAAACGCGGAAGAGGCCGCCGCGTCCAGGGGCTGTGATGCCATGCACAGGGCGGGAAACGCCAGTGACGGCGGAACAACGGCGAGAACCACAAATGGAAACAAAAAAGATTCCCGGGAAGCGGCAAGAATCATATAACACAAACAAAGCGCAAGGGCAAATAAAACCCACGAGCCGCTTAACGCTTCCGCGGATTGTATGGCGGCGGGATCAAATTCAATTCCATAACCGGGAGGAAGATCCAGATGTGAAAGAACAGGCATGATCAGATCCCGGATTTTGCGGGGATCCATTCCCTTTGTACGGATGGAAAATGACGCGCTTCTTCTTCTGTCTTTTCGCTGTATTAAATCGGGTTCCCTGTCCTCTGTTTCCGTTAAAAGAGATCCGGCTGAAACAGGCGAAGATGGCCCTGAAAAAACGCTTTGTCGTATTTCATCCATACCGGGCGCTTTACCGCTTCTGTTCCACATAAGCCGTACATCCGTTTCACCTTCGGAAGAAAGGCGTTTGTAAATGACCGGGCCGTGTACTCCATACCGGAGCATCGTACCCAAACCGGAAAACGACAGGCCCGCTTCGGCAAGAAGTTCCCGGCCGGCTTTTAAAGTCAGCCGGGAACCGCCTTCTTTGAAGTTAAGCACCGTTTCATCAACGAGAGGAACCGTCATGCACATACCGGCGGCCTTCCGGGCAAATTCCCTGCACAACTTTCCATCGTCCCCGGTAATGTACAGTTCCCATATCCGTTCTCCCGGAGACGATTCGCCGATATACACAAAGCCGCCGGGAACGGGCGTTGACCGGAGAAGCGTCCGCACCGTCTCTGCGTCAATCAGCGCCGGATCAAAGCGCAGCAGCGCCGATCCCGAACCGGTATGGGCGCTGGTCTGAACATGAATGATTCCCGGCCGCGTTTTAAGCGACTGTCCAAAACCGGCAAGAACGCGATCGACGGCGTCACGGTGAAGACCTCCTTCAAATTCAATCTGGGCATAGACGGATGTTTCGGAAATCCGCGCGCCGGTATCGGCGCCGCCTGAAACAAGCGAAACAATGCCGGCCGCCGTGAGGAAAAGCCAGAATGCCATAACAGCAAAGGGTTTCCGTACGCAAAACCGGACAAGCGCTGCCAGAAGCCGTGTAGGCTTGACCGGAAAGCGCCGCACTGCCATCCCCGCAAAAAGACGGAAATACCGGAACGGCGGCGCTTTCCGCGAAAGCGGCGGATGGCGCGGTGACGGCGAACTGAGCGGAGAGGCGGTTCCGCCGTTGTACAAAAAAAGCGGGGGAAGCAGGGTTAGCGCCAAAATCATGGAGATAACGTTAACCGCACCCACGGCCAGGGCAACGGAGTTAAAACCGGCGGCGGATTTTTGGAAAATTAACGGAAGAAGGGCGATGATCGTCGTAGCCGATCCTGAGATCAGGGGGAACCGCAGTGACTCAAGCGCTTTGCGGCCTTCCGAAGGCGCCACTGCACCCATATATTCAGCGCAAAGAATAACGGCGTCTACCGCCGCGCCCGCGCCCGAAGAAAGGCCGGCCAGAACAAGCTTGTCAAGAGCGCGGCCGAAAAAACCAAGCAGGGCCGCGGAAAAAAGCATGATCGCCGGAACAGACAGGGCGCAGACGGGGACAAGAAACCGGCGGCCTTTCCGTGGCCTGCCGCCTGAACAAAGCAGCGCGGCCATAATGGCTACCGCCGCGGAACCCTGAACGGCGGCGCTGAGGACAGACTTGTACGCCGCCCGTTCCTCTTCTCCCCTGTCGGAAAGAACGGTGAATTCCAGTTCGGGGAATTTCATCATTTCGTTTTGAATCATCGCGGAAAGCTTTCCCAAATCCGCGCAGCCGCCCGCCGTTACCGCAATCACCGCCGTTTCTTTTCCATTGAGACGCGATCTGCTTTGCGCTTCCTTTTGTTCTTCCCGTACCGAGGCGACATTTTTCAAAAGAACAAAACCCGGCCCGTTTTCTTTTTTGACCGGAATGATAGAGTTTTCAAGACTCCGGACGCTATCGTATCTACCGTCAAACACAACGGGAATTTCCCGTTTTCCTTCAAAGAAGTTCCCGCCGGAAAAAACAGCGTCGTTGCGGGAAAGGACCGACGCGATGGCAGCGGCGTCAAGACCAAGCAGCGCGGCCTTTTGCCCGTCAACGGCAATAATAATTTCTCCGCAGGCCGCGCCGGAAATTTCCACTTCCCCGGAACCCGGAAGACTTTCCAGTACCGGCTTGACGCTTCGTTCCAGCAGCCTGCCCGGAGAAACGCCGGAGGGCGCGGCCGCCCGATTTTCTTTTAAAGAAACCGCCGCAACCCAGACGGGAATTCTGCTGTCGCCGGAAGAAAGAATTTCCGGCCGCTGAGCCGACGATGGAAGGCTCTTGTATATTTCCTGAGCGGCTTCCCGTACCGCTTCGTAACGCCCCGCCGATCTGCCTTCAAAATACGCAAACACCCTGGCCGATCCATTTTCACTGACACTGTGAATTTTTTTAAGGCCCCGTATTCCGGCAAGGGCGTCTTCAAGAGGAATCGCGGCGATATGTTCCATTTCCGCGGCGTCAACTCCGTAATAACGCTGGACAACGGTAAAGTTTTCATCGGTTACGGCGGAACGGGGAATGCCGGTAACCGAAGAATCTATAAGAAAGGCGGAAACGGCGCACAGGAGTAAAAGCACCGCCAGAGACGCCCTTGGCCGGGACAGCAGACCGTAGTTATCCATGACGGTTTTTCTCCAGATACGGGATAAAAACCGGAGGAAGGGCAAATAAGGTCAGCAGGGTCGAGGCGGTAATGCCGCCGAGCATTGCCGCCGCCATGGAACGCTGGCCTCCGCCCAGAGGCGAAATCATGGGAACAAGGGCGATGACCGTTGTAACGGCCGTCGCCAGTACGGAGGCGAACCTGTCCACAGCCGCCCCGTAGGCCGCCGGGCCCGGAGAAGAGCCCTGCCGGACTTTTTCAAGAGCCCGCTCAAAGAGAACCATGCCGTTGTTTACAGCGAGACCGAAAAGAACCATCAGCCCCAAAACGGATGAAGAATCCAGGGAGAAACCGCCGAGCAGCAGCACGGGCCCGGCCCCGGCCAGCGAAAAAGGAATGGTAAGCATCAGAATTAGCGGAATCAGAAACGATTCGAAAAGCGCTCCCATTGAAAGATAAAGGATAAGAAGCACCAGTATTGTCGTAAGAATAAAGGAGCTTTTATATTGAACGAACACGGAATCTCCGGCCCGTGAAAGCCCGTCAACTCCTCCCGGTTTGCGGAGGAAATTTAAAAATGCGGCAAGCTGCTTTTTTTGCCCCGGAGCGGGAAAAACATCCAGATAAACCGCGTCGCTCCGATCCAGCCTGAGCAGGGCGGACGGAACTTCCCTGCGTTCTGTATTCGCTATGCTTCCAAGAAACACAGGGCCGTTTTCCGATGCTCCGACGGGAATCCGTTCAAGGACATCTCCGCCGGACCCGAAAGTCTCAATATCTCCGGTTACCCTTATTTCAAGAGGCCGTCCGCCAATTTCAAGTTCTCCCGCCGTGACGCCTTCAAGAACGGCATAAAGAGCGGACGCGGCTTCCGCCTGGGAAATACCCAGAAAGGCCGACGCTTCCCTGTTCGGCGCGAGACGGATTTCAGGCCGCTTTTCCCAGGGCCGTGCGGAAATTTTCGGATCAAGGCCCGAAGAGGCGATGCGTTTTTCCGCGGCGGCAAGACGCTGGCGAAGCTCATCCTGACTTTTCGCCTTTACCGCCAGTGTATCGGCGGACGAAAGACCAAGAAGCTTTTCCGTTTTGTCACGGGGAAACGATACGCTGTACCGTGCCTGTTCCTTCCCCAGTTCTCCCGATTCAATGCGGGTGTCTAGTTCCGCGAACGCTTTTTCCGCGCCGTATCCCGCTTTTAATATGCAGCGCAGAACAACCCGCTCTTTCCGGTAATCCGGATCGGCGCGTTTCCCCGCGTCTTCGTCTTCCGCTCCCGCACGGCCAAACACGGTTTTTATTCCCGGAATTCCGGCAATTGTTCCGGCGGCCCCGGCCGAGACATGTTCCATATTTTCAAGAGTGGTTCCCGCCGGAAAATCAAGCGTTACAATCAATTCCCGTATATCCCCGGATGAAACAAAAACGGCCGGACGCGCGGAAAGCAGAACCAGTCCCAGGACGCTGAGCGCCGCCGCCAGGATCATTGCCGGATACGGTTTTCGCAAAACATGTTTGAGCAGTTTCGCGTACGGTAAAAAAACTCCGCCGGCCGGAGGAACATGCTTCGCCGTCAGGCTGCCGGGAGACGCCGGTTTAAAAGAAATACGATAAAGACAGGGAAGGACAAACTGGGCATAGGCCCAGCCTGTGGCGACGGAAACCAGCAGGGAAACGGAAAGATCGCCGAACAGGGAACCCAGGGGGCCGGGCAAGAAAAGTACCGGCAGAAATACCAGCGCGGTGGTAAGAGCTCCGCCCAAACTGGAAGCGGCGACCGACGCCGCGGCCCGGCTTATTTCACAAACACCGGGACGGGTTCGTCCAGATCCGAATTTTTTATGAAGCAGATCCAGAATAATCACCGACGTATCCGAAACAAGGCCGATACCCAGGGCAATGCCGGAAACGCTCATTCCGTTAAGGGAAGCGCCGCTCAGGGCCAAAACCGCCAGAGACGCCGACGCTGCAAGGGGGATGGAAAACCCCGCCAGCAGGCTGTAGCGAAACCGGCGCAGTGAATAAAAAAGCACTCCCGCGACGGCGGCGCTTCCGGCACAGGCGGAAAAAAAGAGGTTCCGTATGCCGCCTGTAATCCCGGGCGCTTCGTCCCAGACAACGCTTATACGCGCGTCCCTGCCGAACACGGAAGACGCTTCAGCGATGACCTTTCCCACTTCCCGGGAAAGTCCAATGGGATCGGCCCCCGGCCTCCGGTAAATTTCCAGAGCGGTCTGCCCGGAAACTTCTTCCCCGGATGAGCTGATAAAAAGGCTTTTTTTCCGCGCCACGCCGACAATGACTTTTCCGACATCGTCTATCACAAGGGGACCTTTTCCGGACGGAAGCACAAGGGCGGCAAATTCCTCCACCGACTCCGGCCGGCCCTGGCTAATCACGACAAGTTCCCTGTCGCCTTCTCTGGCATTTCCGGCCGGAATTGACGCCGTCTCCGATGCGACAAGGCCGGCGATACCGGCCGGGGAAAATCCCCTCGAAACCGTCCGGGAAATATCTGTCCGTACTTCAAGTTCGGGTTTAAGGCCGCCGGAAAGAACAACCGATCCTGTTCCGGGAATACGCCTGATCCGTGAACGGATTTCATACTCCGCCAAATTTCTTGCAAAACTTTCTCCGTGCGGGGAACTTACCGCGACTACAATCTGCGGTTCCTCTTCTGGATCGCCGGGAATTATCGTTGGCTTTTGAACTCCTTCCGGCAGACCAGGATAAACCGCATCAATGGCTTCCCGTACCAGTACCGATGCCGCGCCGCTTTCCGTACCCCAGGCAAAATCCAGAGCGACAAGAGACGCGCCGTCACGCGAAACGCTCCGTATCTGCCTGAGTCCTTTTACCGAAGAGAGTGCGTCTTCCACCGGAACGGTTACGATTGAACGGATGTCCTGCGCGCCCATTCCGGGATACTGAGTTTCTACAGTTACCCTCGGATAGGAATAATCCGGAAGCTGCTGAACCGGCAGGACAAAAAGGGAATAAGCTCCCGAAAGCAGCAGCGCCGAAAGGCACATGATAACCGCTACCGGCCTCATTAGACACAGCTCTATCAAGTGGTTCATGCATCCCTCATTTCAAAAGAAGAATCCGGAATGTTTCGGCGCTCAGGTTTCCAAAACTGTCCGCCAGCGCCTGTCCTGTCTCAATGGTGACCATGCCTCCGTAGGGACGGTTTGTTAAAAGCCCCCGGATTTCCGCCCGGGAAAATTTTTCCCAGCCGGGAACGGCCTGCGGAATGGTAAAACCGGAAACCGCCGCCTCGCGGGGAGAAAAAGAAAGCGCGTTGTTTGTCGCGCTGAATCTGAATTTTTCCATCAGCGAAAACGTATTTATTTCCGCCGATTCAGGCGATTCCCCGGCTGTATCAAAATACAGTTCTATCCAGAAATTTTTTTCCGTGTCAAAAGGAAAAGCGGAATTTTCAACGGGCAGGTCTTCAAAAAGATCCCCGACACGGTACACCGCCGTATTCTCGCCGCCGGGATCCAGGGGAAGCCTGATACCGGCAAGGGACGGCGGTTTTGACGCGGGACCGTCGGCCTTTATACGGTAACGAAAACTTTCCGCAAGGACATTGCCCGGTTTGTCCTTTACCGTATTGTCAAGCTTCAGGGTAAACGAAGTTCCCCAGACCGGATCGGATCCGAAGCGGAAAACATGAGAGACACCGTAGCCAGGGAAAGAACACAGGACAAGGCCCATTGAAGGTTCGGATGATAACGCGGAAACAACGGAGGCGGAATCGACCGGCTCTGAAAAAACAAATTCCAGTGCGTAACTCCTTTCCCAAAATGGATTTTCGGTTTCGGGATCAAGGGTCCGTATTCGTTCGAGCCGGGAATCAAGAACATGAACCGCGCCGAGCCTTGGGGGTTCATTGTCAAGCCCTGCGGAAAAGTGGAGCACGACCGGTTTACCCAGAGCGTGCCCTGCTTCGCTTTTGATCTCCGTACCGGCGGTAAGCCTGTAATCCCTTCCGTTAGTCCAGGGATCCTGCGGGATAAACACGGCATCATAACCGGAATTTTCAGACAGCCATGTGCCCTGTACCAGCGGGCTGAACAAAAACCCGGCAAACGAAGCCCTGTCCATCGCCTGTGAAAACCTGAGCGTAATTGTTTCCCGTTCGTCTTCAAGGATTCCGAGGTCGGGCGGAAAACTTTCCAGAAGAACCGGACGCAGGGATTCCGGCCGTGTCGTAAACAGGGCCTCAAAACGGCGCTCCAGGGAAAGGCCCCTGATGTCCTGGGCTTCAGTTCCCAGACTGATAAGATAGTCCCTGTTTTTTTCAAGCGGAGAAGCGGGAATGAAAAGCATTTGCAAATCGTTCCAGACAAAAGATCCCGAAACAGCCGTACCATCTTCGGCAAGCGAAAAAGATCGTTCCACGCTCAACCTGTCGGGTTCCAGGGTAAACCACAGTGAAACACCGGCAGGAACCACGTCATGGAAACCTTCGCCCGGACTCCATCCGGCAACTTCAAAAGGTCCGTCGCGCAAAAGATCGCACGACAAAACGGACAGGAAAAGACCCAGAGCGATCAAGTTTATCAGCCTATTCATCCACAGCCTCCAAAATAAAATAGTATTCTTCTTTCAGGTAAGAACCTCTGCCGTCGTTTATGCCGCCCCTGCCTCCGGGAAGCACCAGCCGGTAATAATGCCTTTGCCCGCCGCCTTCTCCGGCATATCCTGGTACGGCGCCTTCCCAGTCAAGGATCAGCGTATCGTCCGACCACCAGCGGGCGCTGCGGAGCGCCGGCTGGGGAAGTATGCCGGGAAAGTATGGTTCAAGGCGCAGAGCCAGAACGGCGTCCGCCCTGGCGCGGGAAGTAAAAAGATGGGAAAACCTGAGACTCAGCGTGATGGCGCCGCCGGGCATAACCACAAACGCGGGACAGACACTGTTGTTGTCTGGGTCAGGAAGCGCATATTCTTCGGGGGGATCTCCGGCCTGGAGTAAAAGAATTGTAAGATACGGGATATCCGGGGTAAAATAAAAACGGCTCTCGACGCCCGTTTTAAGGCCGGAAACGTCCTGCGCGCCCGGTGAAACAATCAACGTGTACACTGTTTCCGGTTCGGGATCCCTGTCAGGAATAAAGACAACGGAACTATCATCCCATCGTTCAAATCTGCCTGAAAAAACAGGATCAAAACGCACTGACGTTGAAACCGTTTCGTCCATGGGCTTGTTAAAGCAAATCCCAATTGCCTGGCCGGAACCAAGTCCGTTTTCCAGAGCCAGTCCCGTTCTCTGCCAGCGCGGAAGGGAACCGGTATCGACAAGCGGACACACTTCGATCACACAGGGGACAAGCCTGTCGGCATCGGTGATAAACGAAGCGCCCGCTTCTTTCGCGAGCGGAGCGCCTTCCCGGCTCATGGCGGACGGGCCCAGCGTCCAGCGGTACACCGTCCAGGGCGAAAGCTTTTTTGCCGGAAGAACTTCCAGTGCCCTGTCTCCGTCAAGCCAGCGGGTTTCCCGCTCGCTTATGCCGCTTATGTTCAGCGCGTCTTCCGTACTGAGCCTGTCCATGGGAACGGAAAAGTTCAGCAGGAGCGGCGCCTGTTCGGGATCTGTTCCCACCGATTCCCCATCCAATGGACTGAACGAAACAAGGTACGGAAGCTCCGCCCGCGCAGGCGCGTAAAACGGAACGTACAGGGCGGCGCGGGCTTCCCGTCCGTCAAGGGCAAAAATGGTTCCCGCAAGATTCAGGATATAACGCGGTCCGGCCTTCCAGCCTTCCAGCGGAACAAAAGAAAGTTCCCTGCCGTTCCAGTTGACATCTCCCTTGACTGAAATCCCGTCGCGGCTTACAAAAAAGGCTTTTTCGGTTTCCCGGCGATCCATATCAGTATCAAACCTGATCCCGACTTTTTCTCCGGACAGAACCGTTTCGGCATGTTCCGGAAACGAAACATACCCTATGGGCCGCAGATCAATAAAACCGCAGCCGGAAAACACCGCAAGCACGGCGCAAAAACCGGCCCTGCGAAAAAAAGATTTATTCCCCAACACTGACACGGCCTCCCTCCCGTAATGAAGCTTCCGGATACAGAACGACAACTTCGCCCGCTTCCGCTCCCGAGATCACTTCCCTCTGTCCATCTTCAAAGAGTTCTCCAAGCTGTATTTTTCTTTCAAAAACTTTCCCGTTTAGAATAACGAATACCGCGCCTTCACCGGCTGTTCCTTTGACTATTGAGTCGTCCGGAACCGCGAGAATGGTCCTGTCCGGCCCCGCCGTTACCTGGACACGGGCGAACATACCCGGCTTAAGGGCGCTTTCTCCGCCGTCGTCTCCTCCGGAACCGCCGGTCGTGAAAACAAGCGCCCGCACGGTGAATGTAAAAGATTGGCTGTCTGCCTGGGGGAAGACAAGATCAATTTTTCCCCCATAGTTTTTCCCCGTTCCGTCAACTTTTATAACAGCGTCCATGCCTTTTCGGATTCGCAGTGCGTCGGCTTCCCCAAGCGTAAAAACCGCGTACAGGGATTCGGCGTCCATAATCGTAAGTATCTTGTCGTCCCGTTTGACCCGTTCGCCTTCTTCCACGTACCGCGCCCCCACAACCCCCGAAGCGGGGCTTTGTATGTTCAGCTCGGAAAGGGCAAACCGCGCCGATTCCAGTTCACGGCCGGATGCTTCAAGCTGCGCGGCCGCGGCTTCGTCTTCGGCCCGGAGCGTGAGGGTAGAAAGATGAACAAGGGCGGCCGTCCGGGCGGCGGGAGAAGAAAAGCCCTCACGGGGAGAAAGTCCCGCCGCGAAAAGATCGCTGTCCCTGAGCCCCACTTTTCGTATATCCAGTTCCCGCTCAAGTATTCTGATCCGCTCTTCGGCGTTTTCCAGGCCAAAGCGTCTTTCCTGTATGGCTTCGGCGCTGAGACCTCCGGCGTCGTAGAGCTTTTCCGCGTCACCCTGTTTGCGCCGCTCTTCTTCCAGAATTCTGCGTTCCGCGGCAAGCTCCGCCTCCGCTTTGGCTACACCCAGAAGTTCCGCCTCCGCGGCGTATTCCCCTTCAGCAAGCCGGGCAAGGGCCAGACGGCGCGCGGCAGCAGCCTGGGAAAAAGTGTCTTCCGCCCGCCGCACACCAAGATCTATCTGCGGATTATCAAGCCGGACGATAAGGCTCCCGGCGGAAACCTTATCCCCTTCCCGGCGGTAGAGCCGTCCGACCTTTCCATCCTGTGAAGCGGCTATGTCAACCTTGGTAACGAATGAAAGAACGCCGAAACCGTTTACCGTATCCGGGATCGTTCTTTCGGAAACCGCCGCGGCTTTTACGGCGGTGATTTTATTTTCAGGAGATTCCTGGGCTTTCGCGCAGCCCTGTATCAAAACAAGGGACAATGCGGATGCACAGGACAGCGCGAAGGCACAGACCTGTGCCGAAACCACCGGCGGCATACCGAAAAAATCCCGTACTTTTTTCATATGATTCCTCCTTGCTGCCGAAAGATCCCGCCGGATTTATCCGGAAAACCCGGCCAGCGTTCCCGGCTTAAGATTAAGAAGCCGTTCCATTTCCCGTTCCGCTGCCAAAAGATCCGCCGCGGCCCTGACCGCTTCAGTTTCTTTTTCCGCGTACTCGATTCTCGCTTCCATAAGCTCAACCCTGGTGATCCTGCCCAGTTCCATAAGCAGTTGTGAAAGCCTGTATTTTTCCGCGGTCAAATCCAGGGTTTCCAGCGCAGTAATACGGCGCCTTTCTCCCAAAGCGATTTTCTCTATTCCCAGAATCGCCGCGCGTTCTGTTTTCAACAGAAGCCGCGAATAATTTTCCCGTTCCAGGGCCAGGGCAAGTTCCGCCTGCCTTGCTCCGATTCCGGACGCGGGATCCGGCAGAGGGTTTACCGAACCCTGTACCCTGGCGGTTCTGTCGTAAGGAGGCTCCCAGCCGGCGCTGCCGCCCGCGGAACCGCTAAACCATGGTGAGGAAAAATTTACGGTAAGTCCCAGTGACCAACTGTGCCGGGTCAAGGGATACTTCTGACCGCTTACGGTAAAACTTGCCGAGGCCCGCAGCGACGGTATCCACGACCGCGAGGCGTTTTTTGCTTCTGTCTGGCGGCGCAGCACAGTATGACGGGCAAAGATCAGATCGGGATTCCTGGACAGCGCCGCCTGTCTGGCCGCTCCAGGGGACGGCAGCGACGCCGTCCGGAAAACGTCGATGGACTCTGACAGTCCGGGGAGGCGCTCAAGGCCTAAAAGTTCGGCAAACTGCTTTTCCGCTTCTTCCGCCTCCAGATACAGCAAAGCCAGTTCCAGCTCGGCTTCCTTGTAAGTTATGTTCCCTCCGGCGGCGTCCAGCGCGGTCACCATTCCCAGAACAAGTTCTTCTTCCAGAATACGGCGCTGTTCGGCCAGCGATTCCAGGGCGGATTCCCTTATGGCGATAATTTTCCGCCCGATAAGGATGCTCCGGTATGCGGCAAGCGCCCGCTCCACAATGTCCTCTTCCGCACGGTTAAGCGTGTCTCCCAGAAGAGTCAGCTCCGCCCGCTCCAGCGCCCTGGCCGCGCTGGTTCTTCCGCCGTCCCATACAAGCTGATCCAGCGAAACAGTGTAATTTTTGAGAAAGTTGTCCGCGCTGACTTTGGAAAGCCTGTCGTCTTCGGAAACGGTAAGACCAACCTGCGGCAGGTACGCCCGGAGTCCAAGTTTCCACACCCCTTCCCGAAGCGCCCTGCCGGCTTTTTCCGCTTTTAGTTCTGTTGATTCCGCCACGGCAAGCCGCGCCGCATCCTGAAAACCTATCGCGTTTTGCCCGGAATCCGCGGACTGGGCCCCGGCGGGGAGCGGCGAGAAAAACACGATAACCGCGAAAAGGTATAGCCGTTTCATCATTAACCGCCAATACCCTGTTTTTGATTCTGATGGCCCGCTTCAAAAACGGACAGCGCTTTTGAAAGGGCGGAACGCAAAAGTGTATTTGTCACTTTTGATGAAGAAAAACTTTTGTTTCCGGAAAGCATCGCCCGCCCGGCGGCCAGGGGAAGCGTAGTTTCCGGCTGCCATATCCGTACTTCGACAGACAGTGATCTTTTTGTCTGCCAACTTTCCATGTACTCGCGCTCGATCACCGATACATCTACCGTAAAATCCGGTGGAACGCCGCCGGGTTCCGGCAGACGGTATCCGTTTTCAAGAAGCAGCAGCGGGAGGATTCCCGTAATTTCCCGTTCCAGGGAATCGCGGCTGCCTGACGAATCAACATTGATCTTTCCGACAGACATGATCTCCCCGTTCACCGTCCCCGAGGACGACCAGGCTTCCGTAACCGGGGGCGGAAACACCATGCAGGAAAAAAACAACACACACAGTCCCATAACCGGCCAATACTGCTTTTTCATTTATCTTCTCCTTCATGTAGAGACCGGCCGGCGTCTCCGGATGAAATCAGGAAACGCAGTTCCCCAATGCTTCGTGAGAGCGTGGTATTCCACGGGAGCAATACTTCCGCCCGGGAAAGATCTTCCAGCGCCCCTTTTCCGTTTCCGCCAATCCAGCGGAGACGCGCCCGGTCAATAAAAACCAGTGCGCTTTCCGCCGAAGCTTCGACAGCCTGATCAAGAAACGCCGACGCGCTTTCGCTGTCTCCTCCCGCGGAAGCCAGATCGGAAGCAAGCCGCAGCGCCCGTATATCCTGGGGATTGTCCCGTATAAGAACTTCGGCCATGTGCAGGGCTTCCCCGTTCCTGCCTGAATCCCGCAAAATCCGTACAAGGAAAAGCGACGCCTCGACAGAAGAAGCGTTATCCCGCAGGACTTCGCGCAGCTCAGATTCCGCCCCGGCGTTATCGTTACAGAAATACATGGATTTTCCCCGCAGTACCCGGGCCGGAATGAAATTTTTCACGCCTTCAAGAATTTCCACAGCTTCCCTGTAGTCCCCGTTTGCGTAGGAGGAAGAAGCTCTCGCGTACACGGCCAGCGTTTTTTCATCCGCCCCGCCGTTCCCGCAGGAAATAAAAATCGCAGCACAGCATACAACGGCAAAAATACGCGCCATGGTTATCCCCTGGCAATATACAAAAGCCGCTCGGCAAGCCGGCCATTCGCCTTCGCCGCCTCTGCCGAAAACCAGCCGCGGAACTGTTCGTCCGCGGCAAGAGCTTTGAGAATTCCGGAAGCATAAAGTGTGTAAGGATTATCGGGAAGTGCCACCAGCGGCAGAAGCTCCGCGAGCAATTCCGGCCGCGCCTGCCGGACAGCGGCGCCGGCAGTTCCCTCTATTTCCGACTGTGTTTTTATGGAGATGCCGTCTCCGGCGGCAAGGCCCGACGTTTCCGCGAGAATCGAGCGGCATTCGGCGGCAAACGGTCCCCCGGCGGCAAGATTAACGCAGCGTTCCGCGTAAGCGCCCGCCGCGGATAACACCGTATTGGCTTTCAGTGTGGAAAAGCAGCGGGCGCCCCTGTACCAGTATTCGGGAAACGCCGCGTACCTGGCTCTAATCGCCGAGTACTCGCCCCGGATTTCCCGGGAAACGTCTCCCTGTTCCATGGCGCACACAAGCAGCATCCAGCGGGAAAAATCATCGGATCCAACTTCTGAGAAAATCCGTTTCAGGGCTGTTTCGGCCTCTTTCCAGCGGCCGTTGAAAAAAGCCAGCGCCGCGCGGGACGCTTCCGCGGCACCGGGGCCCGTACCGAGTTCCAGTACCTTGTTAAGCGCGGCATTGACGGCATCCCTTGTTACCCCGCCCTCTCCCCGGCTGTATGCCCAGGAAAGTTCCTTGTACACCGCAATCACCGCCCCGGCATAATCTCCCCGCGCTTCCTTCAGGTTTGACTCCGCAAGCCCAAGCCCCGGCACAAAACCGCCGGAACGTTCCATCTCTGCGATTTCTTCCAGAGCCAGCGCGTTCTGTTCCACATCCACCTGGGCCTGCAAGGCACCCGGATCCACTTCGCCGCCCAAGCCGCCGTTTCCGGAAAGCTCCGCCTCAAGACGGCTTCCCGCCTCCCCGGCAAAAAGCGGCGGCCGCCGGTCATCGGAAGACGAACAAGCCGCGCACAACAACAGAATAGCAAGAACCGTAAGCGCCCCCGCGGGATACTGTTTTTCCATCATGTTAAACCTCCAAGGGGCCGGTCCCGACAACACGGGAATCCTGATTCCCCAATCATCCATTAGAGGTGGAAAAATGCTTTCCTGATTTAATCGGATAGGAAAAAATGAAAAAAACGGCGAAACGGAGGCCGGGGCGGCCGCCGGAAAAGCGTAACGCCCCGCCGCCATTAAACAGCCGAAACGCCCTTTGACAGGGCGTTTCGGCAAATTACTCGAGGCGCCATAAAATGCCGGGGCATTTTATGGCACGCACACCACGCGGAAACCGAGGTTATCCCACGGGGCGTCCGGATCATTTGTCTTTCCGTCACCGTTGTACCGGTTGGCAACGGTACATTGGGGTTCTGCGCTGCTGTTGTAACTGCCGCCGCGAATCACTCTTTTCTCGCCCGTGTCGGGGCCCGCCGGATCTTTTTCTTCTCCCGCGGCAAACTTGCCGGCTCTCCAGTCCCAGCACAACTCCCATACATTCCCGCTCATATCATAGAGCCCCGCGGAGTTTTCCTTTTTGGCGCCTACCGGATGCGTACCACCGCCTGAGTTCTCTTTATACCAGGCGTAATCCCCCAGATCGCTTTCCGTGTTGGTTCCCGCCCACTTGTCCGCAAAAGGTCCTTTAACCGAGGGTGTTCCGCCTCCGCGGGCCGCGTATTCCCATTCCGCTTCCGTGGGCAGCCGCCAGCCGTCGGCATCCCGCTTCATCACCACTTTGTCCGCCGGAATACCGTCATCATTGACGGAGGTCCTCAGTACCGTGGTATAGGTGCTGTCCGTGTAATACACCGGCTCTTTTTCGGTTATCTCGCTGTAGGCATTGCACCACACAATTGCGTCCCGCCAAGAAACATTTGTTACCGGTTCGTTTTTCACTTCCGTGGGGGCCTCCCCATTGACGCCGTCATCTCCTTCCCTGCCCGGGTTGGCAAAGCTGTATTTATCCGCGCCCCGGGCTTCATCGGCCGCCAACTGATACACTGCGTACCACAGTTCGTAAGTGGTTTCATATTTGGCAATGGAAAAGGCGCTTAACATTACCGTCCGGCCATCGGGAAACGCTCCGCCATACACGTCGTTGCCTATGATGGTTCCCGCCTTCAGGGAAGCCGTTTCAGTCGGCTCATCCAGAATTGTGTACTTGTTGATCCACTTTGCGTAGAGGGTAATACTGGCGTTTACAGGGCTGTCAAAGTCGTAAATCCCGGTGAAATTATCGTTCTCATACCAGCCGTCGAAGGTACAGTGCGATTTGACCGGATCTTTGGGCTTCAGCGCTCTGCTTCCGGAGACCACCGACTGGACCTCCGGGGCGGGACTTCCGCCGGCAGCGTTAAAGGTCACCGTGTAAAAGGTCGTGTCGTCGTTACCCCCCGCGGGGTTTCTGCAGCCGGTAACGGCCGTAATCAGAACCCCGGTAATAACCGCCAGGGTCGTCATCCGCTTAAAAATGGTCTTTGTCATACTCAGTGCCTCCTGTTATCTCTTTTTTGAAAAATCTGAGGGTGAACTGCCGGAAAACCCTAACCGGGGCCTTCGGACCGGTTCTCGGAACCATACCGTTGCGGTTTGGAGCGATGTTTTCCCATGGAGACAGATCACACTCCGGGAAAAACGCGGTGAATATCAAAAAATGTAGTAAAACGCGCCAAATGGCAATGCTTGGTATTATTTTCCGGTGAACTACTTTGTTCACTCTCTTATGTTATAGAATATAGTTAATTACGCAAGAAAAGTCAAGAAAACGCAGTGTTTTCAGGAAAAAGATAGTTCCCGCAGCCCGATAAGGCTTTTCAGGGAGTTGATTCGCGGACCGGGGAATTCAGGGTGTTCGTCAAACTCATCGAAAAAGACCCCGGGGCCGCCGAGCGCCCGGTATCCTTCGACATAGGGCCTGGAATCGTCCACAAAAAGACAGCGTTCCGGGCTTTTGCCAATGGCGTCAAGAACCCGTGTAAAAGCTTCGGCGTGGGGCTTTCCCTTGAGTCCGTTAAAGCGGATGTCGAAAATAGAAGGGAAAAGTTCTTGCATTCCCAGTTTTTTAATAACACGAAGGGCATGTTCTTTGGGAGAATTGGTCATAATAGCCATGGGAAGGCCAAGGGAAACAAGAAAAGAGCCCAGTTCATGGTCGGGAGGGAGCGTATCGGCTTCGTTTTCAGGATGGATAAGGTCATAATACTCGTCTACCATACACGGCTCAAAGCCTTTTTCGGCCATGAGCCATTCCAGCGTTGTACCGTAGCCGCGGGAAGCAATCCGTTCCCTGCGGAGCGCCCAGGCGGCTTCCGGGGGAAGCCCGAGATACCCGGAAATGTATTGGTTTATCCGGCGGTTTACGGCTTTTTCAAGGCCGTATCCGGCGGAATACAGGGTATTGTCCAGATCGAAAAGGATATATTCAATAGCTTTTGTATGTATCATGATGATGTATGTCCGTATAATAACGAAAAGAGGCGTCAATGAAAATAGACAGGGAGCCAATGAGCCTTATCGGCTACGATCCTATCGGATCCTGGGAACGGTTTTCAAAAACCGTCGAAGACCTTTTGCCGTACCGCAATTCCGCCGGCGTTACCTGGATAAACCTCGACTATCTTGACAGCGATGCGATAAACACCCTGGCGGCGGCCTTCCACATCCACCCGCTGACCGTCGAAGACATTCTTGACACAAACCAGCGTCCCAAAGCGGAGGAATTTGACGATTACCTGTTTATTGTCCTCAAGGCAATAAACAGGGACGACAACCGGATTACGCTTGAACAGATCAGCATTGTGCTTATGGAAGATACGATAATTACGTTTCAGGAAAAGCCCGGCGACAACTTTGACGGTATCCGCAAGAGGATACGGAATAACGCCGGGCGGATACGGAGGACGGGGAGCGACTATCTCGCCTACGCGCTCATGGACGCCGTTGTTGACGAATACTACCTTGTCCTTGACGCACAGGGAGAAGAAATTGAGGAATTTGAAACCAGGGCGGCGGACGACACCGACGCCGAATTTATCCCCGACATCCAGAAGGTAAAGCAGAGCCTGTTTTTGCTGCGGAAATCGATATGGCCGCTCAGGGACAGTGTTTCACATATCATCCATTCCGACTCAAAGTTTATCAAGGATGATCTTGAACCCTTCCTCAAGGATCTTCACGACCATGTGCTTCAGGCCGCAGAAACCCTGGAAAACTACCGCGACCTTATGGCGGGCGTTATTGAAGTAAACCTTTCCGCGGTATCCAACGGAATGAACAAGATCATGAAAGTTCTTACCATCATCTCCACAATTTTCATCCCGTTGACCTTTATCGTCGGCGTGTACGGAATGAATTTCGCCTTCATGCCCGAACTCAGTTCGCCCTATGGATATCCGGTTGTAATGGGCGTTATGATTATAGTAGCGGCCGGGATGCTTGTTTTTTTCAAGCGCCGCCGCTGGATATGATACGGCGCTGTCCGGGAAGCCGGTTATTCCCCGGACAGCGCCATTCAAAGGGAGTATGTATGCTTTTCCAAATTCCGGCTGCCGGTTTCTTTCTTGAGGCGCTGGGGATAGCCGCCGCTCTTTTAATCGCGGCAAGTTTCTGCATGACCCACATTAAAAGCCTGCGGGCAGTCAACCTTGCGGGGTCGCTCATCTTTGTTGTCTACGGGATCCTCATTCAGTCCTACGCGGTTACAATCCTTAACATTTTTTTGTGCGGCGTCAATGTTTTTTACCTTGTCCGCATACGAAGCGAGACGGGCAGAATGGATCTGTTTGACATTATGCTGGTAAACCCGGACGAAAACGAGCTTGTACAGCGTTTTGTTTTTTTCCACAAAGATGATATTACCCGCTTTTTCCCGTCTTTTAATGCGGACCCGGGAACCGGATCCCTTAAAGACGCGGAATGCTGCTTTATATTGAGGGAAACTCTGCCGGTATCCCTGGTAGCGTACCGGCGCGAAAGCGACGACCGGATGAAAATAATCCTGGACTACGCGATTCCGGCCTACAGGGATTTTAAAAACGCCAAATTCTTTTTTGAAAATGTGATAAACCGCCTTGCCGCTCCCGGTACGGTGCTCAACGCCGCAGGCGAAGTGCCCAAACACGCCGCATACCTTAAAAAAATGGGATTCACCGAAACCGGAAAGGAGGGCGGCGTTGTTTATTTCAGCCGCGCTGTCTAAGTGCTTGTGTTTGACAGTTCCGGCGCGGCTCTGCGGAAAGCCTCGGAGATTATAAAGCGCGGCGGGCTGGCGGCCTTTCCCACGGAAACAGTTTACGGTCTTGGGGTGGACGCGTTTAACACCGCCGCACTTGCCCGCGTATTCGAGGCGAAAAACCGGCCGCACTTTGATCCGCTTATCATTCACATTGCCTCATACCGTTCTCTTGACCGGGTGGTCCTTCTTTCCGCACTTGGCCCGGATCGCCGCGCCCTGGTAAAAAAATGCGCCGCCGCGTTTTGGCCTGGCCCCCTTACCCTGGTACTGCCAAAACAACCGGCGGTGCCGGAACTTGCTACGGCGGGGCTTTCCACTGTCGCTGTCCGGTGTCCGGCCCACCTCGCCGCCCTGAAGTTAATCCGGCTGTGCGGTGAAAAAGGACTGCCTGGAGCCCTCGCGGCCCCGAGCGCCAACCCTTTCGGCAGCCTTTCGCCGACCAGGGCGGAACACGTTATCGAAAAACTGGGGGACAAAATAGACTGCATTGTAGACGGAGGCCCCTGTTCCGTGGGAGTCGAATCGACCGTTCTTGACCTTTGCTCCGGCGAAATAGCGGTACTGCGTCCCGGCGGCATAACCAGGGAACAGCTGGAAGACGTTATCGGCCCGGCCGGTTCCGGCCTCCGGGGCGGGCCGCCCGCGGTCGGACAAATAACGTCGCCGGGAATGTTAAAAAGCCACTATGCTCCGCAAGCGCCCCTGTTTTGCCACAGCGGCGAAGAAATGGCGGCGCTTACCCGCCGGGATGACGAAGCGTACCTGTTCTTTTCCGGAAAAAACCGCCGCTTTTCCGGTGAAGCTGTCCTTGTCCTTTCCGAAACAGGCAGCGCCCTGGAAGCGGCGGCGAATCTGTTTGAGTATCTGCACCGGCTTGACGGTATGCGTCCGGCCCGGATACACGCCGAAATCCTCCCGGAAGAAGGCATCGGCGCGGCGGTCAACGATCGTCTGCGGCGGGCGGGCGCGCTGACGGCGGAAAACGCTGATTAGCGCCAAATTAATCGGCGCTGCCCTGAACCGGGCCCGCCGTGGACACGCCGTTTTCAAAGCCGGCTTTTTCGTATTCCTTGTAAAGAAAGCGGCGGATTTTCCGCTGGGCGTTTTTTTCAAATTCTTCCTGCCGCAGGGTAAACCCGCTGATCTTCTTGTAGACCGCCAGAGTCCGGTTGATCTTCACGATCTCTTTTTTGACAAGGCCGCCGATAAAGTCGAGCGTTTCCCTGCCAAGTTCCCCTTCTTTGGGAACTTTTCCCGGATAGTCGGCTGAAAGCGCATCCCTGTTTGGAACGACCACGGCAAAGATACTTTCGCCGCTTTCCCCTTTCCGGCCTATGACAAGAATTTCGCCGACAACGCGGGAATTGTCAAAGTTTTTTTCTATTTCCTCAGGATAAATATTCTTGCCGCCGGGGCTGACAATAAGATTTTTTTTGCGTCCGTTTATGTAAATAAAACCTTTTTCGTCCCGGTACCCAAGATCGCCGGTATAAAGCCAGCCTTCTTCCGTCAACACCTCTTTCGTCGCCTGGGGATTTTCATAGTACCCCAGCATAAGCGACGGCGACCTAAGGACAATTTCCCCGACTCCGTATTCGTCGGGATCTTCTATTTTGACTTCGGTGTATTTCACCGGCAGCCCGACAGAAACATTGTTCTTGTAAAGGGGAGTTCCCACACTGATAAGCGGCCCGTTTTCGCTCATTCCATAGCCGTGAAAAATGTTGAACCCCAGCGACTCAAAAAAGTCCGCCGTTTTGGGGTTCAGCGGACCGCCCCCGGCGACCATCATCCGCATGGAAACAAGCCCCGCCTTTTTCCGCACAAACTTAAGCATAACCCGGCCAAAGCCGATCTTGCTTTTTTTCGCCCGGGAAAGGGCGATGTTCCGCAGCATATTGATAACCACCTTTACCGGAGGCGGCAGTTTCTTAAGACCTCCCTCAAGGGCGTCTTTTACCTTGTCATAGAGCAGGGGAACGGCAATAAGCAGCGTACCGCCCGCGTCCCTGATATCGTCTATTACCACCTTGCCGACAAGCTTATCAACGATAATCGTTCCCCCGCCCAGCGTCAGCGGCGCGATAAACGAACAGGTCGTGGGATATGTATGATGAAGCGGCAGCACGTTGATAAAAATGTCGGCAGACGTCGGCTGAAGGGCGAGTATGGCCGCGCTGACATTGGAAATAATCCCTCCGTGGGAAAGCGTAACGCCTTTGGCAAAACCTGTTGTTCCCGAGGTAAATACAACGGATACCGGGGTGTTCCGGTCAAGGCCGGAGACAGCCGGCAGAATTCCGTTGCCGCCGCCGAAACCCGCGTAATCATCGCCGTCGTCAATGCATATCCGCAGTTTCGCGTGCATATCCAGAGAACGGACAAATTCTTCTTTCCGCCGTGAATAAAAAAACGCCTTTGCCTGGGTTATGTTAATGATATTTCTGCATTCTTCTTCACTGATATGATAATCAATGGGAACGATAACGCAGCCGGCAATGGCGGAGGCCATCCAGACGACCATCCATTCGGGGCGATTTTCCGCCCACAGCGCGACCCGGTCCCCTTTTTTGAACCCCGCCCCGACAAGCCCCCGGGCAACCCGGCGGCATTCGCCGGCAAACCGGATGTAGCTCCATTTAGCAAAATCTTTTTGCTTTCCGGCGCGATAATAAATCGCTGTTTTTTCACCCCATTTTTTTTCAATATCGTCCAGCAGGGCGATAAAATTCGGATAGGACAGATCCGGCCAATCGGCTGTATATTCACTCCAGTTTAACATTCGTTTATTCTACACAGAAAAATGGATTTTGTCGAGAAAAAAAACCGGCAATTGCAACTTTTTTTGCTTTTTGGTGTCTAACGAAGCCGATTTTCGGGGCGGCGGGGAACGTGCGGCGAATTTACGGCAGGGTGAACGTTAACACAACCGGGTTATGATCCGAATTCGCAAAGTCTAAATCCACGGTTTGTATTGAATCAACCCGCACATTGGGAGAAACCAAAAAGCCGTCGATAACGTAAAACTGAACCCCGTCTCTGCCGCCGGTATAGGGTTTATCAAGAAGCCTGGCTGTAGGAGAAGTGATATCCGCGGCAAGCGTCCAGTCACTTCCCAGCAAGTTTTCTTCCAGCGTTCCGGGGACAAAGTGTTCCGTGTCCGTAAGCGGAAAATGCGCCTGCGCACCGGGAAAAAGCTGGTTAAAGTCCCCGCCCGCGACACAATAATTGCCCTTTTCGTATTCAGCTTTCAGGAAATCCGCCAAAATCCTTGTCTGCGCTTCTTTTCCCTCCCCGGAATCGTAGGCTTCCATGTGAAGATTGACCAAAACCAGCTCCCGGCCGCCGTTCTGTATGGGAAAGCGCTGTACCAAAAGGCAGCGTTTAAGCTGGGCGGCGCGCACCGGCCAGCGAAAAGGGGACGGAAGCGCTATGCGTTCCGCCTGCCGCCCGGAATAAAACGCGCCAAGCGTAACCAGCCCGCTTTCTACCCTTCCCAGAAAGCGGGGAAACGGATACGGAACAAATTTACAGCGGTAATTGAGCGCGAAGGCCGATGTCCCTTTCCATGAACCGGTAAAATAGTCCACCTGATCAACGCCGTAGGAACGGTGTGAATTGACATCAACTTCCTGAAGAAACACAAAGTCCGCAGCCTGCGATACAAGAAAAGACTGTATTGCCCAGACGTTTTTTTCAACGATAGTCTGAGAGGCGGGACGCACTCCCTTTCCCCCGTCCAGAACAAAATCCTGCCCGGCGTCCAGAGACGCATAGCCTATATTCCAGGATATCACCTTCAGGGGCTGTCCCGGCGAGACCCTGGCGCTGACATTTCCCGTTACCGGAACCATCTCTGAGCCGGACGGCTTATACTCCGTCAGACTCAGCCACAAGATGAGCAAAACAAACACGAAAACCAGAGCCCCCAGTACGCAACCGGAGATTTTTACCGCCAATGGCATATTTTTCATAATCCTCAGTTTACAATATACAGGGGAGAAGGCTTCAAAATCAACAACCCCGCCGCAATCGGCCAAACGTGCCCCGCGGATTTCCTATCGTGAAAGAACTTTTATGCGAAGAGGCACAAAAGGGAAAGGGGAAACGGCCCGCGAATGAACCTCCGCGGAACAGAGCGCGAACCGGAGGTTCGACGGGGTATTAAACCAGACTTTCGAATGACGAACCTCGCGGCAGAGCCACGAGGTATCGTCGTTCTGTGAGGTATGGATTTTATATGGGTTTAATACCCTCACAAACCAATATTTTAGCCGGCCAAAACCGCCCCAGAGGGGCGGGGTATTAAACCCACTTGCGAATAAGGAGGAGGGGCAATGACCGTATGCAGGCCCTTTGCCCGGATACCGGCAATCGTGGGTAAAATGTACCGGAAGGCTGATAGTATGCCCGGCTTCACTGACAAGGGGAAGGGACGGGATTTCTTGCGGTAATGGACGGAGTGTGGTATACTGGGGCTATGGACGATGAAGTTGTATTTAAGCCGAGTGCGTTCAACCATGGTGTTACCGAGGCGGACATTTTGAAAGCTATTGACGGTTATCTTTACGATGGCCCAATGGACGATGATGTAAACAAACGCTTTTTGCTTGGGTTTGACGCAAAGAACAATCTGCTTGAAATAATGTACAACATCATCAACGAGAACCGTATTAACGTATTTCACGCCATGAAAGCCCGCAAGGTGTTTATGGCATTGCTGGACAAATAGGAGAACGCAATGAAGGACTTAACCGACAAAGAAGCCGCGGAGCTGGATGCATACTATACCACGCATGTTCCCAAAGTAGGCCCCAATGAAGGCGGTTTTTTCGCAAATTGCACGAGGCGCCTCGTAGCGGTGGATGACCTTTCCGCAGCCTACATCCGTTCCGCCTGTGAAGCCGAACATAAAACGCCTGCAGAGATCGTTGGGCAATTGGTGCGGGAAAAGATCGCCGCTTCCGCATAAAGTCAACGCAGGGGTG
>JAIRWM010000054.1 GCA_031268975.1 Treponema sp. | reverse complement strand
AGCCACGAGGTATCGTCGTTCTGCAAGGTATGGATTTTATGTGGGTTTAATACCCTCACAAACCAATATTTTAGCTAGCCAAAAACGCCCCGGAGGGGCGGGGTATTAAACCCACTTGCGAATAAATCAGTGCTGCCCTAGTTTATTGAGAATCGTTTTCCGGGTAATTCCCAGCTCTTCCGCCGCCCTGGTTCGGTTGCCTCCGCAGCGTTCAAGGGCGGCCAGTATGGCAGTTTTTTCAATGTCTTCAAGCGTTTGCGCTGATGGCGTTTCCGGCGCCGGTCCGGCAGGCGCGGGGTTAGCATCCCGGTTGTCTTCGTCCTGCGGTTTTTCGGCGGCTGCCCGGACGGACGGCACGGAGGCGGGCTGGGTTTCTTCGGCGGGCATATGTATATCAATATCATCCGGCGCTATCATCGATCCTTCACAAAAAATGATCGCCCGTTCAAGAATGTTTTCCAGTTCCCGGACATTGCCGGGAAAGTCCCAGCTGCGCAGTTTATCCAGCGCTTCGGGTTTCAATCCGGGGACGCGGCGGCCCATGCGGGACGAAAGTTTGTCCAGGAGGGCAAAAGCCAGAAGCGGTATGTCGTCCCGCCGTTCACGCAGCGGCGGCATGTGCAGTCTGAACACGTTAAGCCGGTAGTAAAGGTCTTCGCGGAATGTACCTTTCCGTACAAGCGTTTCAACATCTTTGTTTGTCGCGGAAATAATCCGCGCGTTTACCGGAATATCAACGATGCCCCCAAGCCGCCGGATTTTCCGTTCCTGAATTACCCGTAAAAGTTTTACCTGAAGCGGCATGGGCATTTCGCCGATTTCGTCAAGAAAAATGGTGCCGTTCCCCGCAAGCTCGAAAAGCCCCTGCCGCCGTCCCGCCGCGCCGGTAAACGATCCTTTTTCATGGCCGAACAGCTCGCTTTCCATAAGCGTTTCGTGAATGCCGCCGATGTTGACCGCGGCAAACGGTTCCGATCTGTTACGCCCCCGGTTGTGTATTTCCCTGGCGGCGACTTCCTTGCCGGTTCCGCTTTCCCCGGTGATAAGCACCGTTACATCGTTTGCGGCTATTTTGTCTATGCTTGCAAGCAAATTCCGCATAACGGCGCTTTCGCCTGTCATCCCGCCTGTTTCGGGTTTGTTTCCCCGGCGGAAAACAAGCCGGCGCGAACGGGACTCGGTTTCGACAAGGTTTTCCCGCCGCCTGTCCTCTACCAGAGCGCGCAGTTTGATGCTAAGCTCGGCGGGATCAAAAGGCTTGACCAGATAATCACGGGCGCCGGCCTTGAGTGCGTTTACCGCGTCGGCAATCTGGCCGTGGGCGGAAATCATAATCACCGGAACGGGAAACCCTTTTTCCTGTACCGCTTCCAGCAGCGCCTGGCCGTCCATTTTCGCCGCATCCGCCTGTGAATCCAGGCCGTGCAGTTTAAGGTCCGTTACCAGCGCGTCAAAGCTTTCTTCTTCCAGCTTTGTCAGGGCCTCTTCCGCGGTTGCCGCGCAGACGGCTTTTATCGATTCAAGACCAAGGTACTTTTGGAGCGATTCACGGATGTTTTTTTCATCATCAACGATCAGGACACGCATGGTAAAACTACCTTTACAAGAGCGCCGCCGCCCGGCCTGTTTTCGATGGAGATGTTTCCCCCGGCGGCCTCTACAAAACGTTTGCTTACCGCAAGTCCTATCCCCGTTCCGCCGCTCTTTGTTGTAAAGAACGGATCGAAAACCCGATCGAGATCCGCCTTTGCTATGCCTCGACCCCTGTCAAAAACGCTTGCGGTTATTTTGTCACCGTCCCGTTCCAGCGCGCCGCCGCATTCTTCCGCCGGCCCGCCGGATTCCATGGCGTTTGTGATGATGTTTTCAAAAACAGACCTCGCCCGTCCGCTGTCCATATACACATTCGAGAAAGAACCCTGCCGCTCAATTCCGCCCGGAAAAGATCTGCCGCATAGACTTGCCGATGTTTCCCTTAAAATCAGGGCAATGTCAATCGTTTCCGGGTTTCCTTTCGCGTCTCTGAGGTAATCGTTTACCCGGTATGTCAGCATGGCAATGCGGTCAACTTCCTCGTCAATGCGGCTTATTTCCTCAAAGCCGGATCCCGAAGCCGGTTTTCCGCTCTTTGTTCCAAGCGTTTTTTTGAGAATGCCGGTTTGGAGTTTTATCGAATGAAGCGGATTTTTGATTTCGTGAGCCAGTGTACTTGCCGCTGTTCCCAGCACCACGAGATTTTGCTGGGATTCAATACGCTCACGGTATTCCAGGTTTCGTACATAAAGGCCGCGCACAGCCAGAGTCAAGGCCAAAAGCCCCAGAACCGAAAAGGGATACAGTATGCCGGTTATGGTTACAGTCCGCCAATAAACGGGATGGCTTATGTCGATGTATACATAGTTATCATCCGAAAAAGCGTTGAACAGGGCCGGCCGCACGGGGCGCCTGTCGCCGTTTTCGCCATCGTCTTCCTGACCGCGCGTCTGCCCGGATTTGTACGGCGGCCTGCTGTTGTGAATCACGAACTTTATCGCCCTGTTTCGCCTGTCGGGAATGGTATAGCGGTTAAAACGCCTTGCCGGCTGGTTTTCGGTAAGCGCCAGGTCGAATTCCGCCGGAGCCTTTCCCCAGCGCCGGATCAGGGTACGGCCGCCGTCGTACACGGCAAGGCCGGTAATGCGCTGCCTGAGCATTTCGTTTTCCTCGATCGCGGGACCAAAATCCTCATAATCCCTAAGGCTTGTAAACAGGGTGTTAAGAATCCGCTCGTTTTCGTTATCCTGGATAAGACGCGCCCTGTCCCGAAGCCCCCAAATGATAAAAACCGCCATGGCCGAAAGGAGAGCCCATCCGGTAAGAACGGCAAAAAAAGACGCATGCCTGTTTACATGTTTCATATATTCAAGTAGTGTAAATGAAATGTCCACTTCTAAAAAGACCCATATACTTCTTGTCATTCTGATAAACGGCACCATGTTCCTGTTTGGGTTTCTTGAAAACATCAAGGGAGTTTCGTATCCGCTTATTAAAACCGAATTCGGCGTTTCCTACGACGAACAGGGACGGATGGTTTCCCTGCTTTCGTTCAGTTATACGTTCTTTTGTGTCGCCGCGGGGTTTATCCTTTCCCGTTTCGGCATAAAAAAAGTCTACCTGCTGGGTTTTGTGTTTGCCCTGCTGGGCCTTTTAACGGTTTTTTTCGCGCCCGGTTTCTGGACAGTTGCCGCATGCCTCTTTTTGATATTTTCCTGTTTTGGGCTTTTTGAAATCGGCGTAAACAGCCTCGCGTCGATACTGTTTACAAAAAAGGCCGCCCTTTTTTTAAACCTGCTCCATTTTATGTACGGCATCGGCGCCATTTTGGGCCCCAGGGCAGCCGGCATACTCTGCGGCATGGAAGGGATAAACTGGCGGCATGTGTATCTGTTTTCCGTTCCGCTGGTTTTGCTCTTTTTTATTCCCGCGGCCGCCGCGGAATATCCCGACAGCGGCGCCCCGGACTCCGGAACGGAATCTGCCCCCGGAGCCCGGGTCAGTTTTACCGGAGCGATCCGCACCCCCATGGTGTGGTTTTTCGGCATGACCCTGGGGCTTATGATGAGCATTGAAATGGCTACGTCAAACTGGGGAAGCCTTTATTTTCAGGATGTATACGGAATGGATCCCATAACCGCCGGGGCCGGTTTTGTATCGAGTTTTTTTATCCTGTTTACCCTGTCCCGGCTTGTAAGCGGCTTTGTAATTGAAAAGATCGGATACATAAAAAGTCTGCTGGGCGCGGTATTGATTATCGGGATGATATTTATCGCCGGTTTTGTTTTGGGGCCTTTTGGCGTCTACGTTCTTCCCGTACTCGGATTTTTTATCGCCATACTGTGGCCAACGGTTATGGCGATAGCCATAGGCTTTTTTGGCCCCAACGCGCCTGTCATGACCAGCGCCGTTATCGCAATCGGCGGCCTTTTCAACGCCCTGATGCAGCTTTCCACCGGATACATAAACCGCTACATCGGCGCGGCCTGGGGCTACCGGAGCTGCCTGATATTTGTTGCGGCGCTGGTTGTAATGCTGACAAAACTTGGGGGAAAAGTGAAAAAGACGGCGTAACGGATTCCGTTTACCGGCATATTGCCCAAGCCCTTTTCGCCGTATATCCTTGAATACATGAAAACCGCACTCGCACAGATCAATTCCGTTATCGGGGACTTTACCGCAAACCGGGAAAAAATTATCACATTTTCAGAAAAGGCCCGCGAAGCTGGCGCGGAACTTGTTCTGTTTCCGGAAATGGCGCTGTGCGGCTATCCTCCGATGGATCTGCTCGACCAGGACCGCTTTGTGGAGCTTAACATCCAGTCGCTGCGGATTCTTCAAAGGGAACTGCCCCGGGGGATTGCCTGCGGGATAGGCTATGTTAACCGGAACGGGCGGCAGAGCGGAAAAGCGCTGGTAAACGCCTACGGCGTTATTCTTGACGGGGAACTTGTTTTTGAACAAATCAAAACCCTGCTGCCAACCTATGACGTGTTTGACGAAGCGCGCAATTTTGAACCCGCGGAAAGCTGGCCGGTATTTGAATGGAAGGGTGAACGGATAGGCTTTGCCATTTGCGAAGACGTGTGGCGCGAAACTGAAACTCCCGGAACCCGGTATGTCCGCGATCCGGTGCGGTCTCTTATGGATAAGGGGATTACCCTGCTCTGCGTACCATCCGCATCGCCGTATTACGCGGGAAAACTCAAAACCCGTCAGGACCTTGCCGCCAGGATCTGCCGGCGGGGTTCCATGCCGCTTGTTTACATTAACGCCGTGGGGGCGAACGATTCGATTATCTTTGACGGCCGTTCCTTTGTTATCTCGCCGGGCAAAGCGCCGGCCGCAGCCGTCAAAGCCGAATCCTCTCCGGCAGTGCGGATAACCGCGAAAGCCTTTGCGGAAGATCTGCTGCTGTGGGATTCGGCGGCTGTTCCCGCAGCCGGGGGCGGCGCGGCCGGAACAGCCGTGGAATTTGACATACTCGAGCAGGCGCTTGTTACCGGGATTAGGGATTACATGGGAAAGTGCGGCTTTACAAAGGCCCATCTGGGATTATCCGGGGGAATTGATTCGGCGCTGGTCGCGTATTTGGCTGTCCGGGCTGTGGGTAAGGAAAACGTTACCTGCTTTAGTATGCCGTCGCGGTTTTCTTCACAGGGTTCCAAAGACGACGCCGCCGCTCTGGCGGCAGTGCTCGGCTGCGAATACCGGATACTGCCGATAGAGACGGCGTTCACCGCGTTTCTTTCGGCGCTTGAGGGGATTTTTGAAGGGCGGCCCTTTGACATTACGGAAGAAAACCTTCAGGCCCGGATTCGGGGTACGCTGCTTATGGCCTTTTCCAACAAGTTTAATTCCATGCTGCTTACCACGGGAAACAAAAGTGAACTTGCCATGGGCTATTGCACCCTGTACGGGGATACAAACGGCGCGCTGGGCCCCATCGGGGATCTTTTCAAAACCGAAGTGTTTGCCCTGTGCCGGTGCATCAATGACCGGGAAAAGAAGGCGGGGAAAAAAGAAATTATCCCGAAGGCGATTCTGGACAAGCCGCCTTCGGCGGAGCTCCGGCCGGATCAAAAAGATCAGGACAGTCTGCCGCCTTACGAAGAACTTGACGAAATACTTAAACTCTACCTTTTTGAAAACCTGTCTGCGGATGAAATCGCCGCAAAAGGAAAAGACCGCGAACTGGCTGAACGGATTATCAGGGCGGTCGCCCGGGCCGAATTCAAGCGCCGTCAGGCGCCGCCTGTATTGAAGGTTTCCCCGAGAGCTTTCGGGATGGGCCGCAGAATGCCTATTGCCCGCGCCGTGTTTGAATTGTAACGATCACCCGGGGCGCCCTTCCTCCGCGCGGCGCTAATCCTGCAGGGCCTTTGCCGGCCCCAAAATTTCCGCCCACAAAAAACCCTGCTGGATTGGCGAAAGATCTTCCGGCAGCTGCGGAACGCCCCTGTACTCCCGGAGCGCGGCCGCGCGGACATTCCCGGCGGCTGTTACCTGTGTGTCCGCCGGATGCGTATCCACCGCCTGGGCGTTCAACTCCACAAGCGTGGCAGGAGGAACGTTTTGCGGTTTCGCGGATTTCGCTTTTTTTGACGGGGCCGTTTTTCTTTTTACGATCCGAACCGGCTCCGGCTCGGCGGTAAAGTGCCTGAGGAATTCCCTCATTCCGGGGTCCATTTCGTCTGAGGACGCCGCGTTACCCGGCGCATCCCGGCGGACGGACGAATTTCCGGGCGGGCTTTTTTTCTTTCCGCTTCCCGACGCGGACAGAATAAGCCTGAAAATCACCAGGGCAATCGGGATAATAACAAAGAAATTTCCGAAAAGCTCTTCCATTGTTCTTACGGCCTATTTTGTTCCCTGACCGATGGACGATCTCATGTCTGTATCCGCCTGGATGTTTTTAAGCCGGTAATAGTCCATGACGCCAAGGTGGCCGTTTTTAAAGGCTTCGGCAATGGCAAGAGGTATTTGGGCTTCCGCCAACACAACTTTTGCCCGGTTTTCCTGAACAAGGGCAAGCATTTCCTGTTCCTGCGCCTGTGCCGCGGCGCGGCGTTTTTCCGCTTCCGCCTGGAACCGCCGTTTATCCGCTTCCGCCTGATCCGCCTGAAGCTTTGCGCCGATGTTTGTACCAACGTCTATATCGGCTATGTCGATGGAAAGGATTTCGAAGGCCGTTCCTGCGTCAAGACCTTTAGCGAGAACCGTACGGGATATGGTGTCGGGATTTTCCAAAACCGCTTTGTATGATTCGGAAGAACCGATGGTGGTAACAATGCCTTCGCCAACCCGGGCAATGATCGTCTCTTCGGTAGCGCCGCCGACCAGCCGTTCAATGTTGGCCCGGACAGTCACCCTGGCTTTTACCTGAAGCTGAATACCGTCCTTCGCCACCGCGTCGATGGTTACCTTGCCCTTGCCGGTGTCCGGGCAGTCAATTACTTTGGGATTAACGCTCGTTCTTACCGCTTCAAGCACATCCCGGCCGGCAAGATCAATCGCGGCGGCGCGCTGGAACGGCAGGGGAATGTTCGCCTTGTTGGCCGCGACAAGAGCGCGGCTTACTTTTGATACGTCTCCCCTGGCAAGAAAATGGGTTTCAAGCATATCGGAACTGACATCAATACCCGCCTTGCAAAGCATGATCCGGGAATCAACGACAACGCCGAGATTCACATGGCGCAGCCACATGCCGATAAGCCGCCCAAGGCTTACATAAGCGCCGGAAAGCAGCGCCCTGAACCACAGTCCGAAAAACCGGAAAAACAGCATAAGAAAACCAAGGGCAATAAATGCCGCGATTATTATCGGAATCAAAAAAACCAAATTGGACATCTTAAACACTCCTCACAACTATAATATTTCCCTTAATTTTTGTAACTTTTATTTCAACGCCATCGTCTATAAACGATCCGTCCGCTTCAACCTGATACGTTTCACCATTTATTTTTGCCTTGCCGATTGGCCGTAACACCGTAACGGTCTTTCCCGTATTTCCCAGCAGGGTATTGTAATCAGCCTCAAGACCCCCGTCTGTTTTCCAGCCGCTGCCCTCGCTGGCGGTTTCGCTTATCCGGGTGTTGAGCGTAATTCCGTCAAAAATTTTTGTTTTTGGGCCCAAAAGGGCGATAATGGCAATTCCGGTAATTGCCGCGACAAGCGCCAGCACAACAACCGCGGCGTTGCGTCCCATAAGGTTCCATTCCCATCCGGCGCTGGGAATCACAAAATCCTGCATTGAAAAAATCAGCGAAAGGGCTATAAGGATAAGGCCGGAAATACCGGCGATGCCGAATCCGGGGAGTATAAAAATCTCCACCGCCAAAAGTCCCAGTCCCACGACAAACAGTATGAGCTCCAGGGATTCAACCCTCCCCAGCAGGGCGCTTGAACCAAAAACCAAAAGAAAAGCGATAATGGCCGCCGTTCCCGGAATGCCGAAACCGGGGCTCTGGATTTCCAGAAAAACCATGACCAGCCCGATGAGGATAAGGACAGCCTGAACGGGCCCCGACACAAGCAGGGCGATAATGCTGTCCGCGATACTGGGGGAACTTTCCTCAAAAACCACACCGGCGCCCAGTTCCGACAACAGCGCGTCCCGGTCTTCCACAAGGCCGCGGGCAAGACCGTAACGGTACGCTTCTCCCGCCGTCAGGGACAAAAGCTTTCCCGCCGGGGAAATAACGGCAATTTTTTCGATGTCGCCGGAATCTGCCGCAAGTCCCGCTTCCAGCCGTTCAAGTTCCATTTCCGACATGGCCCGCGTAACGCCGTCAATTTTTACTTCCCACAGTTCGACATCATAGTCAACCATTGCCAGCGCAATGCTGATGGGGTGGCCGTTTTTTTCGGCCAGCGCGGCAATCTGGGAACGAACAGCAGCCACGGTTTTTTCTCCGGTTCCTTCCGTTGTACCGTCAACCCCGACAGTTACCGGCGCAGCCGCGCCCATGGAAGTACCGGGGGCCATATAAATGTCGGTGCAGGAAAGGGCGATAAGCGCACCGGCGCTCCAGCTTACCCCCATTGAATTTTCACTGTTCCGCACCCAGGCCACAGTCCGGGCGTCTTTTATCGACATAATAAATGAAGTTATCTGCAGAGCCGAATCAACCCGGCCGCCGAATGTATCTATTTCAAAAATGATATATTTTGCCTCTTCGGCCAGGGCTTTCCGCGCTTCCCGGCGCACAAAAGTCACCAACGAGGGAGCTATATCCCCCTGAATGGGGATGATCCAGGCTTTGGCGTCCGTCCCGGCGGAAACCACGCGCCCGGTCTGCGGAGAACTTTCCTGGGAAAAGGCAACTGGAGCGGCAAGAACAGCAAACAGCAGCAGAAAGGGCAAAATTGTTTTTTGCATGATCCTAGCATATACCAGTGCGGGGGAAACGACAAGGTGTGCGGGGGAGCGCATTTTCCTGACAAGCCGGAACGCCCCAAAGGGAAGGCGCCCCGCCCAGAAAACGCGCGCGAAACATTGAGCGCGTCTTTCGGTAACGACAGCACGGCGTAGCCCCACAAAGGCCGCTGCCTGGGACAGGCGCACAAGCATTGTACCGGCGGGGCGTTCCGGCTTTACCGGCCCCGACGCTACCCTTGTTCGCGGGCTGCTCCCCCTCGCTCCGAAGTCCTCACGGCAAACCTCCCCGCCGCAGAGCGGGAAATTGTGGGGGCTTGTGAGACGACCGGCCAGGCTGCCGGGGCGGGAAAAGCAGGACAGGAAGAGCGTCCTGCTTTTCAGTGTATTGTCAGAACACGGCTGGTTCCAGTTCTTCCGCGGGATACAGTTCCGCCGACTGTTCTTCCGACTGTACTGTTTCCGCGCCGGTATCTGTTTCTTCCTGCCCGGCTTTCTTGAACTCGGGGCGGAATTCAACATGCTCGGCTACAATGGTTATTTTGGAATGTGATTTCCCGTCCGCTCCGTTCCAGCGTTCCTGTTTCAGTCTTCCTACAACCCGCGCTCCGCGGCCCTTGTGTCCAAGGTTGTAACAATTTTCAGCAAGTTTCGACCAGGTCTCCACATCGAAGAACGATACCTCTTTTTCCAAACCTGAATCCTGCTTGAAGAAACGGTTGGAAGCAAGGCTGAAGGTACACAACGGCGTCCCCTTTGGAGTGGTACGAAACAGGGGATCGCGTACCATGTTTCCTTCAATCAAGATCGAGTTGAGGTTATTCATAATGCCTCCGTTTTCCGGGATTTACCCGAAAACGTTTTTAGTCGGCAGACTCCAGGGTTTGCCGGCAAGAGAACCGCGGCGCGGTTTTTCCCTTACACAGAATAAGAGGACACAAAGTTTTTTTTTGCTTTAATCCGGAGTTACTTTTTTTCCGGTTCCTGATAAAAACCATTTTTCCAGTTAAACCGGACTGTTCCGGAAAGGGGGCTTCCTTCCCTGGCCGCGTTCATTATATCCCTGTATTCGTGTTTTTTTACCGGGAAAGATCCGCTGCCGGTTCCACCGGAAAAATCAACAATGAACCGGCGGAAGCCGGCTTTTTCAAGAAACGGCTTTTTATCAACAATGGAAAACGGCTTTTCGGGAATGACAACAGTTTCGCTTTCCGGGGACGATCCCGGCAAAAGGAAAAAATTCTCGCCGCCGCCGCCGCTTAATTCCCGCCAACGGTATACCGGTCCGCCGCCCCGGCTGCCCTGACGGCCAAGGTTCGCGCGGATGCGGAACAGGGGAGGCCAGGAAAAAAGGCTTACAAATACCCGGTCACGGCCCGAAGGCCAGGTTTTTTCCAGATTCTGCCGGTTGTTTTCAAGCGGGCTTACGACACAGTCCGCGCCCAGGGCAAAGACAAACGATCCGGCCCAACTGTTAAATGTATATAGCCAGGGGCCCGCTATCAAAACCAGGGAATCCTTTTTACCGGAAAGCGGCTGCCGCGTTTCCCGTCCTGCGGATATTCCGGCCTTTGGCAGTACGCCGTTAAAAAAGGAAAAATATCCGGGGTTGTTCAAAATAAAAGTCCGGTATCCCTTGTCCACAAGAGCCGGGACAACATCAGCATAAAAGCTTTCCATCTCCTGGGGGAAAAACGGATCCAGACTGGGTATCAGTTCCTGTGGTTTAAACGGCAGGGTTCCGCTTAACAGTTTCTGTGCGGATTCCTTGTTAAGGGGGACAATCGCTCCGGCGGGCCGCATCGACTGGAGTACGTACAAATCGTCTATCCGGGCTACGGCGGCGTAAATTCCTTCGGGCAGTGAAAGCTTCGGCTGTTTCGGAAAAACCTGTCCGGGCGCCTGTTCCCGCCCGGGCCGTCTCCTGAACACCGCAAGATCTTTTGGAATAACCCGGGGATACCGTTTTGACATGGACCTCGTTTGTATAAGGTATACCAAATCTCCTTCGCTGAATTCTTCGGGTACGGAAATTGAATACAGCCCGCCGGATTTTTTTTCCGCAAACAAAAGTTTGTGAGTCTGCCTGAGCGAATCGTCGGCCTTGTGAAACCGCACCGAATCTCCCACGGCAATGGAAACGCCGCAGCCGACAACGGCGCAGCGCCTGCCTCCCGCTGTTTTTATGCGTCCGACAGAGCCAAGCGGTATCCCCATGCCCCCGGCCTGATCCGGCCGCAGCCAGAACGCACCGCCGCCGGTTCCGCCGCTGTCCCCGGCCCGGCCGCCGTTCTCGCCGCAGCCGATAAAGTATTCCGTTTTCGGCCGGGCAAAATCGTTCCGCAGTATATCCCTGGCCGTTTCCAGAGCGCGGCGGCGCTGATCCTCATCCGCCGCAAGGCTGTCGATAACAAGCCGGTACGCGGAGACTACGGTCCCCACATACTCGGCGCTTTTCATCCGCCCTTCAATCTTGAAAGAACAAACCCCCGCGTCCGCCAGTTCCCCGGCACGGCCGATAAGGGAAAGGTCGCAGGGACTGAAAAAGTATCCGCCTTCTTCCCCGGAACCGGCGGACTCCGTCTGCCCGGCCCGGTAGAATCTGCGGCAGGCCTGGGTACACATGCCCCGGTTGGCGGATTTCCCGCCCAGATAACTTGAAAAAAGGCAGAGCCCCGACTCGCTGATACACAGGGCGCCGTGAACAAATGTTTCAAGTTCCAGATTCGTTCCCTGTCGTATACAGCGTATCTCTTCAAGGGTGAGTTCTCTTGAAAGTACTGCCCGCGATACGCCGTATTTGGAAAGAGAGTTTGCCCCCCTCGCGGAAGCGATATTCATCTGGGTTGAAGCGTGAAGTTTAAGGCCGGGAAATTCGCGTGCCATCATTAAAATACCGAAATCCTGTACAATAACGCCGTCGGGCCCGGTTCCGGCAAGGTACTTAAGAAGCTGATAAACCCTGTCACTTTCCCGCTGTTCGAATACAGTGTTCACCGTAACATACACTTTGCGGCCCGTACGATGAAGCGCCCTGAGCGCTCCCTCAAACTGGGCATAGGCAAAGTTCGCGCTCCGCATGCGGGCGTTAAATTCCCTCAGCCCCAAATAAACGGCATCCGCGCCTTCGGCAACCGCCGCGTCCAGGGCTTCGGGAGACCCGGCGGGCGCCAATAATTCAATGGTTTCTGTCACTTGGTAAATCCATGCATTTCTTAGTATACTGAATTTATGAACAAAGAAGTAGCGATAACAAGTGAAAACTTCGATTCCGAAGTTGTAAACGCGCCGATCCCGGTACTGCTGGATTTTTGGGCGCCCTGGTGCGGCCCCTGCAGAATGATAGCTCCGTCCATTGAACAGATTGCCGGGGAATACGACGGCAGACTTAAAGTGGGAAAGATCAACGTTGATGAGCAGGCTGAACTTGCGGCGAATCACAACATTTCTTCCATCCCTACACTGGCGATCTACAAAGACGGAAAAGTGGTATTCCAGCAGAGCGGCGCCCTGCCCAAGCCGGGTATTGAGGATCTGGTAAAAAAATACATATAAAAGGCGATTTCAAAATAGACCTGTTCGACAGCCGGCAAACTGCCGGACAATTCCGGATTTTTGATCCGCTCAGGAAAACGTCATGTATTCGGCTCTCCCGGACTCGCATTGCCGCTTTCCTTGACATACCAGTCCGCCGCGCCGTCGCTGTCCGGCTTTGTTGTGTCGCGGTTAACTGTTCTTGTAGGCGTAGCCTTTGCTGTGGAAACCGCGGAAGCCGCCCCGCTTGAATCCCAGGCGCCCTGTTTTGCAAGATTTTTTGCCGCCTGGACAATGTCGTTCTTCCAGGCGTCTTCCTGCTCACAAAGCAAAACCCCATCAATGATCCTGTCGTCCTGATCCACAATGAACACCACATCGGTGTTGTGAATCCGCATGGCGGAGCCGGGTATCCAGAAGTCCCTGGCGGCGGTGGCTTCGTATCCTCCGGAAGCGTTACGGTCACCTCCGGTCTCGTCCAGGCACCCGGTCTGGCCGGAAAGGGTCCGGGTATGTATCACCACATATTCCCCGGCATTTACCGAAACCGGAGGAAATTCCAGAATCGGCGCATCAAGGCCCTTCCCACCGTTGTTCCCCGCCGCGTAGAGCCGGAGCGCCCCCAGTTCCCCGGAACTCTTGACAAGAAGTTCCACAAATTCAGTCCGCGGCTTATCGGTTTTCATACCGGAATTTTCCGTGCGAATCTCGCTGATAACAAGTTCCGGCACACGGTTGTTCCTGGTCCGAAACGGCACAAGCACATTGAGGGTGTTGCCCTGACTGTCCCGCACAAGCAGATCCGCCGTTACTTTTTGGCCGGCCGGCGACTCCGCGCCGGTAAGATAGAAAGTAACCGTTTCCCCGTCTTCCCGGAACTCATAGTCCAGCGGTAAATCAAAATAAACGGATTCCACGGTAACAGGCACGGAAAAGCCGAAAGAAACGCCGCCGTCGGCGCCGGCTTTACAGCCGTAAAATACCGGTGACCGGGAACTGGATCCCAAAATCCCCTGCAGCGCCGCCTCCGTGGAACAACCCGCCAGTAAAACCGTCAACAAAACAAAATGAACTTTTTTCATGACCGCCTCCGTTAAATAAGAGGGTGAAAAGACGGATACCGCTTTAATAGCTGCCTAAAAAACGCGAAACACTTTGACATTTTAGCAACGTTCTGCGTATGATTCAGCATGGAATTTTCCCGGCTTCATCTTCTCGCGCCTCTTTTTTATTCGAAAGTCTGGTTTAATACCCCGGAGCTCTGCTCCGGCTCAAATAAAGCAACGCTTACAAAATTTGGTATTAAACCAGACGGTATTATAAACTTCCTATCGAACGAGCCTCC
>JAIRWM010000185.1 GCA_031268975.1 Treponema sp. | reverse complement strand
GACATTCCCTGCGTAGACAGCTACGAAGATCTGCTTGCGCGGATAGACCGTTTTCTGGAAGAAACGCCGGAGAAAAAGGGCGCGTAAACCTGTTTGGCGGAAAATTGCAGGGACTGTGAGACAGCCGGCCGGGTTGTCGAACAAGTCCACTATTTTTTCATAAATAGGCCTTGATAAAATATGAAGAGCCGGTTACAAAATAACCAATTTTGGAACCGGCTCAATAGAGTGCTATATACAAGGGGATACATAATTGAAAATAGCATTTACAGAAAAAATATCAGGCCGAGCCCCGGAACAGCGTGGAAACGGATTAAAATATGTTAATGCAGAAGTTTGGATCAAAACGGCCGGAAAACGCCGTTTTTCGCCGGGCCGGCGGCTTCGAAGACACAGGAAACGGCGTCCCCTTTGAGAAGGCCGCTGCGGCTGTAACTGAAAAAGCCTTCATCTGAAAAAATAAGATGATCAAGAAAACGGAGCCCGAGTATATCCGCCGCTTTTTTCAACCGGTAGGTTATTTCGTTATCTTCGCCCGAAGGGACAAGTTTTCCGGACGGGTGATTGTGGGCGACACATACCGCGCTCGCCCTGTCCTGTAACGGATCGGAAAAAACTTCTCTTGGATGAACAATGGTTCTGTTTATCAGGCCGACTGTTACAACACGTACCGCGATAACTTCGTGGGCGCCGTTCAGCGAAATACAGACAAAACGCTCCTGCCGCCTGTCGCCATAATGCCGGACAAGGTTAAAAGCGTCGTCGGGACTGTTGACACAAAGGCCCCGCTGACCCCACCGGCGGCGGCCAAGTTCCAGCATGGCCGCGACAGTGCAGGCTTTGGCGCTGCCCAGCCCGGAAAGGGCGGACATGTCTTTTACTGAAGGAACGTTTTTGGTGCGATCAAGCAGCTCCACAACCTCGCCGGCCAAAACAGTAACGCTTTTCCCCCGAATTCCGGTATTAAGAAGTATTGCCAGCAGTTCCCCGTCGGAAAGAGCCTCTGGCCCTTTTTTAAGAAGCTTTTCCCGGGGACGCAGAAAATCCGGCAGGCAGTATGGGGCAATATCCGACCCGTCATTTGAAATTTGAAAGCGGCCTTTCATACCCTTCTATAAGGCATAAAAAACAGTCTTGCTTTAAGGACATCCCCCCAAAAAGCCGATATTCTGGGGGAATGAGCGTGAAAATTCCCTCCCCAAAAGGCATTTTGCTGATGGCAGTCTGGCTTGCCGTGTGTCCCGCTTTTGCCGAGCAAAACGGGACTTCGCTGTTTGATCTCCCCGAAAAATACCGGATAACCGAAACGCCGCCGGTATCCGAACCGGTCATTATCCCTGAGTTTCCCGGCGACATGTTCGCGGAAAAGTATATCATGGGCACCGGAGAAGCCGGTGTGGGGATTCTTTCATCATTCCTTTTAAACGCAAACAACGGCGCTGATCCCGAATTTGTACGGGAACTTGCCGTTTATTATGTTGAGGAAGCGGAAAGCGAAGGCGTGAACCACGACATCGCCTTTGCCCAAATGTGCCTTGAAACCGGCTTTCTCCGCTATGGAGGACTTGTCTCGGCGGAGATGAACAATTTCTGCGGGCTTGGTTCCACCGGCCCCGGAATGCCGGGCGAAAAGTTTCCCACCGCCCGCATGGGAGTAAGAGCCCACATTCAGCATTTAAAAGCCTACGCGACGGATACGCCCCTGAAAAACGATTTGGTTGATCCCCGCCGCCAATGGGTGCGCAAGGGATCGGCCCCGGTGTTGGGGAATTTATCGGGAACATGGGCCGCCGACACGCTTTATGCCGGCAAAATCGGGGCCATTCTGGGCAGGTTGTATTTGTTTAATGATACCGGGGAACAGGCGGAGCGATGATCCAGCCTCTGGAAAAACGCTGGGTTTCCTGAAACGCCGCAAAGCCGGCATCCGCCGTCCCGGCGGCCGTTTCATCGTAACTTCCATCCGCCGCTGCCTGTTCCGGGTCCCCGGCCGTAACGGGCAGACTATTGCTGAGCGGGACGCCGTACACCGAAAACCCCGCGAAAAGCGCCCTGGTATAGGAACTTCCGGCGACCGGAGCGGGTCCTTCCGGGCTTTCGTTTTCCGATCCGGGAATCCGTTCTTCCGAACGAAGCAGAATGTTGAGAAAGGAACCGGTGAGAAAACGGGCCCGTCTGGGAAGCACGGGAGAATCAACGAAAACAAAAAGCGAGTTTCCCGTATCGTAGCTTTTAATGTGAACGCCTGTTACCGGGATGCCTCCGGCCTGCCCCGCAATGATCCAGGGTTCGGGGAAAACAATGCTGATTACCGGGCCGTCGCTCCGGCCAGCCAGTTCTTCCGGGACGGACAGAGCGGAAAACACGCGGGCGATTTCATCCGCCGTATCCGAAGCGTCTTCGGATTTTGACATACCGGGGACGGCGCCCGGAAGAAAAACCGATCCTTCCGCGTTGGCCTCGATACTGCCCCGGCTGAAATACTGAAATGCCGATCCTTCCCTGAAAAACATTTCCCCGACAGGATACCCGTAGCCGGCAATACCGTTCCCGATGTTGGGGCCGGGACTCCGGCCGTAGCGGTCAAGGATTCCCCCGGAAACCGTGTAGACCATGTACGCTTCGTCCGGCTCTTCGGCATTACCGATTGCAAGCGTCAGGCCGGGAAAACCCCAGGAGTTCATTTCACCGCCGCCGCTTGTCCAGTTTTGAATACGGCCCTGGGGATTGTTGTCCGGCCAGGGATGGACCCGGTCCCCGCCAAGAACGCCTTTAAGGGAAAGGCCGCGCAGTAAAGCGTCTTTATAGGCATCGGTAAAAGCTGAAATCAACGAATCATTCTGGTTTGCCGGGGGATATTCCGAAAGCGTTCCGACATCGGGGGGAACGGCGAGATCCGGAACCGGCTCGGGGCGGAAGCGGAAGCCGCCGGGCAATTCCCTCTCAAGCGGGTTGAATGCTGTCATATAATCGGGCTCGTTTGAGGGAACAACGGCGGAACGGCAGCCGGACAGCAGCGCGGCGGCAAACACCGGGACAAAAAGAAAAAACTGGAGGTTTTTTCGCATCATCTTTATTATATCGCAAGACGCTGCGTAATGGAAGCAGCCGCGTCCCCTTTTCGGGGCAAAACGGATCATTTTGACACAGAATGAAAGCCGAATTTTCCCTGTTTTGGGAGTTGACAAAAGTCAGTATACAATCTACAGTTATCCGACTTAGTAATGAACGGTAAGGGGCAGCACAATGTGGATTTTATATATAATCCCCCTCCTTGCCGGGTTAACCTTGGGCTGGGCAATTAGATGGCTGTACGCCAGATTCCAACTTACGGCGTCGGAGCAGCGCGCCGAACGTATAAAACAGGATGCGATAAAGGAAGCTGAAGCCAAAAAGAAGGAGATACTTCTTGAGGCAAAAGAACAGGTTATTCGTGAACGTAACCAGCAGGAGAGGGAAACCCGGGAACGCAGGGGCGAACTGCAGCGGTATGAACGCCGCGTTTTACAGAAGGAAGAGACGCTAGAAAAAAAGACGAGTCAAATTGAACAGGTTGAACAGCAGTATACCGAAAGGGGACGGCTGTTGCAGGAACGGGAAGAAGAACTCGACAGGGAAGAAGAACGGTACCGCAAGGAGCTTGAAAGAATTTCAGGGCTTACGGTTGACGAGGCCAAAGCGCTTATTATTGCGGATCTGGAAAATGACGCGAAACATGATGCGCAGGCGCTTATCAACAAGATCGAGCAGGAAGCCGGTCTTTCCGCGGAAAAAAAAGCCAGGGATATTCTTGTCACCGCCATTCAGCGGGTTGCCACGGAGGTCAGCGGGGATGTAACCGTCGCCACGGTCAATCTTCCCAACGATGAAATGAAAGGGCGGATTATCGGCCGGGAAGGCCGGAATATCCGTACACTGGAAACCCTGACCGGGGTAGACATTATCATAGATGATACTCCGGAAGCGGTGGTCATTTCCTGTTTTGATCCGGTACGGCGGGAAATCGCCAAATCGAGCCTGGAAAAACTTGTTGTGGACGGCCGTATCCATCCGGCGAGAATTGAAGAAGTGGTCGCCAAGGTCAGCAAGGAAACATCCCAGAAAATATTCGAAGAGGGAGAAAAAGTCCTGTTCGATCTGGGAATCCATAATATCGGCCAGGAAGCAATCCGCGCCCTTGGCCGGCTGTACTTCCGGACAAGCTACGGGCAGAACGTGCTCTACCATTCCCGGGAAGTGGCGCTTATCGCGGGCATACTGGCGGCGGAGCTGGGGGTAAACCGGGAACTGGCAAAGCGCGGCGCCCTGCTCCACGACATCGGCAAAGGCGCGGAATCCGACTCGGACCTGAATCATGCCGAAATCGGCATGGACATGGCGCGCAAAATGGGGGAAGACCCGCGGGTTATCAACGCCATTGGCAGCCACCACAACGATATAGAGCCCTCCTGCGTTGAATCCGTACTGGTGCAGGTCGCCGATGCGATCAGCGCGGCCCGGCCGGGCGCACGGCGGGAAACGCTTGACAACTATATCAAACGCCTTGAAAACCTTGAAAACATCGCCACCGGGTTTACCGGCGTCGACAAGGCCTTTGCGATCCAGGCCGGCCGGGAACTCCGTATACTTGTCAACAACGACACGGTCGACGACGCCCGGACCAGAGAGCTTGCCAAAGATATCGCGAAAAAGATCGAAAACGATCTGCGCTACCCCGGCCGCATCAGGGTGACGATTATCCGGGAAACGCGTATTACCGAATACGCCCGGTAACCGGCAGTCCCGATGGCGTCTGTTTGTGTTATCATGATTGGCGACGTGGTAGGCGATCCCGGCCTGGATGTGCTGGAAAAACGCCTGCCGGAGCTTAAGGCGGACTGCGGGGCGCATCTTGTTGTGGTAAACGGTGAAAACGCCGCCGGGGGCTTCGGCCTTACCGAAGAAAGCCTTGCCCGCATACTTTTGGCCGGGGCGGACGTGGTTACCGGCGGCAACCACATCTGGGAAAAACGGGAGTTTTGGCCCGTGCTGGAAAGCGGCAAGCCGGTTTTACGGCCGGCCAATTATCCGCAGGACGGCTCTCCGCAGGGCGGCGTTTCCGGCCGCGGCTGGCTTGTGCTGGAAAAACAGCTGGACGGGCAGAACATTTCCTTTTTGGTAATTAACCTCCAGGGCCGAAAGCGCATGACCGCCATTGACTGCCCGTTCCGCTGCTTTGACGCGATACTGGCGGAAACCCGGGAATCCGGGGGCGGCGGAACGGCGGCCCCCGCGCGGCCCCTGGTAGTGGTGGATTTTCACGCTGAATCGACCGAAGAAAAAGAATCGCTGGGGTATTATCTGGACGGCAGGGCGGCCCTTGTCGCCGGAACCCACACCCACGTACAGACCACCGATGAACGCATACTCCCCAACGGAACCGCCTACATTACCGATCTGGGCATGACCGGCGCGCTCAACGGGGTAATCGGCATGGACGCCGGCATCTGTATAAACCGCGCCCGCAGCCAAATTGCCTACCGCATGGAATGCGCCCGCCCGGAAAGCGAAACCGACTGCGCCGTTCAGGGGATTATCGCGGAACTGGACCGCGAAAGCGGCAGGGCGCTGGGCATCAGGCGGATACGCGGATAACGGCGCAGGCGGCGGTCCTTTGGCCCTGCCGGAAACGGCATGCGAACCAGGCCCCGTGAACCGGATACGGCGAAGATACCGCGCCCGTTCGGGCTAAACTTGACCGGCAATTCAAAGTGTGGTTAGCTCGTTTTAAGAAGAATTCCACCACCAAGCCGTCCAGGGACGGCGGGGCACCAAGGACACGAAGGAAGAAAGAAGGATGATTAGGCAGGAACGGGAGGCAACCGCGAAATGTACCGGTATTTCCCCGGGTTTTTTATTCAATTTCAATGCAAAACGGTTAAAAGACGGTAGTCAGCGAGTTATCCTCTAACCTTTTTTCTTCCCCTTTGTGCCCTTCGAGTCCCGCCGTCCCTGGACGGCGGCCGTCCAAAGGACGGCTCGTGGTCAAATTCTTCTTCATTTATGGGTCACGTTTAGCCTGGAGGAGCGAGGAGGCTCATTCGCCGCACCCCGCCGGAAATCCGTGGGTTAAAATCCTCCCCATTCTATGATACCATAACTGTCCATGACGACACTAACGGCTGTAAGCGTAGACAGAAACGGGGTTTTTCTTTTTAACGGCAGGGAACCGATTGAGGATATCCCCGAAAACCAGACGGAGATCGGGAACCGCCTCCGCCGGGCCGGTTCCGGCTTTCCTCCGCCCGCGGAATTCCGCGCGCTCCGGCGGCGGGGAACCATTTCGGATGGAATACTCCACGCCCACGCCGGAAACGAAGCTTCCGCCGGCGGAACATCCGGCGGGGCTCAGGCGGGCCGGGGTTCCCCGGCGGAAAAGCTCTGTCTCCGCTTTGACGCGCTTGCGTCCCACGACATTACGTTTGTCGGAATCATACAGACCGCGAAGGAGAGCGGCCTCAAGGCGTTTCCCGTTCCGTACATCCTTACAAACTGCCACAATTCGCTGTGCGCCGTCGGCGGCACGATCAACGAAGACGATCATGTATTCGGCCTTTCCGCGGCGAAAAAATACGGCGGGGTTTATGTGCCGCCCCATCTCGCGGTAATTCATTCGTACATGAGGGAAGCCTGGGCGGGCTGCGGAAAGATGATCCTTGGCAGCGACAGCCATACCCGTTACGGGGCGCTGGGAACCCTCGCCGTGGGGGAAGGCGGCGGGGAACTGGTAAAACAGCTTCTCTGTCAGGGCTACGACATGGACTATCCCCGGGTTATCGCGGTGTATCTGGAAGAAACGCCCCGTCCCGGCGTCGGTCCGCAGGATGTCGCCCTGGCGCTTGCCGGAAGTGTATTCAAGGACGGCTTTGCCAAAAACGCCGTCCTTGAATTTACCGGCCCCGGCGTCGCGGGACTTTCCGCTGATTTCCGCTGCGGGATTGACGTTATGACTACAGAGACCGCCTGCTGGTCGTCGGTGTGGGAAACCGACGCCGTTATCCGGGACTGGCTTGCCCTTCATGGCAGGGCGGAAGATTACCGGGAACTCAGACCGGCTGCGGCGGCGTACTACGACGGGCTGGTTAAAATAAACCTCGGAAAAATAACGCCGATGATAGCCATGCCGTTTCATCCCAGCAATGTGTATGAGCTTGACGACGTTATACGGAATCCCGGTGATGTGTTCGCCCAGGTTGAACGCGACGCCGAAGGGAATTTCGGAATGAAGCTTGGGCTCCCGGAAAAAATCGGCAAGGACGGCGAAGTCCGCGTGGATCAGGGAATTATCGCCGGATGCGCCGGGGGAACGTTCAGCAACATCACCGCCGCTTCCCGCATCCTTGGTGCCGGGGCGTCCTTTGGCCACGGGGCCGCGCCCGGGGAACCCGGCGCCTTCAGCCTGTCGGTATATCCGGGAAGCCAGAGTGTTTTCCTGGAGCTGGTACGGAACGGCGCCGTCCCGGAGCTTATCGCCGCCGGCGCCGTGGTAAAAACGGCTTTCTGCGGGCCCTGTTTCGGCGCCGGGGATGTGCCGTCCAACAAGGCTCTTTCCATCCGCCATACGACCCGGAATTTTCCCAACAGGGAAGGCTCCCGGCCGGCGCAGGGGCAGAGCGCATCGGTGGCGCTTATGGACGCCCGGAGCATTGCCGCCACTGCGAAAAACGGCGGTGTGCTGACTTCCGCCCTGGGTATGGACGAAGGGCCGGAGCTCCCGTACCACTTTGACAACGCGCCGTACCGGGCCAGGGTCTACAACGGCATAGGCCGCCCCGGAAAAGGTGAATTGGTGTACGGCCCCAACATTGCCGACTGGCCGCCCATGGAAGCTCTCGGGAAACACCTTCTCCTGAAAATCGTCTCGTTCATCACTGATCCCGTTACAACCACCGACGAACTCATCCCTTCCGGTGAAACATCGTCTTACCGCTCAAATCCTCTCGCCCTTGCCGAGTTTACCCTTTCCCGCAAAGACCCGGCTTATGTTGGCCGGGCAAAGGCCGTGCGGGACGCCGCCGCGCCGCCGCCGGACAGCGCGCCGTCGCGGACAGCCGCGCCGCCCCAGGCGGCGCGGCTGCCCCAGGCAGCTTCGCTGCCTGAACTTGCCGAAGTTCTCGATAAAATCAAAGCATCCTGTCCGGCCGGGCCGTTTGACGGCATCCAGCTGGCGTCGGCGATTTTCGCGGTAAAGCCCGGTGACGGCAGCGCCAGGGAGCAGGCGGCGAGCTGTCAGCGGGTTCTTGGCGGGTGCGCGAACTTTGCCAACGAATACGCCACAAAGCGTTACCGGAGCAATTTGATTAACTGGGGGCTCATCCCCTTTATCATCGACGGAGCGCCGCCGTTCCGAAACGGGGACTATGTGTTTATTCCCCGCGTCCGGGAATTTATTTCCGGAGAAAAGGCTTTCGCCGGGGCCGTCGTGATACGGAAGGAAGCCCTGCCGGCCGCCGGCTGGACCGCGGCGCCGTTTGACCTTGCCGCGCCGGAGCTTGATCCCCGCGAACGGGAATTGCTGCTTGCCGGATCGCTCATCAACTTTAACCGGAACATGGCGGCGCAAATGATTGCTCCCCTTAATCCGTGTTGACCATGCGTTGAAACGCCGAATCCGGTTTTTTTAGTTCCCGGGAACCACGGGTTATTTTACAGAGCGATACCCCGAGGTTTTTTGCTATTTTCCGCTGGGGCGTTCCGGCCTTAAGGGCTTTTACCAAAGCCCAGCGTCCGGCTATGTCGGCGGTTTCCGCGGGGGTTAACAGGCATCGGAGAAAAGCTTCTATCAGCGCGGGATCGGCGGTCTCCGCCAGCGCCCGGGAAAGTTCGTCGAGGTTTTCTTTTACACGCGGATCCGCGCTGTTCATAAAAACTCCATTAACTCAGACGGTTTATTGATAATACACTGGGCTCCGGCTTTTTTCAAAACCTCAATGTCACTGTAACCCCAGCTTACCCCGACGGCAAGACATTCCGCCGCCCGCGCGGTTTCCATGTCTATCTCCGAATCCCCGGCCAATATGGTGTTTCGGGGACTGGCGTCAAGTTCTGCGAGAAGCTCCCAAACTGCCGCGGGATCGGGTTTACAGGGAAAATCCGGCCGTATGCCGCTGACCATGTCGAAAGAACCGGCGGGGAAAAACCGGTCAAGTTCCCTGTTTGCTATTTCGTCGGGTTTGTTTGTAAGGACGGCGAGCTTTACACGTTTCCGCCTGAGAGCGGAAAGCAGTTCCTGTACTCCCCGATACGGCTTTCCCCGGCTTACCGGCAGTTCTTCGTAGCGCTTTTTTACCCCGGCGGAAAGCTCACTGGCCAGCGTTTTGTTTCTTTTTCCGGGTGGAAGCACCCTCAGCATCTGATTTTCAAGCGTTATTCCCTGCATTTTGACGAAATCCTCCAGGGCGGCCGGTTCGAAACCATGCTCTTCCAGCGTCTTATTGACTGCCTCCGCCAAATCGAGAACGGTGTCCGCCAGGGTTCCGTCCAGATCAAAAATGACACAATTGTATTTCATTTGCGCCAGTATATCATAATTTTATGAAGAAATCTTGCATTTGCCCGCGGCTGTTTATACAATAAAAGAGAATCATCACAAAAAAGTTGCCAAGGAGTTAAAAAGATGAAAAAAGTTGTTCTGTTAGTTGTCATGGCGGCGTTTTTTTTCACGCTTTCAGGCTGCGCGAAAAAAGACAGGGGGTACGACATTTATGTGTACAATTCAAAGGGTGAAAACGCCGCCAAATTTGAAGCCATGTGTCAGGCGTTTACCGCCGAAACGGGTATCCGGGTAAAGGCGTTTTCCATCGGATCCGGCACGGATCACATGGAAGCGTTGAGCACCGCGATGAATTCGGATAACAAGCCCGCCGTGTTCCCCATCCAGGGGATAAAAGAACTGATTGACTGGTATCAGGGCGGCTTTGTCGTGGATCTGAACACGGTTGCCGACCGGGATTTCGCAAAACTTGCTTCGGGAGTGCCTCAGGCGATGCGGCTTACCCTGGACGGCAAAACCAGTTTCGGGATTCCGTACAATGTCGAAGGCTACGGCTATATCGTTGACCGCAAGCTTTTTGGGGAAATCTTCAATGACGTGAACGCGGTACTCGAGGCCGTGCGGACGGCAAGTTACGCCGAATGGGAAGCCCTGGTACAGGCGCTGGATCTCTGGATAAAACGACCCCGTGTAATCAGTGTCTCCCTTTCGGGAAAGGTGTATACCACGAGCGCTTCCAAAGGGCTGCTTTCCTCAAATCTTAACGGGGTTTTCGCCGTTATGGGAGCGCAAAGGTGGACATACGGCGATCATTTTATCAATGTGGCGATGAACGCCGTGTTTACTTCCCCGGATGACGCCTACACCGCGAGTGAGGAAAAAATACGCTCGGCGCGGCCGGCCTTTATCGACTATGCCCGGGCGCTGGATCTCAAGACAAGCTTTCTTGCCGGGAAAAACGGTCCGGCCGTCAGGGGCCAGGATTTTGTATCTCCCGCAAACTTCGGCTATGATCAAACAGTGCAGATTTTCGCCGACAGCAAGGCGGTTTTCTTCAAGCAGGGCAACTGGGTCAACGGGGACATTGCCAGGGTCAACAAGGATCTGGTGGAACGGCTTGTGTTTCTTCCGGTAAAAATGCCGTATAAATCCGGCGACGTTGTACGTACAGACGGTGTGAACGCGGAAAAACTTAACCGTTCCATTCCGGTGTTTGTGCCGAATTACTACGCAGTTAACGCCTTTTCAAGCGATGAGGAAAAGGCGGATGCGTATGAATTTCTTGTCTGGATGAATACATCGCCGTCCGGACAGAAGTTCCTGATAGACGAATTCGCTTTTATTCCGTATAACGTCGATCCGGCTGTAACTTCGGTCCCCAATTCTCTGGGAAACTCGATTATCGGCTACATGAGAACCGGCGACATTATGGCCGCCCCGTATCACGGCGCTCCGGGCCCCTGGTCCGGTGATATAGTCGGCCTTAAGCTGATGGAAGACTACATGAAAAAGCCCCTGTGGACTCAGGCGGATTACGAGGCTATCGCCGATTACGCGGTTGACCAGTGGCTTAAGCTGAAATAACCGCGCGGTGCGGTAAAAAGGAGGTGGGGCTTTATGAAAATATACAAAAAGTGGTTCTGGATTTTTGCCACCCCCGCGGTAATTCTCTTTTTCTTTGTTATTGTGCTTCCTTTTATTATGGGTCTTGCCAATTCGTTTTTGGCGTGGCGCAGAACGTATTATCTTGATCCTTCCACAGGCATGAGGGCGTCTTCGATGCTTGACTCGTTTGTGGGTCTTGCCAATTACAAAGCGGCCCTTAAAGACGAGCGTTTCCTCAGGGCTTTGTGGTATACGGTGCGGTACACGCTTTTGGCGGTTGTTTCGGTCAACGCCGTTTCGCTGTTCCTTGCGCTTTTGCTGACAAAAATAACCAGAGCCGCCGGATTTTTCAGGACGACGTTTTTTCTGCCGAATATGCTGGGCGGACTGGCCCTTGGGTTTATCTGGCAGATAATTTTTCAGGCGATTTTTACCGACATACTTTTCAGCCCAAACGGAATTCTTCACATTGAATTTCTCCGTTACATGACCCAGGATTCGGTAAAAGCCCTTTTTGCCCTGATGCTCCTCAATACATGGCAGACCGCCGGTTATATGATGATCATTTATACCGCGGGGCTCAACAACATTCCCAAAGACCTGTATGAGGCGGCCAGCATAGACGGCGCTTCGTCCTGGCGTACTTTTTGGAAAATCACCGTACCCATGCTTATGCCGTCGTTTACCGTGGTTTTTTTTATGACGCTGGCAAACAGCTTTAAGCTGCTGGATCAGAATGTGGCTCTTACAGACGGGGAATTTAACACCCGCATGCTGGCCCTGCAGATACTCAGGACGGTTAAAGACACCGCTCAGCCGGATTACGGAAAAGCCCAGGCCCAGGCGGTACTGTTCTTTGTACTTGTTGCGGCGATAACCCTTACCCAGGTATCAATTACCAAAAAACGGGAATTGGAGATGTAGTATGGCGCATTATTTTTTGAAAAAACGCGCCGGCATGGTTGTTACGTATATACTTCTTGCCGTTATCGCACTGTATACGCTGGCGCCCCTGTGGTTCCTTTTTGTCAATTCATTTAAAGGCCAGGCGGAAATAGTAAACGATCCGCTGGGGCTTCCCGCAAAGTTTGATTTTCAATATATTCTTGCCGCCATCGCTGAAATTCATTTTTTCCGCGCCGTGGGAATTACCGCGTTAATAACCGCCGCGGCCGTCGGACTTATTGTACTGGTATCGTCCATGGCGGCCTGGCTTATGGTGCGGAGCAAAACAAAAATGTCCGGATTTCTGTTTATGGCTTTTGTCGCCGCCATGCTTATACCGTTTCAGGCGATTATGTATCCGCTTATACAGTTCTTCAGCGACATAGGGCTGAAAAATCCCGGCGGTCTTGTCCTTATGTACGGAGGCTTTGGCCTTTCAATGTCGGTGTTTCTGTATCACGGCTTTGTAAAGAGCGTGCCTCTGGGCATTGAAGAAGCAGCATTTATTGACGGATGCAATGTGTTCCAGATTTTTTTCCTTATCGTTATGCCGTTGTTAAAGTCCATTACGGTAACGGTGATTATCCTCAACTCGATGTGGATTTGGAACGATTATCTTCTGCCGTTCCTCGTACTCGCGGACTCCTCCGGTAAAACCCTGGTGCTGGAACTTTATTTCGCGCGGATACTCGCCGGTCAATTCGGCAATCCCTGGCAGCTTATTTTTCCCGCCGTGCTCGTGTCGATCATACCGATTGTGGTGGTTTTCCTTTTCCTTCAAAAATTTATCGTCAAGGGAATAAGCGAAGGAGCCATCAAGAGCTGATGATAAAGCGCAGCTTTTATTTGCTCGCGCGCTTTGCGGATCTGAGTGGAGCGAGGTTATGATGGATAAAACAAATCCGCTGTATGAAACACGGTCGCGCCGCGCGGGAATCCTTTTTCACATCAGTTCCCTTCCGGGCCCCTACGGAATAGGCGATCTTGGAAACCAGGCAAAAGCCTTTGCCTGGTTCCTTTCCGGCTGCGGCTGTTCCCTGTGGCAGATTCTCCCGCTGGGCCCGACCGGTTTCGGCAATTCCCCCTACGCCGCCCGGTCGTCCTTCGCGGGAAACGAGCTTTTTATTTCCCCGGAAATTCTTGCCGAAGAACGCCTTCTGGGAAAAGACGATCTTGCCGGTCTTGCCGCCGCTTTCGGCGCTTGTGACGCGGGCCGTGTGGATTACGGCCTTGTCGAAACAAAAAAGCTGCCCGTGCTGAAAAAAGCGGCGGCGGCCTTTCTTGCCGGGGCTCAGGACGCGGATGCCGCCGAATACAGGACGTTTTGTGAAAACGAGCGTTTCTGGCTTGACGATTACGCCCTGTTCCAGGTTCTCTGTTGTCTGTATCACGACGCCCGCTGGCACAGCCTCTGGGATCCGGCAGCCGCAAAACACGGCAAAGACGCGCTTGAAAAAATCCGGAAAGAAAACGGGGTCGAACTGGAATACTGGAAAGTTCTGCAATGGTTTTTCCAGCGGCAGTGGAAGGCCCTTAAATCCCACGTCAACGGCAGGAATATAAAAATTATCGGTGATATTCCGATCTTCGCCGCCCCCGACAGCGTTGACACATGGAGCCATATTGATCTGTTCCGCACCGCGCCCGAAGGCGGCTTCTCCGTCGTTTCCGGCGTTCCTCCCGATTATTTCAGCCCCACCGGCCAATTGTGGGGAAATCCCATTTACGACTGGGAAAAAATGAAGCGGCAGGATTATTCCTGGTGGATAGCCCGGATAAAACGGCTTCTTGACCTTGTTGATATGTTCCGCATCGATCATTTTAGGGGATTTGACGCATACTGGGCCGTTCCCGCCGGTAACCCGACGGCGGAGCACGGAACATGGGAACGCGGGCCGGGAGCGGATTTTTTTTACGCGCTGAAAGCGGCCCTGGGAGAGCTTCCGGTAATCGCCGAAGATTTGGGCTTTATGACGGAGGGCGTAAAAGCGCTTCGCGACGGGCAGGGGTTTCCGGGAATGAAAGTCTGCCAGTTTGGCTTCCAGGGCATGAAAGACGGCGCATTTGATCCGCGCCATGCTTTTCTGCCGCATAATTACAGTTACAACTGGGCCGCCTATACCGGAACCCACGACAACGACACAACCTCAGGCTGGTACGACAAGCTTTCCGCCGTAGACAAACGTGCTGTCGCCGAATACCTGAACGCAGCAGACGGGTCGGCCCGCGGAACCGCGGCGGCCCGAGGCCCGGCGGCCGGCATTACCGGCGCGGAAGCTGCCTGGGCCATGATCCGCGCCGTAGCCGCTTCGTACGCGAAGTACGCGATTTTTCCGTTACAGGATATTCTCGGTCTGGGTACCGGGGCCAGAATGAATATTCCCGCTACCTGCGGAAGTTATAACTGGTCCTGGAGACTCCCCGGCAAACTGCCGGAAGGCCTTGACGCGGAAGCGGCTTCCCGTTTCAAACGGATAATGACGCTTTACGGCCGGTGTTAGGTGAAACGCCATTGGCGGGCGGATAATGCCGGCCTAAACTTGGCCCACGGATTTTGACCGCTAAGTCAAAAAAAGAAGAAAATAAAGGAGACTAAAGGTTTCCAGGGCTTGCAAAATTGCCGTAAACAGCCGAAGCGTTATGTGAAGTATTTTAGACTGCCATCAGCCAATCGCCTTTTGCCAAGGACGGTAAAAGGTGGGGAAACATGTTCTTACTTTTTTTTCATCAGGAATAAATACTCAAAATTATTTTCATCTATTTCTTTTATCCAATCATTTGTCCATTTCATTGTTGCCATAACGTTTTTCTTGTAATTTATTTTTTCGATCTCAATAATTTTTCCATAACCATTAAGAACATCATTTAATTCTGCCGCCGTTGCCCTGCCGCCCGAACTATCTG
>JAIRWM010000055.1 GCA_031268975.1 Treponema sp. | reverse complement strand
ACGCTCGCCCGCCGCTAGGGCAGTTTTTTCTACTTCTTTTAGGTGTAGTTCGTCCGTTCGGCACGCTATACAGTGAGGCTAAGTGAATTTTGCACAAGCCCAGGCATCACGCGGGATTTTTGCCATTTGAGGCTGTCCGAAAAGTAACCCCGGACGAACGTCCGCGCTTCCTGAACGGCCGGGTGTATGTAATAAAGTAAGGAGAGAAAGATGTCCCTATCCATTCGTACCAGGATTATCCTGATTATCTCGGCGATCATCGCCGGGATGGCAGCGGCCAGCATGGTTATCGGTATTACCCTGACCCGCCGCAATCTTGTAAAAACCATTGAAAATGACATGGGCGTGTCGGCTACCATAGCCGAGCAGCTTATTTCCGAGAAGGTCGCCCACCTGCGTACCGAACTGCGTGTCGCCGCGGAAAAATGCCGGGGCCTGGATGATGCGCGCATCGCGGAAGTTCTGCTTTCGGAAGCGGAGGAGCAGGGTTATCTGGACATGGGCATAATAGACCCGGACGGCAATATCGTAAGTTACGGCGTCAAGAAACCCGATTACCGGCTGCTTGAAAACAACAACGCCCGCAGGGCGCTCGGCGGCGAAACGGTGATGAGCACCACCCAGTACAATAACCACGGGGACTTTATCATGCGTTTCTGGCTGCCCCTTCCCGACGGGAGAACCATTGTGGCCAGCCTCCCCGGAACGGTAATAAGCGACGTACTGGCCCAGTTCCGCATATGGGAATCGGGAAACATTTTTGCCCTTGATCACGAAGGCGTGATGATAGCCAACGTCAGGCCCCACCTGGTCTACGGGCGGCGCAACTACATCATCCAGGCGGAAACCGGCGCCGAATACCGCAACATGGCGCAGGTTTTTTCCCGCATGACAAAGGGAGAGACAGGAACGGATGAATACGACTACGCCGGGGTCAACCGGATCTGCGCGTACCGGCCCATCGCCGGCACAGACGGCTGGTCGCTGGGTGTGGTAAGCCCCCTCTCCGAAAGCCCCCTTGTCCAGGTAACCCAGGCGTTTATGGTTTCAGGCGCGGTGTTCCTTGGCCTGGGCATCATCGTGGCTTTTATCGCCGCCAGCTTTATCGCCCGGCCGTTCACGAAAATGAAAGAGTTTGCCCTGGTGGCCGAATCCGCGTCCGAAGCAAAGAGCAATTTTCTTGCCAACATGAGCCACGAGATGCGCACGCCCCTTAACGCGATTATCGGTTTTGCAGAACTTGAACTGGGTAAAGAACCGGAAGGGGAAGAGGGAACCGTATGCCCCGCGGAAACCAGGGGAAACATCGAAAAGATTTACGGTTCAGGCGTAACGCTCCTTGGACTTATCAACGACATTCTTGACATATCCAAAATCGAATCGGGGAAATTTGAACTGGTCCCGGTAAATTACGACATACCCAGTCTTGTCAACGATACGGTGGTTCTTAACATTGTACGCATAGGGAGCAAGCCCATAACGTTCAAGCTTGATATAGATGAAAACCTGCCGGCCCGTCTTTTTGGCGATGAACTGAGGATAAAACAAATATTCAACAACCTTCTTTCCAACGCCTTTAAGTACACCAAAGAAGGGACGGTGACCCTCGGCATACGCTGCGAACGGGATGGCGACAATGTCTGGATGAACTGCGTCGTTTCCGACACCGGCATGGGCATACGGGAAGAAGACATGGGCAGGCTCTTTGGCGATTACAACCAGGTGGATGTCAAAAGCAACCGCCATATCGAAGGAACGGGTCTGGGGCTTGCCATCACCAAACGAATGGTCGAGATGATGGGCGGAACCATTTCCGTGGAAAGCGAATACGGTAAAGGAACTGCTTTTAACGTGCGGATTCTCCAGGGTTTTATCAGCGACGCCGTTATCGGAAAGGACCTGGCCGAAAACCTCACGGGATTCAAGTACATCATGGCCCGGCAGGACAGGAACAAACAGATGGTAAGAACCCGCATTCCCTATGCCAGGGTTTTGGTTGTTGACGATGTCGCCACCAACCTTGACCTTGCCCGCGGCATCATGAAGCCCTACGGCATGACCGTTGACTGCGCCGCAAGCGGACAGAGCGCGATAAACGCCGTAAAAAAAGCTGAGCCCCGGTACAACGCCATCTTCATGGATCACATGATGCCCGGCATGGACGGCGTCGAGGCGGTACGGATTATCCGAAACGAAATAGACAGCGACTATGCCAGGAACATACCCATTATCGCCCTTACCGCCAACGCGATTATGGGTAACGACAAGTTCTTCCTCAACAACGGCTTCCAGGATTTCCTTACCAAGCCCATTGACATCATAAAGCTTAACGACGCGATTAACCGCTGGGTACGGGATAAAAAGCTGGAGAAGGAACTTGGCCTTGACACCGAAAGCCGCCTTTCCGAAGGAAACCAAAACGACGAAGTGGAAGCCGCCGGCAATGAGCTTGAGCGCCGCCTTGCCGAACTGATACGGGCCACTCCCGTAGCGGGCCTTGACGGGGAGAAGGGGCTGGAACGCTTTGGCGGCGACGGAAAAGCCTACATGGAATCCCTGCATTCCTATGTGATTCATACCCCCGCCCTCCTTCTGGCGGCCCGGAACACCTCTCACCTTGCCGATTACGCCATTACCGTTCACGGGATTAAAGGATCAAGCCGGGGCATATCGGCTGAGGATATAGGGCAAAAGGCCGAAGAGCTGGAACATGCCGCCAAGGCGGGGAATGTCGATCTTGTCAGGGAAAAAAATGATCCCTTTATCCTGGCCGTCGAAGCTTTTATCGCCGGGCTTTCGGGGCTGCTTGATATTCTGGAAGAGAACCTGGACAAGCCCCACAGGGCCGCTCCGGATCCGGCGCTGCTGGAAAGGCTCGTGAGCGCCGCGGAAAATTACGACATGAGCGAACTTGACAGCGCCATGGAAGAACTTGAGCAGTGCGTCTACGAATCGGATACGGAACTGGTACCGTGGCTGCGGGAACAGATAGACAAATCGGAATTTGAGGAAATCACCAGGCGTCTTGCGGCGGGATGTACAGTTGAACTGTTCTGCGAAGCGTAATAGAGAAAAGAGAGGTTACATATGAACACCGGACGGAAAATAATTTTTTTGGTTGACGACAACATGGCAAATCTTACGACGGGGAAAACAATATTGAAGGATCATTACAATATTTTTTCCATGCCGTCGGGAGCCAAACTTTTTGAGATGCTGGAAAAGGTGACGCCCGACCTGATTCTTCTGGATATTGAAATGCCTGAAATGGACGGTTACCAGGCGCTTAAAAAGCTCAAGGAGGAAAAGAAAACTGCTGACATCCCCGTAGTTTTTCTTACCGCGCGCAGCGATCCCGGAAGCGAACTTGAAGGCTTGAATCTGGGTGCCACGGATTATATTTCAAAACCTTTCTCGCCGCCGCTGCTCCTCAAGCGCATCGAAAACCATCTGCTCATACGGAACCAGCAGAAGGAACTGGAGGACTACAACGACAATTTACAGCAAATGGTACAGAAACGCACCCGGCAGGTGGTGGAACTTCAAAATTCAATATTGAACACCGTAACGGAAATGGTTGAATTCCGGGACGATGTTACCGGCGGCCACATAGAACGTACCCAGCGTTATCTGAAACTCCTTGTGGACAAGCTCCTTTCCGAAAGAATTTACTGGGAGGAAGTTTCCGCCTGGAATCTGGAATTCCTTGTTCCCTCGGCGCAGCTCCACGACGTGGGCAAAATCGCCATCAGCGACGCTATCCTCAACAAGCCGGGAAAACTCACCCCCGAAGAATTTGAAGCGATGAAGAAGCACGCCGCCATAGGAGAGACGGCCATCGAGGTTATCATGAAAACAAATTCCGACAACGATTTTCTGTATCACGCGAAAATTTTCGCCGGAACCCACCACGAAAAATGGGACGGATCGGGATACCCCAGGGGATTACGGAATTCCATCATTCCCCTCCAGGGGCGGCTCATGGCTGTCGCCGATGTATACGACGCGTTGATTGCCGTGCGGCCCTACAAGCAGCCCCTCAGTACCCAGGAAGCGGAACGTATAATCATCGAAGGCAGGGAGAAACATTTTGATCCGGTTCTGGTAGATCTGTTTAAGGAACTGGCGCCCCAGTTTTCCCTCATCGCGGAACACTGCAACGCGGACCTGCAGACCGGGGAAAAAGGCGGCGCGTTACCCAACCCCCTGCCGGCGACAGCCTGACAGCGGGCGCTTCCTGTTTTCCGCCTGTGCTCTTACGCTGTCACGTATCGGAGAGGCGCAAAAGGGGCGCGTACCTTCTCTATTGAAAAAACCGCGCCGTTCCCCTATGATAACCCCATGGGAGAGGGAAAAAACGGCTTCATTAAAACCAAAGGTTCCCGGGACAAACCCAAAGAAGATTCCAGGTACCGCAGGGTCGCCAAGTTCCTTATCTTAATCGGGAGCGAACGGGCCGCGGAAATTCTTTCACGGCTTGACGAGGATCAGGTCGGGGCTATATCAAAGGAAATTACCTCTGTCGTGTCTATCGGGGGCGAAGAAGGCGCGGCGGTTCTGGAGGAATTTCGTTCCCTGCTGTCGGCCCCGTACGGCTATTCCGGCGGGGTAACAGGCGGCGTGGAAGAGGCGCGGCGGCTTTTGTACGCCGCTTACGGCCCCGAAAAGGGCGAAGAAGTTCTGCTTCGCGCGGTTCCCGGCGCAAAGGCCGATCCTTTCGATTTTCTTGAGGATTTTTCCGGGGAACAGCTTGCCTTGTTGTTCCGGGAAGAACCGGCGTCCGCCGCCGCTCTGGTTTTTTCCCGGCTTCCTCCCCGGCTTTCCGCGGCGGCCCTTGCCGGTGTTTCGGGCGAAAAAAAGCTTGACATTGTGCGCCGCATTGCCCGCCAGCAGCCTGTCGCTCCGGAAGTTCTGGAACAGGTTGCCGCCGCCCTGAAAGAAAAAGCCCGGCATATCGGAGGCAGTCGTGACGGCGGCGGCTTTGACGGGATGAGCGCCCTGGCGGCGATTCTCAAATCGGCGGATACAAGCTTTGGCGAAGAAATTCTCAAAGAGCTTGAAAACGAGGATCCGGATCTGGGAAAAAATCTTAAAGATCGTATTTATACCCTGGATGATATTGTCTATGCCGCCGATCTTCCCCTTCAGAAAAAACTTTCTTCCCTGGAGAACCGGGAAATTGTCCTGCTGCTCAAGAGCAGGACAATTTCCGCTCAAGCGTCCCCCGCAGCGGACGGCGGCCTGCCGGCGGACAGCCAAAGGACGGCGTTCCGGGAAAAAATTCTTTCCAACCTTTCCCGGACGCGGCGGAACGACGTGCTTGAAGAAGAGGGAATTACCGGCCCTGTTCTCCGGCGGGATGTGGAAGAAACGGCGGGGGCGTTTCTGGCGTGGTTTAGAAAAAGCAGGGAAGAAGGAACAATTCTTATGCTGGATGATAAAGATATAATTCCCGGTGGATATTTGTCTGCCGGACGATAAGGAGCGCTTGTGAAAAAAGGCGAAGTCATACATAACTTTGAAATTCTTGAGCTTCCGGATTTGACCGAGCTTGACGCGAAGGGCGTCTGGGCCAGGCATAAAACCGGCGCGGAACTTTTTCACGTGTGCAATGATTCAAGCGAAAATCTTTTCGCGTTTGCGTTTGCCACTCCCCCGGAAGACTCTTCAGGCGCGGCCCATATTCTGGAACACTCGGTACTCTGCGGTTCAAAGCACTATCCGCTCAAGGATGCGTTTATCGTTCTTGCCCAGGGCAGCCTTCAAACATTTCTCAACGCGTGGACATTTCCCGACAAGACCGTATATCCGGCAAGCTCGGTAAACGAAAAAGATTACTTTAACCTTATGTCTGTTTACGGCGACGCGGTATTCAGGCCGCTGATTTCCGAATGGACCTTTATGCAGGAAGGATGGCGGCTTGAAATGACCGGTGAAGGGCTTCAGTATTCCGGTGTCGTGTACAACGAAATGAAAGGCGCCTATTCGTCCATGGACGCTTTTGCCGGACTGTGGTCGGTTAAAGCCGTTATGCCCGGCACTCCCTATGCGTTTGACTCAGGCGGCGACCCGGACTGCATCCCGGAGTTAAGCCGGGAAGCCCTTGTGGAATTTCACCGCAGCCGGTATTCACCGGGAAACTGTAAAATCTTTTTGTCCGGAGACATTCCGGCGGAAAGACAAATGGAATTTCTTGATCGTGTTTGTCTTGCCGGCCTTCCCGCTGGAAAGCCGCTTCCCCCTGTGGCGCGGACAAGTCCCTGGGAAAAAAGCCGTTTTGTCCGGGTAAGCTGCCCGGGAAGCGGAGAAGATACAAAGCCCCAAGCGTTTGTCTCCTGGCTTTGTTCCGATTCGGCCGATTCGGAACAAACGATCGCCCTGGGATGCCTTGCGGAAATTCTTCTGGGGCACGACGGTTCGCCTCTGACCCGCGCCCTTATTGAATCAGGCCTGGGAGAAGACCTTGCGCCGCCTTCCGGTTTTGACGGGGAGCTTCGGGAAACAATTTTTTGCGCGGGACTGCGGGGGGTCGGCGCGGAGCGGAAAAACGGAACATGGGATCCGCGGAAATATCAACAAACGGAAGAGCTTGTCTACAGTGAACTTGCCCGCCTTGTAAAAGAAGGAATCCCGAAAAGCGAAATAGAGGCGGCGATGTTTTCAATGGAATTTTCCCACCGGGAAATCCGCCGTTCCCACGGGCCGTATTCGCTTGTTCATCTCCGCCGGTCCCTGGCCGGCTGGCTTAACGGAACAAACCCCTGGAAAACGCTGCTCTTTATTCCGGGTTTTGATGTATTAAAACAGCGTCTTGCGGAAAACAGCCGTTACTTTGAAGGTCTTATTGAAAAATATCTTCTCAGCAATCCCCACCGCGCCCTTGTCGCCGTTGAACCGGACGACGAGTATCTTTCAAAAAAAGAAAAAGAACTGCGTACTGTTTTGGCGGAAAAAGAGAAATCCATGACATCCGGGGAAAAAAACGCCTTAAAGGAAAAAGCGGACGCCCTTGAAAAAATTCAAAGTGAGGGTGAAAGCCCGCAGGCTCTGGCGGCAATTCCTCATCTTTCAAGAAAAGATCTCTTCCCGAAACCCGAAACAATACCGAGGGAATTCCGTTCCATTGGCGGGGCGGGGGAGGTCCCCTGCATGGTTCATCCGGTTTTTACCAACGGGATAAGTTACGCAGAACTGGCGTTTCCTGTTGACGTGCTTTTACCGGAAGATTACCCCTGGCTGCCGTTTTTTTCCAGGGCGGTGGTCTCAATGGGGCTTCCCGGCATGGATTACGGTGAAGTGTCGAGCCTGCTTGCCCGGACAGCGGGAGGGGTTTACGCGATGCTCGAAACCGGCTCTTCCGCGCCCCGGCAGAAAGGCATGTGCGGCGGGGCGGAGACCTCTGTCGCCAGCCCCGGTCTTCTTGGCCGGGACTGGATTGTGTACCGGATCAAGGCCCTTGATGAAAAGTTCCGGGATTCCCTGGATATAGCCCTGCGTCTTGTTACCGAAGCCGATTTTTCCGATCTCCGCCGCCTTAAAGATCTGGTTGTTGAAATGAAAAACGACTGTGACTCAAGCCTGGCCCCGGCCGGACACAGTTACGCGGCGGGCCGTTCCGGCTTTTCCCGCTCCCGTTCCCGGGCTGTCGATGAAGTGTGGAACGGACTGAGCCAGCTGCCTTTTTCCCACGAACTGGCCGCCGCGGATATTGGCGAAACAAGCCGGAGGCTTTCTTCCATACGGGACGCCCTTGCCTCCCGTTCCGGGGTTATGGTCAACCTGACTTCCCACGCGGAAACTCTGCCCTGTGCCCTCGAAGCGGCTTCCCCGCTCAGAGGTTTTGGGGCGCCCCGGCCGGCGAATCCCCTTTGCCGGGAAATTGCGTCGTTCCTTCCGTATGCCGGAGGTGGCGGAGATTCGCCCGTGGAAGTATGGCTGTCGCCGTCCATTCAAACCGGTTTTGCCGCAATGTCTTTGCCCGCGGCGCCGTATGGATCGCGGGAACAGGCCGTGGAACTGGTTTTTTCCCATGAACTTTCCACCGGGGCGCTGTGGGAATCCATCAGAATGAAAGGAGGGGCCTACGGGGCTTTCGCACGGCCGGACAGCCTGGAAGGCGTTTTTTCCATCGTTACGTACCGCGATCCGGATCCGCTCCGATCCCTTAAAACCATTCCTGAAATTCTTTTAAAGCGCAGCAAGCTCAATGCCGGCGAAGACAGTCTTGAAAAATCAATTATCGGAACCTTCTCCAGGGAAACAACTCCCCGTACTCCGTCGGACGACGGCTTTACCGATTTTCTCCGGTATTTATACGGTATTACTCCCCTGCACAGATTTACCCGGCTCAAGGAAATTGTCGCCCTGAAAGAGGAAGACACCGCCGCCGCGGCCAGGCGGCTTGCCGCGGCCGCCGGCGCGTTGTCCCGCCGGGCGCCTGCCGAAGAGTCCGGCAGACAGGTGATTATCGCGGGAAAGGCCGCGGCGGAAAAGGCGGCCGCGGCCCTGGGAGTCGAGCCGAAGGTTCTGCCGGTTTAACGGCCGGCCGGCTCCTGCTGGCCCATAAGTTTGCGGTACGTCTTTTCGTCCAGCGGATAAGACTGCATCAGTATCAGGGCGGCGAGAAAAATCAGCGCCGGGATGGGCCCGATGATAAGCCTAATCGCCAGCCGGGCCGGGGGCCCCTGTACCTGATTCGCCGCGTAGCCGCCAAGCTTCAGGATAAGACCTGAGATCAGCATTGACAGGGCGGCGCCGGTTTTGGAAATAAATGTCCACATGCCGTAGTATGCGCCTTCTTTCCGTTCGCCCGTTTTAACCGCGTCAAATTCCACCGTATCGGGCACCATGGCGAAAGGCGCCACATAGCTGAAACCTACACCCACCCCCGCGTAGGCAAGCAGCAGCAGGAAAAGGGAAGTCGGCAGCAAGTGTCCGGCGGCAGCGACAATAACACAGGCCGACCCGATAATGATAAAACAGATTTGGTATGTTTTCTTTTTTCCGATTTTTTTTGAAACGGCGACTGAAACAGGGATAAACACCATTGCTGTCAGCAGCAGGGCCATCATGGAAATCGTGGTAAGGTTAAGGCCGAACAGCTCAAGGGTGTTGGGATACAGGTATTCCACATAGTAGAGCAGAATGCTCTGTAAAAAAGTAATCGCCGTCACATGGAGGGCATAGGTCAGAAACAGGATCACATATGGTCTGTTGGTAAAAACCGCCTTGTAGGTGTTAAAGAAACGCTCTGTGGGAATATCTTCACGGGTATGCTTTTTTTCTTTTGTTCCGAAAAAGGTAAGCAGGGTAACGAACATCATCGCCGCCCCCAGCGTAAGGCCCATCATTGACCAGCCCCGGCCGCCGCCCCCAAATGATCCCACAAGCGGTTCAATCGCCGCCGCGCCGACAAGGGTGCCGAATACGGCGCAGCCGAAACGGTAGCCGTTAAGGCTTGTCCGTTCATTGTAGTCGTCGGTAAGTTCCGGGGTCAGCGAGGAATAGGGGATATTGAGGATCGTTGAGGCGGTGTTGACCAGCATTAACGTCCCGGTTGCCCAGAGCATCATCATAATTTGACTGGAAATTGCCGGAGAAGTAAAAAACAGCCACAGCGTCATCATCATCGGCACAGCGCCGGCAAGCAGGTACGGACGCCGCCTTCCCAGCGGGGTGATGGTTCTGTCGGAAATAAAGCCCATCATCGGGTCGGTTACCGCGTCCCAGCCCTTCCCGATCATCACCGCCGCTCCGGCAAGAAAGGCGCCAAGCCCGGCAACATCGGTCAGGTACTTCAGGCACCAGAAACCCATAAGGGTGAACAGCATGTTCCCCCCAAAGTCAAAAATCCCAAAACCCAGTTTTTGCCCTACAGTCAGTTTTTTGCCGTCCATTATGCCCTCCGGTACGACGATTGTACGCCTTTATGGGCCTTTTTCGCAATGCCGCGGGCAAGAGAATCAGATAGTCTTATTTTATCCTTCGGAAGATAAAAGTAAATGCAGGAGCCCTGCCGGTACAGTCCCCCGGTGTTTTAACATGACCGTGTTCTTTCTCTGGAACGCCAGCAGCTTCGAAATTGCCCTTCCCGCCCTGCCCCGGTGGCTTACGGCGTTTTTTTCAGTTTCGGATAATTCCGCCACGGTGCGGCCTCTTTCCGGCAGAAAGACAATGGGGTCGTAGCCGAAACCCCCGGAACCCCGTGCGGCGCCCATATCCGGGACAAGTTCCCCTTCCAGGGTTTCCTGGACAACGCAAAAACGGTACGGATCGAAAAAAAGCGCCATGGCGCATACAAAACGGCAGGATCTGCGCCTCCCGCCCGGTATGGTTTTTCCGCCCGCTATCGCGGCGTTCACTTCTTCCAAAAGCAGGGCGTTCCGCTCCGCCGCGCCGATTTTTTTCTTTCCATCGGATCCGTAACGGGCGGAAAAAATTCCCGGCCTGCCGTCAAGGATGTCTACGCACAGGCCGGAATCGTCCGCGAGTACCGCGCCGTCTGCCCGGCAAAACGCAGGATGGGCGTACAGGGCCCTTGCCTTGATAAGGGCGTTTTCGGCAAAACCGGTTCCGTTTTCATCCGGGGCAAAGTCCGTAATGCCCCTGTCCGCGGGAATGATCACCTGGTGACCTGCCAGAATGACGGCAAGTTCCCTCTTTTTATGGACATTCCCCGATGCCAGCCAAATGTTCATGGTTCTGTCACTATACTGTTATCCGGTCTTGGCTGTATACTGTTTTCGTGAATATAGCCTTCGGCCATACAAACATGGACCTGGACTGTCTTGGATCCCTTATCATGGTGAAGAAGCTGTTCCCCGATCATACTTTGGTGCGGAGCAGGCTTATTCATCCCGCCGCGTATACCCTGTACAATCTTTTTGAGGATCATTTTGGTTTTATAAACCCGAAAGATCTTGCGGGGCACAAGATTGAAAACATTATCATTGTGGATACCTCGAATTCCGGCAGAATACGGGAATATTTGGGATACATACGCGGTTCCGATCCGGCCGTCACCATTTACGATCACCATTCTTCGGAAAAGTGCGATATACTGGACGCCCGCCTTGTGGGGTTTCCCTGGGGGGCCAATACATCGGGGCTTGGCGGGATGGTCATGGAACAGGGAATAACCCTGAAAAGTGAAGAAGCGACCATTGCCCTGGCGGGTATTTACGCGGATACCGGCTGCCTTGTTTACGAAAATGTAAAGCCGCTGGATCTTAAAGTCGCGGCATGGCTGCTTGAAATGGGCGCTTCACTTAAACTGGTCAAATCGTCCCTGGAGACAATTAAAGAGGATGATCAGATACAGATTTTAAATCAGCTGCTGCTTGCCGCCCGGCCGGTTACCATTCAGGGTAACGAAGTGCTTGTCAGTTACCTTGAACTTGACAGACAGGTATCCGGTCTTGCCGCGGTTATTGAAAAAATCACCGATGTGAAAAACCCGGACGCCTATTTTGCCGTTTTTTCCATACCGCGAAACAATACGGTTCTTGTTATCGCCCGCAGCCGGAGATCCCGCATCGACCTGCACGAAATTCTTTCGCCGTACGGGGGCGGGGGCCACCAGGCGGCGGCGTCGGCAAAAATAAGCACCCGGGACGGACAGCGGTTCTACGACGAATTGCTGGGATACCTGGACACTTCGCTTGTTCCGGCTCTCCGGGCGGCGGACATAATGAGCCGGGAAGTATTCTCGGTAAACGAAAACCAAAGCCTTCTTGACGTTTCAAAATATATGGAAATGGTAAACCATACCGGGCTTCCCGTGCTTGATGACGCCGGGGAATTAAAAGGTTTTTTAACCCTCAGGGAAATTATGAAAGGCCGGAAAAATTCCCAGATGAGTTCCCCGGCGCGGGCGTACATGATTCGCGATGTGGTCAGCGCTCCTCCGGAAGTTACCATGCGGGAAATAGAGCGGCTTTTTTTCAGGCATCATATCGGACATCTTCCCATTGTAAAGGACGGCGGGCTTGCGGGCATTGTAAGCCGGTCGGATTATCTCAAAACAAAAATGAGCAGGGAGACCGCGGAGGAATAGTGGCCAATACGTTTTTTTCGGACATGATTGATCCGAAGTATAACATGGCGTTTTTGGATTTAACCGGGATACAGCGTACAGAGCCGGAAACTCCCGCCGGAACCGCGGAGCGGGCCGCCGCCCCGGAACGTGCCGTAGACAGATACAGCGCCGAAAAGCTTGTTGTCATAAGCGATCTTCACATGGGCTGCGGCCCCCGGGACGATTTGGCCCAGAACGGCAGGCTTCTTATCGATATGCTGGAGGGCCATTACCTTACCCAGGGCTGGCATCTTGTGCTTAACGGCGATATAGAAGAAGTGCTCCGTTATCCCTTTTCCGCCATCAGATCCCAATGGACAAGACTGTTCGATGTTTTTGACAGCTTCGCGTCGAGGAAAAGGCTCTGTAAAACCATAGGAAATCATGACGAAGATCTTGTTTTTGAAAAAAACTATCCGTACAGACTGTACAACGCCGTCCGCGTAGAGACGTCCCATCTTCCCCTGTATGTGTATCATGGACATCAGTCTTCCAGGGTGTATACCGATTACAACAATCTTGTGCGGAACGGAATCCGCTATGTTCTTAAACCGTTCGGCATACGGAATATTTCCGCGGCCCGGAACCCCCACCGGCGTTTTTTTGTGGAAAAACAGGCTTACGATTTCGCGATAAAGCACAACTGTATTTCCGTTATAGGACACACTCACAGGGCGCTTTTTGAATCGCTGGGCCGTTTCGATTATATCAAGTACGAGATAGAACGGTTTTGCAGGGATTATCCGGCCGCCGCCGGAACGGAAAAGTCCCAAATAAAAAGCGACGTTGCCGCCCTGCGGGAAGATTTGGGCAAGCTGAAACGATCTGAACGCAGAGATGTACTCCGTCAAAGCCTGTACGGCGACGATCTGCCGGTTCCCTGCCTTTTCAACTCCGGGAGCGCCATCAGCAGGAAGGGGATAACCGCGCTGGAACTGGACAACGACAGCATATCCCTGGTGTACTGGTTTACCGAAGGAAACGAAAAAAAATTTATCAGCCGGGGAAATTACAAAATCACCCGGCTCAAGGGGACAAGGCAGCGCCGGGCGGTTCTTAATCAGGACCGGCTCGATTATATCAAGGCAAAGATTGAGCTTTTGGGCTCATAGCGCGGCGGTGGGTTCCGGGCTCTTTTGTTCCGGCCCAGCTTGACCGATATTTACAGTAAGGCAGATAATAAGAAACGGGAGGACGTTTTGGTAGGAAGAATAATTGTTTTATTGATACTTATCTTCGTGCTGGCGGCAGGCGGCATACTGTGGCTTGATTATCTTACTGTTATTGACGCGAAAACAACGCTGGCGCCCTTCTACAGGCTTATCAACCGCGAAGCCCGCACCCAGAGCGATTTGGCGCCGGATGAGTTTATCAACCTTGACGCCGAGCGGCTTGCCGTCCGGCTTGAGGCGGGCGCCCTGCGGGATCTTGAAATGGATAAACGGGAAGCGGAGATTAAGGCAAAGCAGGACGAAATTGAGCAAATGGCCCAGGATATCGCCCAACAGCAGGCCGCTCTGGACGATCAGCAGAAATCAATCAACGATGGGCTTGAAGCTGCCGACACTGTAAGCAGGAACGTTGAAGGTGTTGCTCAACAGCTTTACGGTATGCCGCCGGAGCGAGCGGTGGCGATTATTGCCGAAATGAACGACCAGCAGGCCATCGACGTACTCCGGAAGACTGACGAAATAGCCCAAAGGGACGGAACCGGTTCCCTTGTACCATACTGGATGAGCCTTCTTCCGCCCCAGCGGGCGGCGGAGCTTCAGCGAAAGATGGTAGGCAGGCCCCAATAAGGCCGCGTCCGGCCTCCGGAGAGACAAAAACAGAGGAGGCCGGGCGGAGATGTTAGATATATCCCCCCAGATTTCCGATGTGTCCAGAGTGGAACCTTCGCGTCAGAACACGTTTGACGGAGGTTCCGGGATGGAACATATCCAGCCTGAAAATTCCCGGGCGGTTAAAGAAGGCGATTCAAAAAAAGCCGGCAAGACGGAACCCACGGGACTTTTTGGCAGGCTGCTCGCGGGACTGCTTCGGAAAAACCAGAATGTACAGGCTCAAAACCCGCAGCCGCGGGAGGCGGAAAATTCCGCTCTTTCCGGTGAGCTTCGGGGCTTGGGCGAAAACAAAAAAAGCGCGGCAAAAAAGCCGGTTTTAGCCGGTGTTCCCGCCCACGGAACGGTTGAAAAACGGGGCGCGGAAGAGCTTATCGATCCCAAAAAACAGGGAAAAGCGGAGAAACCCGAAAAAAAGACAGCCCACGAAGAACTTTCCCAAATACGGACCCTTGCCGGAAACGCCGCGGAACCGGATACCCCGGAACCGTCCGTAGCGGCCGGTCCCAGGCCGGAAGACGCCGCCGGAATCCGGGATTTTGCCCACGAAGAAAAAGCCGCCGGGGTCGGGGCGGACAAAAAACCGGGAAAAGGGGCCGTAGACATTTCCGTTTCCCTGGAAAAGCCTGTTTTTTCACCGGTTTTCCCGGAGAAAAAGCAGGAAAAGCCCGCGGAGATCCGTTCCCCGGAGACAAAAACCAGGGATAAACGGAAAGACCGTTTTGCCGCTGCCGTCGAGGTTACCGGCCTCCGCCAGGTTTCACCGGAAGCAGAAACCGTCGAAGCGCTGCGGGCGGGCGGGCGGGAATTCACTGTCGAGCTACGGGCCTCAGGCGGAAGAGCTTTTGCCGGGGAAAGCTTCGGTTCGCAGCAGGCGGAGGCCGGGGAAGCGGGCGGCTTTGAAAAGCTGCTGGCGGAACAGCTTACCGGCGACCTTTCCCCGAATATTGTAAAACAGGCGGCGATAGTGCTCCGGGACGGAGGGGAGGGAACGATACGGCTTTCCCTCAAGCCGGAAACCCTGGGGAAGGTTAAGATACACCTTGAAATGGCCGAAAACAAGGTAACGGGGCATATCTTTGTTGAAAACGAAGAAGCTCTGCGGGCCTTTGAAAAGGAAATCCATACGCTGGAACAGGCCTTCAGGGATTCAGGCTTTGCCGATGCGTCCCTTGATACCGCTCTTGGTTCAGGAAACGGTGGAAACCGGAGAGAAGAACAGGCCGTGCCGTTTTTTTCTGAACGTTTTGCCGCGTCAAATTACGATTCCGTTTCAGGATCGCAGATCGCGATTTCCGGATTGGGCGGTGGATTTTCCACGGTAAACTTGCTCGTATAGGAGAAAAGAATGGATATGGAAGCGATAGGCGCGAATCCGCAAAAACCAGAGTATCTTTTAAGTTCAGATGAACTGGATCGCCGGAAGCGCGAAGTAAGCGAAATAAATGTCGAAACCTTCAGGGAAGTGGCCGGTAAGGCGCCCAAACAGGCTTTGGGTAAAGACGATTTTTTGCAGCTTTTAATGAAGCAGCTTGCCTACCAGGATCCTATGGCGCCTATGGAAGACAAGGAATTTATCGCCCAAATGGCCCAGTTTTCAAGCCTTGAACAGATGACCGCCATGTCGGAAGGTTTTGCCAGACTCGGTCAGGACTTTGGCCGGATTGCGGATGTCATTTCCGGCACCGAAGCCGCTTCCGCGCTGGGCAAACAGGTTGAACTTGTAGACGGAGAACAGGTCGTTCAGGGCGTAGTCCGGGCGGTAACAAGGGGAGCCAATCCACAGGTTATGGTCAACGGCACGTATTACGACTGGGATCAGGTCAGCGTAGTTTTTGAGTAGGAGAGTACAATCATGATGCGATCGTTATATTCCGGCGTTTCCGGACTCCAGAATCATCAGACCAGAATGGACGTAGTCGGAAACAACATTTCCAACGTCAATACAACCGGCTTCAAAAAAGGCCGTGTTAATTTTCACGATATGCTGTATCAGCAAATGGCGGGCGCGGCCCGGCCTACCGAAGACCTTGGCGGCATTAACCCCAAAGAAGTCGGCCTTGGCATGAGCATCGCCTCCATTGATACCATTCACCTTCAGGGCTCCCTTCAGGCTACGAACAAGCAGACGGATCTGGCAATCAGCGGAACGGGCTTTTTTGTTCTTAAATCGGGCGGAAGCAGTTTTTATACCCGCGCCGGCGCCTTTGACCTGGACAACCAGGGAACGCTGGTAAACCCCGCGAACGGGATGAGGGTACAGGGCTGGATGGCCCAGGATCTGGACGGGGTACAGTTCCTGGACGTTTCCCGGGACGTGGAAGACCTTGTTATTCCCGTGGGCGCGAAGGATCCCGCCAGGGCGACAACCAATGTTAACTTTGCCTGTAACATCGACAAACGTATCCCGGAGATCCCCGAAGATCCCAGCGCTCTACAGGTACGGGAAGGTACATGGGTGTCTTCGATCGAAGTTTTTGACAGTTTTGGACAGGACCATGTGTTACAGGTTGAATTTACCCGTGTGCCGGGAGTCAACAACAGTTGGAACGCCACGGTTACGGTGGATCCGCAAAGCGATCCGCCGGCCAACGCGGCCATAGGCCTCGGTGACGCCGCGCCGGCGACAGGCGGCCCCAATGTGTTTAACGTTACCTTCGGCAACGACGGCCTGCTGCTTTCCGCCACCGACGGAGCGGGAAACATATCCGGGGGCGAAGGGGCGGTCATTATGAACGTAGCCTACGATGTTCTGGGTACTACGCCCGGCGACGACGGCGCTCCGGTCAGGCAGGAATTTACCCTTAACCTCGGCGAAGTCGGCGGATACACCCGGAATATTACCCAATACTCCAGCGCCAGCTCCACAAAGGCGGTTGAGCAGGACGGGTATACGCTTGGGTATCTTGACAATTTCAAAATAGACCAGAACGGGATCATTACCGGCGTTTTTTCCAACGGAACAAACCGTACCCTGGGCCAGGTGGCGATGGCAAGTTTTGCCAACCAGGGCGGCCTTGAAAAAGCCGGAGAAAATACCTTTGTGGTATCGAACAACTCGGGTATAGCCAACATTGGAACCGCCCGTGTAGCCGGAAAAGGAAAAATTATGTCGGGTTCCCTGGAAATGTCCAACGTTGACCTCGCCGACCAGTTCGTCGACATGATAGTAACTCAGCGGGGTTTTCAGGCAAACTCCAGAACCATACAAACGGCGGATCAGCTCCTTCAGGAACTGCTCACGCTGAAACGGTAATAAGGAGGGGCGGATGAGCGCTGCGCGGTAACCGCCGTGCGGCGCTCTCTCGCTTGCCGCGCGCTGGTATGATAAAAGTTACCCGGTTGAACGGGAAAGAATATTACATAAATCCCCATCAGATTGAGTCAATCGAAGTTCATCCCGATACAACGCTGCTTATGCTTTCGGGAAAATATGTGGTTGTCAAAGAAGATGTGGACGGCATTATTGAGCGGATTGTGGAATATCGCCGGCAAATAGGGGCCTTCAAAAACGAGGAGTAGGAGTCTATGGATTTATCAACCATAATCGGTTTAGTAGGCTGTTTGGGAATGGTCGGGCTCGGTATTATTACCGGCGGCAGCGGTCTTTTGACCTTTGTTGATATTCCGTCGGTTTTAATAGTCGTTTTGGGTTCTTATTTCGCCCTTTTTACCTTTGGCGGCATCGGTACCGCCCTGGGAATTTTTGGCACGCTGGGACTTGGGTTTAAAATCCCAAATTACGATGAACGGGGCATTATTACCCGGCTTATGGCCATGTCGGAAAAAGCCCGGCGCGAAGGGCTTTTGGCCCTGGAAGAAGAACTTGAGGATCTTGAAGACGAGTTTATGAAGAAGGGTCTGCGCCTTGTCGTTGACGGTACCGACGCGGAAGTTATCCGCACGCTAATGGAAACCGAGCTTAGCCAAATTCAGGGACGCCACGCGGACAAAATATCCGCAGTCAATATGTGGGCCACCCTGGCGCCGGGCCTTGGGATGTTGGGAACGGTTATCGGCCTTATCGGCATGCTTAAAAACCTGGAAGACAAAAGTGCCCTGGGCCCCAACATGGCGGTCGCGCTTATTACGACCCTGTACGGTTCCATGATGGCCAACCTTATTATGATCCCCATGGCCGGTAAGTTAAAAAATCAGGACGCGTCGGAAACAAAGGTAAAGGAAATGCAGATTGAAGGGGTTCTTTCGATACAGGCCGGTGACAATCCCAGGATTCTTGCCATGAAGCTCCTTTCGTACCTCGATCCCGGTGACCGCAAGGCTGTCGAGGCCGAGATCGTAAAAGATTGACGGGTACGGTTCCTGAATCCTGGATTTCGGAACCGTCCATGAAAAACAGACGATGGGAGAAGGATAGTGGCAAGGAAAAAAAGAGAAGCGGGAAGCGCAAGCAGTGAATGGCTTGTAACATATTCGGATATGGTTACGCTTATGCTCTGCTTCTTTGTCGCCCTTTTTAATCCCGACGAGTCGGACCCGACGCAGCTTCAGCAGATGATCTCCGCCTTTAACGCCATAGGAATGGGCCCCCAGACCGGCGGCCATACGCTCAGCCAGGGGAAAAGCGCCGACCTGGGCAACACGATCATGGCGCTTCCTTCGATGGAGCAGGGCCGCAGCCTGGGCTCTTCCCTCCGCCGGGCAATGAGCCTTTTCGAGCCGGAAATAAAATCCAACAAGGTCAGGATTACCCACGATGAACGGGGGGTTGTTATAAGCCTTGCGTCGGATTTGTTCTTTGCCCCGGCCAGTGCCGTAATTAATTACGAAGATTCGCGGGATATCCTGCTCAGGCTGGGAACGCTTCTCGGTTCCCAGCAGCTTCGGGGCCGCCGCTTCCGTATCGAGGGACATACCGACGGCACCGACACGGATACCGCCGTCTGGCCTTCAAACTGGGAACTTTCCTCGGCCCGTTCCATCGCCGTACTGCATTACCTCGCGGACCTGGGAGTAGACGAGAACCGTTTCCAGGTAGCCGGGTTTGCCGCGACCATGCCTGTCTCCAGCGACGACACTCCGGAAGGCCGGATGAATAACCGGCGGGTGGATATCGTTATTCTTGACGAAGCGCACCTGTAAGCGGTCAACAACGCGGACAGGATAACGCTTAGCCGCAAGTTAATCGGCGCTGCCCTAACTAATTACCGCGTTTTTACCGAAAAGTAACATATAACAGGGTGGATTGTTACAAAATTTGACATTTTTGAAACAGCCCACTTGCATAAATTTATACAGTTGTGTATAATCGAAGAGGTTCTTTCTGTATTTGAAAGAATCTCTGGGATTTGGGGGGTACCAGAATGGGTGATGATGACGGCTTGGATCTTGGCGGAGACGATGTTTCCGGAGCAGGCGGTCCAGCGAAAAAGACCGGTGGCATTTCGGGGCTCTTGCCGAATTTACTCAAGTTTGTGGCCATAGGTCTGGGGGCTCTTGTCTTTATCGTAACCGTGGCGGCCATAACGTACAATATTCTTAACGGCCGCGGGGAATCGCAGACAGTACTCAATCCGACCGCGGAATTTATAGGAACCCGTCCGCAGTACGCCGCGTTTACCCTTATCGGGCAGTTGAATACCCGCACCAGGGATCGGAACCACACTGTTGTGGTGGAAATGCTTATTGAATACGACCTCAACAACAACGCGGCGGCGACAGAGTTGACGGCCCGGGTAAACCAGCTTAGGGACTTTACCCGGAATTATTTTGCCAGCAAATACGCCGACGATCTGCGGCCCGAACACGAAGAAGAGCTCAAGGTGGAAATACGGGAAATTCTTAACACCCGGTATTTGGATACGGCAAAAGCCAGGAATATCCTTTTTAACAAACTGGATGTGATGGAATCGTAGGGTGTTGTCCGAAAGCGTTCAAAAGCTTGTTCGGATAATCTCCCGCGCGCGCGGCGCAGCAGCGGCGCGGACTTACAATGGAGAGAGGCGAGTTTGACAGAAGTTCTGTCCCAGGATGAAATTGATCAGCTGCTTACTGCGATAAACGCCGGAGATACCGAGCCGGAGGATTTTCGTCCGGCCGCGGATACCCGGAAAATCAAAATTTACGATTTCAAGCGGCCCGACAAATTCTCCAAAGAACAGATACGCACGGTCTCGATAATGCACGAAACCTTTGCCCGTCTTACTACGACAAGTCTTTCGGCCAATCTGCGTTCCATGGTTCATGTCCACGTTGCGTCCGTCGATCAGCTTACCTACGAAGAATTTATCCGTTCCATACCGACCCCCACAACCCTCGCTATCATCAACATGGATCCGCTTAAGGGCAACGCGATCCTCGAAATTGACCCGGCGGTTACCTTTTCCATAATTGACCGTCTTTTTGGAGGGACCGGCGAAGGAACAAAGGCCCAGCACGAACTTACCGACATTGAAGGCGCCGTTATGGAAGGGATTATCGTGCGTATCCTTGGAAATATGCGGGAAGCCTGGTCACAGGTTATAGACCTCCGCCCCAGGCTCGGCCAGATAGACACGAATCCCCAGTTTGCCCAGATTGTACCGCCGACGGAAATGGTCGTGCTTGTTACCCTTGAAACAAAAGTAGGGGACGTGGAAGGGATGATGAACTTCTGTATTCCGTACCTGACCATAGAACCCATAATCGGCAAGCTTTCCGCCCAGTTCTGGTATTCCTCGGTGCGCCGGGGGACGACGACGGAAAATCTTAATGTGCTAAAGGACAAGCTTTCAACGGTCGATGTTAATGTAGTAGCCGAAATAGGGAAAATACAGGTTCCCGTCCGGGATGTACTTTCACTCCGGGTGGGAGACGTGGTGAGGCTTTACAGTGTGCAGGTAGGAGACCCCTATTCCCTCAACATCGGGAACAAACGAAAGTTTTTGTGCAGGCCGGGTGTTGTCGGCAAAAAAATGGCCGTGCAGGTAGTAAAAAAGATCGCTGAGCTTGAACAGGAAGAATTCGAAGAGCTTGCGTCTGAAGGGGAGGATGTATGAGTGATGGCGCACTTTCGCAGGATGAAATAGACGCATTGTTGGCGGGTGTGGATTCTTCCGCTCTTGGTTCTCCCTCTGCCGCCTCCGCGGCGGTTTCGGGAGGATCGGAAGACGAGCGCAGGGCGATGCAGGGTTTTCTGTCCGGTACCGTAGACGCCCAGTCTTCAAACCTGTCGATGATGACCGGCAAAGACGTCAGTTTCCGGGGTCCCAATGTCGTTGCCATGACCAGGGACGACCTGCTTGGCATGCTCCCCGATATGGTAACCGCCGTCAAGGCCGACTTTAACTCCGGGTTTCCCGGTGAACACGGTTTTATCTTTCCGGAAGAAACAGCAAAAGCCATAGCGAGCCTGATGAACAAGGAAGAAAACATCACCCTTGACGAAATGGCAATGTCGGTGCTCGGCGAAGTTGTTTCGCAGATTGTCGGGTCTCAAATTACCGCCCTGACCGACAAAACCGGCAATAAATCAATTTCTTCGATATCTCCGGAAGCGGCGAACGTCCCCAAGGCCGTAGCGGCCCTTCCCGGCGGAACGTTTATGTGCGCGACCTATCAGCTTACTCTGGGCGACGGCAGAAGCCACCAGGTCTGGGAAGTGTACGGCCCCCAGGTTTCCTCCGACATTTCCCGCGCCCTCGGCGGCGCTTCTTCTCCGCCTCCTTCGGCCGGGCAAAGTTTTGCCGGCATGGATATGGGGGCGATGCCCGGTCTGGGCGCCGCGCCGAACATGGGCATGCAGGGCATGGGCGCGATGCCCGGAATGATGCCGCAGAACATGGCAATGGGTATGCCCATGAACGCGGCCAGCGTACAGCCGGTACAATTCTCAAGCCTTATTCCCCAGCCGACAGCCCAGGAACAGGGGAATATCGGTCTTATCATGGACGTGTTCATGGAAATGACCGTAGAACTGGGCCGTACCAGAAAGCTTATCAAAGAAATACTGGGCATGGGCGAAGGTACGATTATTGAGCTTGATAAACTTGCCGGTGAACCGGTAGATATTTTGGTAAACCACAAACTTATCGCCAAAGGTGAGGTAGTGGTCATTGACGAAAACTTTGGCGTCCGGGTGACCGAAATTGTATCGCCGATGGAGCGTATGAATGACATGGGATAAACCGTTCCCCGGGGAGGGAATCCGGCTCCGGCGGTTTATCCGGGAGATTCTAGCCACATAAATTAAAAGTGGCCGGACAGTTTAACTTGGGAGGGGAAAACTGAACCGATTTTTTTTCGCGGCGCTGGCTGTACTGGCCGCGGCGCTGCTCAGCCCACAATTCAGCTATTCTCAAGGAACGGAAACAGGGCTCCCTGACGGGGCCGTGACGGAGCGAGGCCTTCCTCTGGACGCCGGCGCCGAACCCCCGCAGCGGGCCGCCGAACGCGGGTATCTCATTGAAGACAGCCCCGCCGCGGCGGCCGGGCCTTCTTTTCCGGCGGTTCTGCGTATGGTGCTGGTACTTGCCCTTGTCGCCGGCATCATTTATCTGGTTATGTTTTTTCTCCGCCGCCTTTCACATCCGAGGGTGGAACAAAATCCCCATATAAAGGTACTTGCTTCCACCCACCTGGGCAGCGGCCGCTTTGTTCATGTTGTGTCTCTCGGAGACAAGGCATGGCTTGTCGGATCCGGCGAAGGGGGAATACGCCATATTGCGGACATAAACGACAGGGAACTTATTGACACCATGCTTCTTGAATCTTCCGGGAAGATCGCTGAAGAGATAAATCCCATTTCCGGTTTTAAGGCACTGCTTGGCCGTTTTTCGGGATCCCGGACGGACAGGGAAGACCGGATTGAAAATATGCGTAAACGCCGCGAGCGTTTCAAGAGGTTTTAGGATGAGCTTCGGAAAAATCCCGGCCTTTGGCCTTTTGGCGCTGTTTCTTCTCGGCGTACCGTCTTTTTCGGAAGCGCAGACTGCGTTCCCTCCCGGCGCCGCGCAGGGTACGACGGCGCTTCCCGTTCCCGCGGAAGACGGAATTATCCCGTTTATCGATCTTTCGATCCGCAATCCGGCCAACGGCAGCGAAGTAGCGTTTTCCGTTCAGTTACTGCTGCTGCTTACCGTGCTGTCACTGGCGCCGAGTATCATCATTCTTATGACAAGCTTCCTCCGCGTTTCCATTGTGCTTGATTTTGTAAAGAGGGCGCTGTCTTTACAGCAGGTTCCTTCGAACCAGGTGCTTATGGGGATAAGCCTTTTTCTGACCATATTTATCATGTGGCCGACATTCCAGACCATTTACACCAATTCGTTCCGGCCCATGGCAGACGGTGAAATAAATGTGGAACAGGCTTACCGTGAAGCGGAAGGTCCCCTGCGGATTTTTATGTACAGCCAGATGGGAAGCAACTACGAAAACATACGGCTTTTTATGGCGATGCGGGGCCTTGACCGGCCGCAAAACCTGGCCGACGTGCCGACATACGTGCTTGTCCCGGCGTTTATTTTAAGCGAGTTGACGGTGGCGTTCAAAATAGGAATATTGCTGTTCATCCCGTTTATCATAATAGATATGGTAGTGGCAAGCGCTCTCATGTCCATGGGCATGATTATGCTGCCGCCGGTGATGATTTCCATGCCGTTTAAGCTTATCCTTTTTATTTTGGTCGACGGCTGGGGACTTTTAACGGAACAGCTGGTCCGTTCGTTTTTGTGAGGTGAAGCGTGACACTGGGAGAAGCGACGTCCCTTTTACGGGAAGGAATTTTACAGGTGCTCTTTTTGGCCGCCCCGATGCTTTTAACGGCGCTGGTGGTCGGTCTTGTAATTGCCATACTTCAGGCTACTACATCCATCCAGGAGCAGACGCTTACGTTTGTCCCCAAGATGATAGCGATACTGCTTGTGCTGGGTTTTCTTGGCGGCTGGATGTTCAGTTCCCTTGGCGACTATACCGTGCGGCTTTTCCGGATGATTCCGGATATGCGGTAGCGGTTTTGTAAGGAGTTTTGTTTGATTTCGGAAATGCTTGCCTTTGCCCCTCTATTTCTTCTCCTGGCGGTCCGGGCGCTGGCGCTGATTGAAACTTCTCCGCTGCTTTCGTCGGAGGCAAATCCCCAGGTTTCCCGCGTAGCCCTTGCCGGGTTCGCCGCTTACGCGGCCTTTCCTTCAGCGGGGGCGGTTAGCGCCGCCGGTATTGAGCTTTTTTCGATAAGCTTTGTTTTTCTTTTAATCGGCGAGGCGATTATCGGCATTATTATGGGCTTTTTTGTAACGATCGTTTTTTCCACTTTCGCGGCCGCCGGTCAATTCTTTTCCCTGCAAATGGGGTTCAGCATGGCGGAAGCCGTCGATCCCCTGTCGCAGATAGAAAATCCCCTTATGGGCCAGTATCTTAACCTTGTGGCCATGCTGGTGTTTCTTACGCTGAACGGCTTTACCCATCTTTTTCAGAGCGGTTTCTGGCGTTCCGTACAGTCTTTAAACATACTTTCGCTGGTCCAGGGCAGAGAAACAGCCCTGGGCATGCTGCTTTCCGGCCTTTCCCGGCTCTTTCTGGACGCAATGGTCATTTCCCTTCCCATTTTGGGGACGCTTTTTTTAACATCCCTGTCGACGGGCCTTATCTCCAAAGCCGCTCCCCAGATCAACATTCTTGCCGAAGGTTTTCCCGTTTCGATAACCGTCGCGTTTATTTTGATTCTGGCAACCATGCCCTTTATGGTGGAAACATTCGGCAATGTCGTCGACACGGGCTTTTCCGCGGTTCAGGATCTTTACATACGCATAGGGCGGATAATAGGAGGCGGCGCGTGAACCTGTGTTTTTTGTCGGTAAAAACGCCGCTCTGCCGTTTCGCCGGCCTGCCGGTGTATCTGCCAGGGCGTAAACGTCGTATGCCGGTAATGGATTTACAGTGGTTTGCCGCCGAGGACGAAGGCCGTACCGAAGAGCCGTCCGAGTACAAGATACGCAAAGCCAGGGAAGAAGGACGGGTCGCGAAAAGCCAGGAATTTGTCGGTGCGCTGGGGCTGCTTTTACCGGCGGTAACGATACTGTTTTTATCCGGTTATATTCTGAGGACCTGCGTGGGAATGATACGTTTTTTCTTCCTTAGAGTAAACGAGCTTGACCCGGTTCGCGACAGGCTTGTCGCCGGGGTATTTTTCTCGTATGTGGCAAGGCTTGCCCTGCCCATTGTTCTTGTCGCGTTTGCCGCCGCCATTTTTTCCAATGTGGTACAGACAGGGTTTCTTTTCGCGACAAAGCCGCTTTCGCCCAACTTTTCAAAAATTGTGCCTCACTTTGGCCGGTACTTCCAAAAGACACTCTTTTCGATGGAAGGACTGTTCAACTTCGTAAAATCCATAATCAAAATGGGAATAATCGGGGTAACGGCGTTTATTCTGATACGTTCAAATATCGAAAAGCTTACAAGCCTCCGGACCGCGGGGATTTGGCTTGGCCTTGTAACCGTGTCCGGTCTTGCGATACGCCTGATGATCATTTCCGCGCTGCTGCTGCTTTTGCTTTCCGTTCCGGATATTTTTTTCCAGCGCTGGCAGTACCGGGAATCGCTCAAAATGACAAAGGAAGAAGTAAAAGAAGAACGGAAAATGTACGAAGGGGATCCCCAGATTCGCTCCCGCATCCAGCGGCGCATGAGGGAATTTATGAGCCGGAACATGGCGGTAAATGTCGCGAAGGCCGACGTGGTAATCACCAATCCGACGCATTTTGCCGTCGCGCTGGAATTCGACGATGATACAATGAACGCGCCCCAGCTTACCGCCAAGGGCGCCGACGATCTGGCGTTTAGAATAAGGGAAATCGCCAAGGAGAATGAAGTTCCCATTGTGGAAAACAGGCCGCTTGCCCGGGCCCTGTATGCCGAAGTGGATGTGGGCCGAAGCGTCCCCATCATGTATTGGGAAACCATCGCCGCTATACTGGCGAAGGTCAGGCGTATTGACGAGGAACGGCGGGCCGCGGACGGCCTGCGGGCATAAAGAGAGGATGAAATATGGCTGACGCAAGATCCCTTTTGGGAACCACTTCACTTTTTGGCAGCAAGAGCGATCTTGCCATAGCCAGCGCCGTGATTGCCGTGATCATTATGCTGATAGTCCCCCTGCCGACGATGCTGCTGGACGCGCTTATGGCGATGAACCTTGTCCTGGCGCTGCTTATTCTTCTTATCGTCCTGTATACAAAAAAGGCCACGGACTTTTCTTCGTTCCCGACAGTGCTGCTGGTTTCGACGGTTTTCGGCCTGGCCCTGAATGTTTCTTCCACCCGGCTTATCCTTACCCAGGGCGAAGCGTTTAACGGCCGGATGATACAGGCTTTTTCCTCGTTTGTTGTGGGGTCAGGCGGGACGGAGGGCCTCGTTGTGGGCTTTGTGATCTTCATCGTCATTATCGCCGTTCAGGCCGTGGTTATTACAAAAGGTTCCACACGGATTTCCGAAGTAGCCGCCCGTTTTACCCTGGACGCGCTTCCGGGGAAACAAATGGCCATTGAGGCGGCGTTTAACGCCGGGGCCATCACCGAAGAAGAATCCATCGCGAGGAAAGACGATCTCCAGAAAGAGGTAAACTTTTACGGGGCCATGGACGGGTCCAGCAAGTTTATTTCCGGCAATGTCAAAGTCGGCATACTTATCACCGTGGTCAATATACTGGGCGGCATTATCATAGGGACGGCCATTCACAACGAAGACATAAGTACCGCCATCGGGACGTATATCAAATTTTCCATAGGCGACGGACTTATTTCCCAGGTTCCGGCGCTGCTGGTTTCCACGGCGACGGGCATTATCGTAACCCGGTCCGTGTCCGAAGGAACCCTGGGCGAAGACGTCAGCCGCGAATTCTCCCAGGACGCCAGAATTTACTGGATAGGCGCGGCGGTGCTGCTGGGTTTTGCCCTGCTGCCCGGTTTTCCCTGGTATGTGCTTGTTCCCATGTCCCTGCTTTTGGGCGTCGTGGCGTTCAGGCTTGGCCGGAAGAAAAAACGGGAATTCGAGGCGGATATGGAACGGGCCCGCGAAAAGGAAAAACCAAAAGAAAAAGCCGCCGAAATGTCCCCGATAGTTCCGCTCGATTCGCTGTCGCTGGAACTGGGCTACGGCCTTATCCCGCTGGTGGACAAGGACAAGGGGGCGGAACTGCTTGAACGGGTACAGCGGATACGCCGGGAATCCGCCCTGGATTTTGGCCTTGTGATCCCCATGATACGGATTATCGACAATATGCGCCTTGAGCCGTCCGAGTACTGCCTGAAAATAAAGGGAGTGGATGTCGGCAGGGGCAAGATACGAATGGGCTACTATATGTGCATCAATCCCGGAAACGTAAAAGAAGAAATTTCCGGCGAAAAAACCAGGGAGCCCGCTTTCGGGCTTCCCGCGGTATGGGTAGGAGAAGACCGGCGGGACGAAGCGGAGCGGGCCGGTTATACCGTTGTTGATCCGCCGTCGATTATCGCGACGCATTTGACGGAAATTATACGGCGTCACGCGGCGGAAATTCTGGGCCGTCAGGAAACCGCCGAAATCCTGGAAGCGCTTAAAAAAGATTATCCGGCCGTTGTGGAAGAGGCCCAGAAGAGCCTTTCCCTGGGAGAAGTGCAGAAGGTTGTACAGAACCTGCTTCGGGAACAGGTGTCCATACGGAATATGACGGCAATTCTCGAAGCTTTGGCGGATTATGGCCCCGTTACCCGGGATGTACAGTTTCTTACGGAAAAGGCCCGGCAGGCGCTGGGCAGACAGCTTTGTCTGCAGTATTCCGACAGCGAAAAAGTGCTGCGGGTGCTTACCGTGGAACATTCGCTTGAACAAAAGATCATCGACAGCAAAGTGGAAACAAATTCGGGGATTATTTCCGCGCTGGCGCCGGATCTGCAAAACGCCTGGATAAAGGCCCTTTCCCGCGCCGTTATGGCGGTACGGGAAAACGGCTGGCTTCCGGTAGTGCTTTGTTCCGAAGCCGCCCGGTTCCTTGTCAAATCTTCCACATTCCGGGAACTGCCGGAACTTGCCGTCCTTTCAGTACCGGAAATCGTAAACGATATCACCGTCGAGGCTGTGGGCGAAATAAAAGTAGAGAACGCGGCATAAGGAGAATATATGGCGTATTTTACGGAACAGGCCCTTACTCCCTCCGAATGCCTTGAAAAAATCCGCAGTAAATACGGAGAGCGGGCCAAAGTGTTGATTCAAAAAACCGTCCGGAAGGGAGGGATACTCGGTATAGGAAGCCATGAAGAAGTGGAAATGACGGGAACTTACGGCGCTTACAGCCCGACTGTGGCCGGATACGGAACGATGACCACAGAAGACGTGTCCCGCGCCAGGGGGACGTTTAACCTGGAAGAGGAAAAGCGGAAAGTTCTGGCCGCGGCGGGGAAAAACGATCCCACGCTGATTACCATCCTCTCGGAAGTGAGAAAATTAACGGAAAAGGTGGAAACCCGGCTGGACGCTCAGACAGTCCCGGAAAGCCGCGATCATCCCGCCCTTGAACGGCTTAAGGAAGATTTGGCCTGTAACGATTTTTCCCCGGCCTATATACAGATGATGATTGAAAAGGTACGCAGGGAATTTGCCCTTGAAGATCTTGACGACTACGAAGGGGTACAGCGTACCGTAGCCGCCTGGATAGGGGAAACCATTTCCATTTACCGGGAAAAAAACGATGCCGGCAAAAGCCCCGCAAGGGAATCTCCGCCGGACGAAGCGCGGCAGGCGAAGCTTCTTCCCCGAAGGAAGCCCCGGATTATCGTTCTTATAGGCGCTACCGGGGTCGGGAAAACCACAACCATAGCCAAGCTCGCCGCCCTCTACGGTGAACGTGTTGACGGAAACTGGCAAAAGGCGGTGCGGCTTATCACCCTGGACAATTACCGCATCGGCGGAAAGCAACAGATTGAAAAATACGGGGAAATTATGGAAATCCCCGTTTCGTCGGCGGAAAATTACGAAGGCCTAAGGACGGCTATTGCCCTGTACCGTCAGGATGTGGACTATATACTGGTGGACACGATAGGCAAAAGCCCCCGTAATTACGCCGAGCTTGGAGAAATGCGGGCGGTTCTTGATGCCTGCGGTCCAAGGGTGGAGGAATACCTGTGCATTGACGTGTCCACAAAATCAAGCGACATCAAGGAAATTATTAAACAGTTTGCTCCTTTTAAGTACAAATCGATAATACTTACAAAGCTCGATGAAACAGGCCGTGTCGGAAACGTCATAAGTGCGCTTTGGGAAGAAGGGAAAAGCGTTTCCTTTATAACAACAGGTCAGACGGTTCCTTCCGATATAGAGCGGGCTACGGTTATGCGTTTCCTGCTCAACCTGGAAGGCTTTACCGTCGACCGTGAACGGCTTTCAAAGCGTTTTCCCGATTCGGTAAACGAACGTTTTCCCGATTCCGGAACTGAAAATTCTCCCGCAGGAAGCGGAAAAAAATAACAAGGAAGGGCAGATGGAAGACCAGGCGGAAAAGCTCAGGGAAATGATGCGCCGGAAAAGCGGCGGCCTTGAAAGGCCTTCCGGAAAAGAAGGCAAAAAAGCCAGGATAATTACCGTCACCAGCGGCAAGGGCGGGGTCGGCAAAACAAACGTGTCGGTGAACATGGCCCTTGCCTATGCCCGCATGGGAAAAAAAGTGGTTGTCATGGACGCGGATTTGGGGCTGGCCAATGTGAACGTCATGCTCAACATGATCCCCAAATTCAACCTGTACCATGTAATCCGCAAACAAAAAACCATGCGGGAAATCATGATCGATACGGAATACGGGATTTCCATCGTCGCCGGGGCTTCGGGCTTTTCGAAAATCGCCAACCTCAACGACGCGGAACGGCAGTATTTTATAGAAGAGCTGGAAACCCTGTCCGCCGCGGACATTATCATCATAGATACTTCCGCGGGGGTTTCAAGCAATGTGCTCGACTTTGTCGCGGCGGCCGACGACGCGGTTATTGTTACCACCCCGGAACCCACCGCCATTACAGACGCCTACGGGATTATCAAAATTATCGCCACGGAAATCAACAGCCTCAATATGGGGCTTAAACTTGTTGTGAACCGGGTAAAGCATGCGCTGGAAGCAAAAAAAGTAGCGGATAAAATGATAAGTATTACCGGCCAGTTTCTTAATCTCAAGGTGGAGTATCTTGGTTTTATTTACGACGACGAAGCGGTTTCCAGAAGCGTTCTCAGGCAGAAACCGTTTATGGTAGTGGACCCCAAATGCAGGGCGTCGCAGTGTATTCAGCATATTGTGGGGAGGATGGACAAGACCGATCCAAAAGGCAGCGGAGGATTCGGGAAAATGTTTAAAAGGCTTTTTCATTGACAGATCCGGAGGGGAATACAGCGGATGTTTAATTTCAAGGTGAGCGGAGGCGTCGCCGCGGCGGCTTTTATCCTCTCCCTTTTGCTGGGTATTTTATCCGGCGCGGGGTTTGTGTCTCTCTTTTTCCGGGCCGCCGGGTTTGGCGTTCTTTTCTTTATCCTGTCCTGTCTTGTGTTTTGGCTGCTGGGGCAGTTTATTCCGGAGCTTCTTTCCGGGCCTGACGACCTGTTTGACGCTCCCGGTTCCAGGGTTAACATTTCGGTGGGTTCCGGGCCTCCCGAAGGGGCCTTTCCCTCAGGCAATGTCGACGCCGTGGACAGCATAGACGGATTTGTCACCCGGCTTCCCGGACAGGGCCCGGGCGAGCCGGACGAAAACGGCCTTTCCGCCGTACCCTCCGGTGAAGCTCTGGATCAGGATGATGAAGACGGCTATAATGGGGCCGGGCCTTTCACAGCAAGCGTTTCGGACGGGGGAACCCTGGCGCGGCCTCTACCCGCCGGGGCGAAAGCGGCGGCGGATTCCGGCGAAGTTGACCTTATGCCGGATTTTAATACTCTTTCGGAGGCGTTTTTGCCCGATTCCGGGTCGCCGGAAACGGTGGTTTTCGACGTGCCGGAACCGAAAAAACCGGCTTTGGGGGCTTCGGCGGACCGGAATTTCAAGGGTGATTTTGATCCCAAGGAACTGGCCCAGGCCATAAAGACAGTATTAAAAAAGGACGATAAAGGATAATTTATGGGGCTTTTGGGGAACGATGTGGATAAGCCGGCAGAAGAAACCGAAGAAGAATTTTGGGTCGAATATCGCAAAAGCAGAGATCCTAAAATTCGGGAAGCTTTTATCAAACAATACGCTCCGCTGGTAAAGTATGTCGCCGGCAAAGTTGCCGTCGGTATGCCCCACAACATCGAATTTGACGATCTGGTGGGTTTTGGGGTTTTTGGACTTCTCGACGCCATAGATAAATTTGATCCGGAAAAAAACGTAAAATTTAAAACCTACGCGGTAACCCGTATACGGGGGGCGATTTTTGACGAGCTTCGTTCAATAGACTGGGTTCCCCGGTCCATCAGGCAGAAAACCAGGGAAGTTGAAGAGGCAATCGGGACGCTGGAAGCCCAGTTGGGACGCACAGCGTCGGATCAGGAAATAGCCCAGTCTCTGGGAATGGACGAGGGGGAATTTGTCAAAACCATGATGAAAATTTCCGGCACTTCGATTCTTTCCCTGAACGACGTATGGTTTTCCGGCGATGAAAGCGACAAGGTGTCCATCGGCGACAGCATAGAATCGCCTTCGAGCCTTAATCCCGACGTAATAGTGGAAAAAGAAGAAATGCGCCGGATAATCTCCGACGCCATTAGCGAACTTCCCGACAAAGAAAAGAAAATACTTGTCCTTTACTATTACGAAGATCTTACCCTCAGGGAAATAGGCCAGGTTCTGGAAGTAACGGAGTCGCGGGTATCCCAGCTTCATACAAAAGCCATACTCCGGCTTCGTTCAAAGCTTACCAACATACGGAAAGGCATAGTGTAACATGGTCGATTTTATCCAGCTTCAGCACGCGATGAAGGAAAGACTGGAGCGGGATAGGGCGGTTCACACCATCGAGGCGGAAGGCGCCGCGCTTGAAGACGCCGTGTCCGAAGCGGCTACTCTTCTTAACCTTCCGGTCCGGCATATTGAGTACGAAGTTGTCGTCAAGGGCTTTTCCGGTTTTATGGGAACCGGCGCGAAGAACTGGAAAATCCGGGCCTATGAGCGGGTAACGGAAAAAACCATTGAACAGGAACAGCAGGCCGCGGAGGAAGAGGCGGCCACCGCCGCGAAAGCCATACTTGACCGGGACGGCGACGCCTATGTACAGATGCTTAACGACGGCGCTTACCTCAAGGTAATTCCTCCCGAAGGCAGGGGAAAGAAGGCAGCCGAATCCCAGGTTATCCAGCTTGTGGCCGGCCGGGGAGTATCGGATTACGATGAAAACCGCATCGCCGGAATTACCAGGGAAGCGGCGGGGAATTATGTCCGCATAGGCGATTTCCGGCGGATGCCGGCCAACGATTCCATGATAACGGTAGACATTACCGCTGATGAAATGAAGGCGTACATTATTGTAACTCCGCCGGGTGAGGGAGGCTGCGACATGCCTCTTGAAGCATACCTTTCGTTTCTGCGGAACAACAGGGTGCTTTTTGGAGTTGATGAACAGGCGCTGGCGCGTTTTGTGGACAGGCCCGTTTTTAAAGAGCCGTTTCTGGCGGCGGAAGGAACACGGCCGGTAAACGGGCGGGATTCCTATATCCAGTACAATTTTGAAACCGATCAAAGCAAGGTAAAGCTCAGGGAAGGTTCCAACGGCAGGGTAGACTTTAAGGATCTTAACATTATACAGAATGTGGTCGAAAACCAGCCTTTGGCGGTGCGGGTTCCCTCCGAAAATGGAACCGTCGGCCGCGCCGTTACCGGCAAGGTTATTCCCGCCAAAAACGGCCGGGAAATCGCCATGCCGCTGGGAAAAAACGTTCATGTCGGGGACGACGGCAATTCAATAATCGCCGATATGAACGGGCAGGTGGTAATCGCCGGGGGAAAGATCAACGTCGAGCCGGTGTATACCGTAAAGGGCAATGTGAACCTTAAAACCGGAAACATTATCTTTCTGGGAACGGTTATTATCACCGGAAATGTGGAAGACGGCTTTTCCGTCAAGGCCGCGGGAAATATCGAAGTTGACGGTACCGTGGAAAAGGCGGAACTTGACGCCGAGGGGGATGTTATTGTCCACCAGGGCATTACCGGCAAGAGCAACGGCATGGTCAGGGCCGGCCGTTCAATATGGGCGCGGTTCATTGAAAACGCCCAGGTTGAAGCCGGAAACATGGTCGTGGTTTCCGATGGCATTATTAATTCCCAGGTAGACGCCTTTAAACGGATTATCTGTCAGGGAAAACGGGCCCACATTGTCGGCGGCCGGCTGCGCGCCACGGAAGAGATCAATGCCAAAAGCCTTGGCAGCCCCACAAGCGGCACGGAAACAATCTGCGAAGTAGGCTTTGACCCAAAGAGCAAGGCCCAGATGGAAAGTCTTGAAACCCAGAAAACGGCAATGGAAAAACAGCTTGAGGAAATCCAGCTTAACGTACAGACCCTTATCAATATAAAAAAGCAGCGAAAAAGCCTTCCCGAAGACAAAGAAGCGTACCTTACCGAGCTTATGGACAAACGGCAGGAACTGTCCGGCGACCTCAGGAAAAACAGGAAAGAAGCGGAAAAAATACAGGGATTCCTCAATAACCTTAAAACAAGGGGGAGAATTTCCGCTTCCGCGAAAGTGTACCCCGGCGTAAAAATACTTATCCGCGACGCGAAAGAAGATGTGCGGAATGAATACAGGGCGGTTACTTTTATCCTTGAGAACGGACTTGTGCGGGTGACAAAATACGAAGAGCCCGATGACGAAGCGAAGAAAGGACCGGATGGCTATATCACCAATTGACCTGCAAACCCTGTTTACCCAGGTGGACAAGGTAGGAAAACAGGAATCCGCGCAAAAGGAAGGAATGGCCCTCCAACAGGCCCTTCAGCAGGCTCAAAGCCAGAAGCTTACCGAGGAAAAAATAAACTCCGTAAACGAGGCCCAGGGTGAAGGCGAGGGCGCCGAGGGAGTCGGTGACAGAGACGGCGGAAGACAGGAACGTGAAGCACGGAAAAAAGCCGGGGAAAAAGAAGAAGAACCGGAAGAAAAAACCGGCGGCTTTATCCGGGATCCCGATTTGGGCAGAAATATCGATGTTTCCCTTTAAGAACCGGGCCCCATGAACTGGACTTTTTTCTTCCTTGCCTGCGGTCTTCTGCTGTGGTTTATCGCCTTTTTTCGCCTTAAAGCGTATATCAGGCGGCGGACGGACACCGATTATATACGGCAGACCCTTCGCGAAGAGATACGTCTTCTTGAGGCGGATATAGACGAAAAAACCGAACAGAGCCTTATGCTCCTTGAGGAAAAGATAGGAGAGCTTCGCCGGCTTTGTGACACGGCGGAAAAGCGCGTTTCCGTCTACACGCGGGAACTTGACCGCAGAAACGGCGAAGCGGCGGCCTTCGCCGCCCTTGCCCCGCAGACAGCGCCCGACAGCCCGCAATCCGCGGCCCGCCGGGGAGGGGCTTCTCCCGCCCCCGCCGCGCCGGGCCGGAAAACCCCGCCGCGTTCCGGCCGGAAAAAGAAAAGCCCGCTGCTTGACAGCCTGGAAGTACGGGAAGCCCCCCCGGCGCCCGCGGCGGCTTCCGGCGCCGCCGGCGCCTACCGCGCCCAAATGCGGCGCCCCGCCCGGAAACCCCCGCCCCCGAAAACCCCGCCACAGCCGGGTACGCCGGCACAGACAGCGCCCCCGGCCGCGCAGACAGCGCCCCAGCCGGCACAGGCGGATACCCCGGCGCAAGCCGCGCCCCGGTTTATCACATCACCGCACCCGGTCAGCCCCAAACCGCCCCCGCTGCGGGAACGGGTTTCCGAACTGCACCGGGCGGGGTTTTCCGAGGATCTTATCGCGGTCCGTCTGGGCATCAGCGTAACGGAAGCCCGGCTGTACATTGCCATGGGCGGGTAGGGTAACGCAGAGCCCCGTCAATAGCACGAAGATACCGCGCCCGTGCCTGGGACAGGCGCACAAATGCAGAAACTGGCGGGGCTTGTCGGCAGGAACGGCACGGGCTTGCCCGTGCCGTTCCTGCCGACACCCGCCTTCGCCGTTGCTCTGTGTGCGCCTGTTATATCCTCTCAGGCGCGGTATCTTCGCTGTAGCCGGGTTACGGAGGGTGTACTCTGGGGCGCATGCCATTCCCGGTGCGCCTAATAACCGCGCGCGAAACATTGAGCGCGTTTCTCCGGTAATGGCCACTGTTACAGCTAAGGCTGAAAGGCCCGCCAAACAACCGCGCGCGAAACATTGAGCGCGGCTCTCAGTAATGTCAGCACGGCGTAGGCCCGGCAATGGCCACTGTTACAGCTAAGGCCAAAAGGCCCGCCAAACAACCGCGTGCGAAACATTGAGCGCGGCTTCCGGTAATATCAGTGCGGTGTAGGCCCAGCGTTGGCCGCTGTTGAGGTTAAGGATGAAGGGCCGCCCGCCTTCGCCGTTGCTCTGTGTGCGCCTGTTATATTCTCTCGGGCGCGGTATCTTCGCCGTGTTCTGGTTCGCATACCGTTTGTTCGTGTCGTTCGTGTGGTCAGTGGTGGTTGCATTTTTTTGGGTTCGTGGGGCGCGTTTCCAGGGCGGTGCCGCGTAACTATCACGGCACCGCCGCGCCCCCCTGCGCGGGAGCCGGTCGAAGCCCGTCTCCCGCTGCCCCCGGACGGAGCCTTCGCGGCGCGGCCATCCGGGGGCCTGTTACGGCGTTACTGTTGCCAGTTCGCGTGTAACAAGGAATAGTCGCTCCATACTGAAGAGATGCCGAAGGTATCCCTGTCGTCCCCCGGCGGGACATTGCCGTTAATGATGCTTGCCGCGGTCCTGGTCTGAGCCGTACTGCCCCACAGAATGAATGTGCCTCGGTACGCATCTGTCCACGAGGAACTACTCGGTGGGAATTTAAAGTCCTCATTGACTTGGAACGCGGCGCCCGAGGAGCAGTAGCCGAACATATGGTCGGCGAAGCCAGTACCCGCAGTGGTGATGCCCTGTGGCAGGTTAAAGACGCTGTTCATCGTAAACCCGGCGCCGGAGCAGCCCCAGAACATATGGTAGGCGAAGTTATAGCCTACGGAAGCAATGCTCTGTGGCAGGTTAAAGACGCCGTTCATCGTAAACGCGGCGCCGTAGCAGTTGCTGAACATACTGTCGGCGAAGTTATAACCCGCGGTGGTGATGCTCTGTGGCAGGTTAAAGACGCTGTTCATCGTAAACCCGGCGCCCGAGCAGTAGACGAACATAGCGGCGGCGAAGTTATCGCCCGCAGTGGTGATGCTCTGTGGCAGGTTAAAGACGCTGTTCATCGTAAACGCGGCGCCGGAGCAAGCGTTGAACATAGCGCTGGCGAAGTTATCGCCTACGGTGGCGATGCTCTGTGGCAGGTTAAAGACGCTGTTCATCGTAAACCCGGCGCCCGAGCAGTAGCCGAACATACTGCCGGCGAATTCAGTGCCAACAGTGGCGATACCTTGTGGCAAGTTAAAGACAGTGTTCATCCTAAACGCGGCGCCGGAGCAGCCGTAGAACATACTGCCGGCGAAGCCATCGCCCACGGTGGCGATACTCTGTGGCAGGTTAAAGACGCCGTTCATTGTAAATGCGGCGCCGGAGCAGTCGGAGAACATAGCGTTGGCGAAGTTATCGCCCACGGTGGTGATGTTCTGTGGCAGGTTAAAGACGCCGTTCATCGTGAACGCGGCGCCGGAGCATCCGGAGAAAATACCGCCGAAGCCATCGCCCACGGTGGTGATGTTCTGTGGCAGGTTAAAGACGCCGTTCATCGTAAACGCGGCGCCGGTGCAGGCGCCGAACATAGCGTTGGCGAAGTTATCGCCCACGGTGGTG
>JAIRWM010000053.1 GCA_031268975.1 Treponema sp. | reverse complement strand
TCATTCCGGCGGCTGTTTCTTTCATCATTTCCGAAAGGGTAAAAACGATAAACGAAAGAACCGCGTGCGAAAGGGCAAATGCCCCGACCCTCAAAAAGCTTACCGTATTCGAAATATAGGTGGAAGCCGATTCGAGAATTTCCACAAAGCCTTCCATAACAAAAACCAGAAGGCCGTTTTCAAGAACCGGCCGCCTGCCTGAAAAAACACGCCACATAACCGGGCCGAAAAAGACAAGGGCTGCGGGAACGCACAGCCCGACATAATCAAACCAGGAAAAAATTCCCCCTGAAATGATTCTTACCGCGATGAACAGGGCATACCAGAAAAGAAGCATCCCGGCAAGTCCTGTTTTGGAAAAAAGAGCCTTTTCGTATTTTTTAAGCGACCATTGGTTGACAATATTGACGACAAGCCCTATCGAGTTAAGCGCCACGCCGACAGCGATGGTAAAGCCGAAAAAGTAAAAGAGCTTTTCAACGCTGCCTTTTTCGGGCATAAGGGTAAGTATACGTTCCGGCGCTTCTCCGGGAATGCCCAAAAGTCCCATAATAAAACCGCACACAGCCCTTGTCGGATGTGCGAAAAGTCCTTCCGAGGTAAAAAATTCCCCGTTAAGGAGCCCCATGATAATTGATGATGTGCCCACCGCCTTAAGCGGCCCCGCGAATTTTCGAAACGATCCGAGAAGGGCGGACTTTCCCGTTCCCACCGCGAATCCGAGCAGCAGCAGCACGAGCCCCTGACCGGCGTCGCCGAACATGATCCCGAAAAGCACGGTAAAGAAGAACGCGACAAACGGCGTCGGATCAATGGTTCCGTACAAAGGAGCGCCGTACGAAAACACAACCGGTTCAAAGCCTTTTACAAAAGCGCCGTGTTTGAGGGATACGGGAACTTTTTCCCGGCCTTCCCGGACATCCTCAATTTCTTCGGGGTTGTAGGATCGTATCGCCGTCCTGCCTCCGGTACGCCGGTGCAGTTCTTCCACAAGCGCTGATACTTCGTCCGAGGGAACCCATCCGCTGATGACATACACATTTTTTGTTCCCCGAAGCCGCCCCTTAAGATCTTCCACTTCCCTTGCCGCGAGAAAAGACCCGTAGAGGGATCGCAAAGAAGAGGCGTAATCATTTTTGAATTGATTTTTCGCGGCGGAAATTTTCTGAAGCTCCTGTTCCACTTTTTCAAGCCGATCTTCCAGGCTGCCGAGCAGATCCGATGGAACGCCCTTGTAGCCCTCCGGCACGGCAATGGGAAGAAAGGACGCCTTTTTCAGCGCCGAATCCAGGGCAAAGCGTCCTTTTCTGGAAGCCGCGGCAAGAACCCTGCCGGAATCGTCAAGGGGAATTATTACCGCCCGGTCGGCGAGGTTTTCCTCGAGCTCTTCGCGGCGGCGGTTATCAAGCCGCCCGACCCGCAGCGTAAGGTACGACAGCTGATCCAGATCGGAAAACGGCGCGTTTAATCTGGAAAAAGCTTTCGCCTCCGTAATGGTTTCTTCCAGCTTTTTCTTTTCCTGGTTCTGCGCATTTTCCCGGGAACCCAGGGCCAAAATGGTACGGCAGAGACTTTCCGTAAGGCGTTCTTCTTCCTCGCCGGGAAGCCTGTCTTCTTCGCCTCCGCCTGAAACCTCTTCCGCGCCGCCGGAAAGCGAGGGGAGTTCCACGCCGATATACGCCGCGGCGGAGGCGATGCGGTCGAGGTTTTCCCGTATATGCGAGGAAGACGCGGTCATGGCGGACGGGACTCCGGCGGCGTCGGCCACTCCCTGCGGCATTCCCGCCTCCCGGCCGCCTGAAAAGTGCATAATGCCCCGGCGGCCCAGGTACTCTATAACGCTGTCGATATCCCGGACAAGAACGGTCATCTCTATCTGCTTCATCTTTCTGGGGCGTATCACAGGTTCATCTCCAAAAGATCAAACACGTCCCGGCTGGACATGCCGAGCACCAGACCCTCGGCACCGGAGGTTAAGAGGTCTTCTTCAAACTGTTTCAGTTTGATAAAACAAAACACCGTATCAAGCGACAGCGGCCTGCGCCTGAAATTCGAAAGGGCCAGGGCGTAGAGCCGTTCCGCGGCGGCGTTCTGGAAACTCCTTGGATCCACCCGCCAGGCATCCGCGCCTTCCGGATTAAGGTACGCCGCCAGTTTCCAGCTTTCCCATTCATGGCGGCTGTCCAGGGGAAGCTCAAGGGCGGAAACGGCGTCCTTGGTAAGCTCCTTGTGGCCGGGAATGTCAACAAGGTGCTTTTTTACTTCGCCGCCGTCCATGCCGTAATATGTACGGAGCCTGAGCGCCCAGGAGGCGTTTCGCAGGGAAATCTCTTCCCTGAGGATTTTTTCCGCCGTCTGCCGGTCGCTTTTTTTCAGTTTAAGCAGGGCCTGCCAAAGCCTCCGGTAATAGTGGCGGTCAATGGCCGTTTCAACAGCCATTCCGGCATTCTCCGCTCCGGCGCCTTTACCCGGTTTCCGGTTCCCGCAGAGCGTTTCAAACTCGGTTCCCCGGATCATCTTTTCAAAGTCGGGCCACAGGTCAAAATTCACCGTGCCGAAGCGGCCCAGATTTGTAAAGACCGGCCGGTTTTTTTCCTCGGCGTTTTCGTCAAGAGAAGCCAGCGCGGTTTTGATATCCGCGTATTCATAGCTTCTGACAAGGAGGGTAAAAAATTCGGGGGGATTGTCAAAGCAGTTTACGATGGAAGTTACGGCTTTTATTGAACGTTTTGTTATCCGCCGCTCAATGTCCGGCAAAAGCTCCCGTTCGGGAAGCTCCCGCGCATCAAAGGAAAAAACAAGCCGGTCAAGTTCCGAAAGACGGCCCAAGGGGTTTAAAGCGGCTATGCGGGGGCCCACAAAGGATTTTCCTATAATTCCGCAGGCTTTGGCATACACATACGCCCTTTCTCCCGAGTGGACCACTACTTTTCTCCAAAAAGCAGTTTTGCCGCAAGACAGGAAAAATCAGCAAAATGAAGCTCCGTCGCGTCAAGGTTTTTCCAGTATTCGTCGATCCTGACCCGGTATTCCGCCCTCACTCCGTCAATTCTTTCCCGGTATCCGGCTTCCAGTATCTCGACACGGCCGCGGTATTGCTCTTCGTACCGCTCCCTGTTTTCGTTTTCCGACGCCTTTACCCGCCTGTCCGCTTCTGCCTGGGCGTCGTCAACCAGCGCGGCAGCCTGAGTTTCAATCTCAAGCAAATGCTGTAAAACATCCGGCGATGAACTCTCGCCCGGGTACATATTGTCGTCCATTCGTTAAACCTGTCAGTCAGTCATCTTGCGCCTGCCTAATCCAAAGCAGTCAGTATATTCTCGTATTTTTTTATAACGGCGCTGGCCTGGGAAGAATCGTTCTGGGCGGCCAGATCGGTAAAAAACTGGGGATTTTCAAGCAGTTCGGCAAGCCGTTTGAGGATGCGAAGATGCTTTTCGGCGCGCGATTGGGGGCCGACAACCATGAAAAGCAGGTATACCGGCTCCCCGTCCAGGGCATCGTAGTCAATACCCCGTTTGGAAACGCCCAAAATGCCGTACACCCGGTCTATCGCGCCGGTTTTGCCGTGGGGAATGGCAATGCCTTTCTGTATGCCTGTCGACATTTTCCGTTCCCGCTCCCGGACAGCCTCAAGGATATCTTCCCTGATATTCAAACGCGAGGCCTGACAAAACGCGTCAGCCAGTTCTTCAAACGCCTCGTCTTTGTCCTCCGCCTCAAGGCCGATTTTGATAAATTCCGGTGGAAAAAGCTCACTTAGAAGCATGAAAACCTCTACTCTTCCACGGCGGGGCCCTGAATGGTCTCCGAAGTCTCATCGTTGGAAAACCAGCTTTCGTCTTCCTGCCCCGCGGTCTGTCTGCGGCCTTCAGCTTCAACCCCTTCGGGCCTGGGCGCCCGGTTCATCAGGGCAAGTCCAAGACAGAGCACGAGAAAAACGGCCCCAAGAATGGATGTAGCCCTGGTAAGCACGTTACCGGAACGTGAACCGAACGCGGAGGCGCTGCCACCCGCAAAAATACCGCCAAGGCTGTCGCCTTCTTCATTCTGTATTAAAACCAGCAAGACAAGCATTATTGCTATGAAAACAAAAACAACCAGGAGAACAATCTCAAGAACACCCATGATCACCTCAAAAACCGCAGCAAAGATCGGGCTCCCCCCAACGTAATTTTTTTATAAGGGGAACTCTTGTGTTCAATGATAACAAACAAAAAAAACTTGTTCAAGTAATCGCGTCGCAAAACCGGTTTTTTTACAACCACTCCGGGGAGCTGGTGTCTGGGCCGCGAAACCCCGGATTTTGCGAAAGGGCCCGGGAAACCCGGCATTTGGAAGCGCCCCGGCGGCGGCGGGAATTCGGGGAAAAGTCCCGCCGTTCAAATCCGGCGCCTGAGCTAACGGCCCAGCGCTTCTTTCGCCACGGCGATGGTGGCGGTAAGCCCGATTCTGTCTGCGCCGGCCTGGAAAAGCTGCACGGCCCGTTCCAGGGTTTTTACCCCGCCGTCTATTTTAATGCCGACTTTGGCGCCTACAATGCCCCGGACAAACCGAACGTCGGCCTCTTCAGCCTTTTTTCCGGAAAGGGCATTGGAAATTTTGACAAAGTCACAGCCGCACTCCCTGATAAGGGAAAGGACGGCGTTCTTTTCTTCGTCACTGTACAGGGCCTGTTCGTAAATGGCCTTGATCATGCACCGGCCCCTGGCAATCTGGAGCGTTTCCTGGAGTTCCCGCCGGGCCGCGTCTATTTCACCGCTTTTTACCGCCAATATGTTTACCGCGACATCCATTTCCACGGCGCCCCGGCGTATACATTCCCGCAGTTCCGCGCTTTTCGCCGCCTGGGAAGCGGCTCCGTGGGGAAAGCCCGCCGCCGAACACACGGCAACACCCGTCTGCCTGAGTACATCCGAGGCGCATTCGACAAAATAGGGAGATACCACCACACAGGCGGCGCCGTATTGTCCGGCCAGTTCACACTCGGCAATAACCTTTTCCCGGCTTATGGCCGGATCAAGCAGGGAATGTTCAAGCTTCCCCGGTACCGCGGAATACATGCCCTGGCCGTGTACCGCCTGAGGCGGAGAGGACCCCGGCGCCGGTCTGATATATGCCGGAACCACATAGGCCGGCGCACCCTTGAGCGGCGCCGGACTCGCGCTCCGTGACGCGCCGCCGGTAAGCCGTTCCAGCTCCGCGCTGACCTCGCTTATAATTTCGTTCACATTCATGGACTGCCCTTTTTACCGTGTTCGCTCACGGTCTGTTTTCCATTGATGGTGAAACTGTCCAAAACCCCGCAGATCGTGTAGTCGGCGATAAGATCTTTATCGCCGGTAAACATATTGGCGGCGCCGCCGTCAATATTCACCAGAACCACATCGCCTACCCCCGCGTGCGCCGCGTCAAACGCGATCTGACGCTTTCCGTCGGGAGTACCGTCGGGTTTGAGAAATTCCACTATCATCAACTTGTAGCCGTGAAAACACTCATCCTTGATTGTAGAGATGAGGTTTCCGACAACCCTGGCTATTTTCACAATAAGCCTTATTTAGGCAGTATCCCTTCCACGTCGTCATGGGGAGCGGGAATCACATGGAGTCCGTAGAGTTCTCCCACTACCTTGGCTGCCGCCGCCCCGGCGTCAACCGCGGCTTTGACCGCTCCGGTATCGCCGCGTACCATAACGGTAACCAGCCCGGAACCGATCTGCTCTTTACCGATAAGGCGCACATTGGCGGCCTTGACCATGGCGTCGGCCGCTTCAATGGCCCCGATAAGCCCCTTGGTTTCTACCAATCCCAACGCTTCTTTCATTTCTCTTCCTCCTGTAGTTCCGTCCCCCCAAAGGGACGGCTGCCGCGCCCGTGGTTTTATCCGTTCCGGCACGGTTATAATTCTTCGTTGTAGGTATCTATAAAGCCGACTATGGCCGCGTCGACCGGACAAAGGTCCCTGCGGAACATTTTCGCGGCTTCTTTAGATCCGATAAGGTACACAAAATCACCGGGCCCTGCCTGGCGGGTCGAATCCGCGGCGACAATTGTTCCCGCGTCCTCCCCGTTTTCAATGAGCTTTACGGTAAGGAACGGAACCCTCTGAAGGTTTTCCTCCTTGACCGAGGCGACCACTGTGCCGGTGACCCTGCCGGTATACACTTATTTGGCCGCCTTGACAGGTATGGACGGCAGTATTCCTTCCACGTCGTTATGGGGACGCGGAATGACATGGAGCCCGTAAAGGTTGCCCACACGTTTCGCCGCCTCCGCTCCGGCGTCGACCGCGGCCTTGACCGCTCCTACGTCGCCCCGGACCATGACGGTAACAAGCCCTGAGCCTATCTGCTGTTTGCCGATAAGCACAACGTTGGCCGCCTTGACCATGGCGTCGGCCGCCTCAATGGCCCCGATAAGACCCTTGGTTTCTACCATTCCCAATGCTTCTTTCATCGCACTCTCCTATGAATGTACATCACGCATTTGCTTTAGAAAATCGCATCTGCTATCTTTTTATGGGGCGACGGGATGACCACGCTTGCCCCAAGCATCCCCTGAATCTCTTCCAGAGCCTCCGCGGCCCTGACGGAAGCCTTTACCGCGGCGACTTCCCCGGTGAGAACCACAAACGCCTTTCCGCCCAGGCCCCGGCCAAGCCGCACCTCGATAAGGCTGACCGCCGCGGCCTTGACCGCCGCGTCCGCCGCCAGGATGGCGGCGCACATACTGTAACTTTCCATAACCCCCAGGGCGTCAACGTTTTCTATTTCCGAAGCCGCGCCGATTGCCGGGGCGACCTGTTCATGGATGCCGGGAATCACCAGCGAGTCCACCAGGGCGGATCCCGCGGCGGCCTTTCCCGCTTCCACCGACGAACGCACGGCGGCCACTTCCCCTTCCACGATTACAATGTACTTTCCCGCACAGGCCGCCTGCGAACTTACCAGTTCCACGTCCGCCGCTTTAAGCATGGCGTCGCCTGAAAAAATTCCCAGCGGAATGGACATGGTTTCTATCATTCCAAGCGCGCTCATCCTGCCCTCTTGCTTATCGTTACATAGTCGCCGGTTACTTCGACAACAGTGCCGCTTATCGACGCGTGAATTACCGCGCCCAGTCCCTGGGGAACTCCGATTACGTTTCCCGCGCTTACCGCCGTCCCTTTTGTAACCGCCGCCTTGCAGGGAGCGCCGATGTGCATTTTAAGGGGAATCTTCACCGTCTCCACCTGAACGGCAAAAGGAACAAGCGGGGCGTCCCGGTCGTATTTCGAGAGGGAAAGCCGCGAAAGAAACCGGGCGGAGGGGACCTTTTTATTTTTAATGCCCGGATCCACCGTCCCCTTTACTTCCTTTTTGGGCTTGACGCCCGCGCCGGCAAGGGCTTTTTTAAAGCTTCCCATGACCGCCTGCGGGTTAAGACCGAAATTACAGGCATGATACGTACACAGCCCGCATTCACAGCAGCTGAAAAGGGAATTGGGATTTCCCAGCAGCGCCCCCTTTTCCGCCGACAGGGCCCGCATGGCTTTGTGGGGCTCCACTCCAAGACCCAGCGCCGCCCGGGGACAAAGCTGGGTACAGACGGAACATTGGCAGCAAACCGCTTTGGCGAGTTTCGCCTGACGATCCATGTTTACTTTCTTGTAGGCAAGAAGCCTGTGGCCCTTTGGCAGCGGCAGTACCCCGCCTGTCGTTTTTGTTACCGGCTCGTCAAGGTCTTTTGCCAAAAATCCCATAAGCGGCCCGCCGAGGATCACTTCGTAATCTTCCGCCGTTCCCGACTGGAAGCCCCCGGCCGCTTCAATTAACGCGCGTATCGGAGTACCGATGGGCACTTCAAGGGTAACGGGAGTTTTCACCGCTCCCGATACGGTAATCACTTTGCTTGTTACCGGCTTGCCGTCCAGAGCATCCGCGATATTGAGCAGCGTCGCCACATTGGAAACCACCGTCCCCACGTCAAGGGGAAGGCCGCCGGTCGGCACCACCCTGCCGGTTATATCATACACAAGCGTTTGTTCATCACCGGACGGATACGTGCTCTTCATCAAATGAAGCTGGACACCCGTTCCCGAAACGGCTTTTTTCAGGGCTTCGACGGCGGCCCCGTAATGGCTTTTTGTGGCGGCGACAAGTTTTTTCGCCCCGGTATGTTCGGCGACAGCCACCATGGCCCGGACAATTCCGGCGGCGTTTTTTTCCATAATACGCCTGTCCTGCCGGAGCAGCGGCTCACATTCGGCGCCGTTTGCGATGAGGTATTCCGGTTTTGCGTCCAATTTTACATGAGAGGGAAAGCCCGCGCCGCCGGCGCCAACGATACCCGCGTCACGAATCAGATCGATCAAACTCATTCCATACGCCTCTCATACAATCCTGAAATCCCCGTAAAGCACACATCTGCGCGCCCTGGTAAACGAATGGGCTGCGGTGAGTCCTTCCCCGGTTGGTGTCGCTATGGTAAGGGTCGTATAGCCCTCGCCGTTAAAGCCCAGTCCCGAATAAGACGGGGCGTTTTTTACAAAAATCGTCGTGTTAAGGGCCGACGCGGCATAGCTCATGTTTTTTATGTTTGTTGAGTGAATCAACGCCGAATGCTGGCAGCCCTGCTCTGCCCGAATGGCGTGGGCGACCGCGTCGTCTATATCTTTTACCCTAGCGATGCCAAGCACCGGCATAAGCATCTCTGTCATAATAAACGGATGGTATGGATCTACCTCGGCAATGACAAGACGGGGATTCCCGGAAAAGGCCACTCCGCTGTCCCTTAGAATTACCGCCGCATCGCGACCGACATATTTCCGGTTAATTACGTATTTACCGTCTTTGTCGACAAGGGTTGTGGAGAGCACCCGGTCGATATCCTCTCCCTTGACAAGGAAAGCGTTGTTGCGTTCCATTGCGGCGATTAACCGGGCGGCGACACTGTCAAAAACAAACACTTCCTTTTCGGCGACGCACAGCACATTGTTGTCGAACGAAGCGCCGTCTACAATGTCTTTCGCCGCCTTTTCCAGTACGGCGGTATCGTCCACGATAACGGGCGGATTTCCGGGCCCGGCCGCGATAACCTTTTTGCCGGTTTTCATCGCTGCCCTGACAACAGGCTCGCCGCCGGTAATCGACAGCAGGGGGATGTTTTTGTGTGCCATAAGCGCCGTCCCCGTTTCCAGAGTCGGTTCCCGCACGGTGGTGATAAGCCCTTCGGGACCGCCGGAGCCGGTAATCGCTTCGTTCAGGATCCGCATCGCCTCTTGGGATACTTTTTTCGCCGCCGGATGCGGATTAAACACGACGGCGTTTCCCGCGCTTATCATGCTGATGGAATTGTTGATCACCGTTGAGGGCGGATTTGTGGACGGAGTGATCGATCCGATTACCCCAAACGGGGCCATTTCCACGAGGGTAAGGCCGTAATCCCCGGACCATGCCTGGGTTTTCAAGTCTTCGATACCCGGAGTTTTATTCGCCGCCAGAAGATTTTTGAGCACTTTGTGCTCCACGCGGCCGTAGCCTGTTTCCTCATGGGCCATTTCGGCAAGCTTTGCGGCATTGTCCCGTCCCGCCCGGCGCATCGCTTCGACAAGAACGCCCCGCTCTTCCAGGGTCATTTTGCACAGCCGTCTCTGGGCTTCAACGGCGCGGGCGGCCGCCTCGTCAACGGTATCAAAGAGCCATCCGCCCGGCGCGGATTCGGAAGAGCCTTCCCGCGCCTGACTCCCGAAGGAGGTTCCGGCTTCTGTCCGGGTAAGCCTTGCCGCAACTTGAGAGGCGATCTTTTCTATTTCTTCTCTGGTCATACCATACTCCGGCGCCTTTTTCCTGTTCTATTCCGCATCTTTATCTCTATGCTTGTCGAATATCCGCTTTTTGTTCATGTCGATATAGTCAATAATCGCGATAATCGTACTGTCCGCGGGCTTGTTTTCGGTAACGGCGGTCTGACGGGAAGAAGAACCGCCGACAATCATCACCACTTCCCCTTCCCCCGCGCCCACCGCGTCAATGCTGACTACCGGGGCGCCCTTTTCCTGAAACGTGTCAAGATCAATGTTCCTGGTCAAAAGAAGTTTAAGGCCGTTGAGTTTTTCCGATTTGTTGGTACTGACAACGGTACCGATTACTTTTGCAATCTGCATATCTGTATTCCTTTTTCTTTTGCCCTGTCGGCCGCGGCGGGGCTGATAAACCCCTTTGCCGCGACGCAGACGGTTTTTTCCCCCCGGCCCGCCGCATTGTTAACGTCACGCTCGGTTACCAGTTCCAGTATCCGCCCAAAACCCGCCGCGTTCCCGGAAAGCCCGCCGCCTTCCGCCCCGGTAAGCGCTTCCAGAATTGTCCCGCACAGTATGCCGTTCCCGTTCGCCTCGTCGGTGTCCAGGTGTACTTCCAGGTCGTGGCCCTTTCCGCAGCGCACGACAATGCCGCCGATAACCCCTTCGCGGGGAAGCGGCGTTTTTACGGAAACAACGGCCCCGTCCCCAACGCCATAGGCGGCCGCCTGTTCTTCCGACATGTGAACATGGCGGGCGGCGACTATCACCCCTTCTTTAAGCTCAACTTTTCCGGCGGGCCCTTTCAGGATACAGCCGGGAGTCCCGGCGGTGTTCCCGCTCATCCGTATAACAGGCTGTATCCCCAGGGTAAAACTGTCGCTTACCGAAATCTCCACCTGGGTACTTCCCCGCTCGGGCCCCAAAACACGGACTTTTCCGAACGAGCCTTTCGGCCCGGCGATTTCCACCGTCTGCTCAGAGGCAAACTGGCCGGGCTGGGAAAGAACCCGGTACGGTTTCATGGCCGCTCCGGCGCCGAACAGCGCCGCAAAATCGGAACGGGAAAGGTGTACATGACGGGCGGAAACAGCCACGGGAAGATAAAAGCGCCCCGTCTTTGCGAAACTCACGAGTACCGCGTTTCTGATAAGCTGTTTCAACGCCGTTTCTTCCATAACCTGCGCACTGTTCCTTTTACGTACCGGGATGCCGCCGCGTCTATCAAGACGCCTAATACGCCTGCTTTGTAATGGTAACAATGCCGGACGGGCATTTCGCGGAACATTTGCCGCATTTTTCGCAGTCTTCCGGTTTTATGTCGACTTCGCCCTTGACGATTTTTATTCCTTTACTTGTTCCCATCCGGACAGCGCCCGCCTTGAGAAATTCGTCACAAATACGCCGGTCGTTTATTCCCGTGGAAGCCTTTACCTTAAGCGCGTCACCCACAACCTGTTTCATGAGCCTTACATCCTCAAGCGTCGCGCCCCCGGTTCCGTAACCGGTGGATGTTTTGACAAAATCCGCTCCGGCCTTTTTCGCCAGCGTACAGGCGGCAACTTTTTCCTCGTCCGTAAGGGCGCTTGTTTCAATGATAACCTTTACAATGGCGGCAGGATGGGAGGCATTGACCACGGCAAGTATGTCGTTATACACGACGTCGTATTCCCTGTCCTTAAGGGCGCCGATATTGATAACCATATCCACTTCTCCGGCGCCGTTTTTTATCGCATCGGTAGCCTCAGCGGCCTTGATAAAAGAAGTGTTCGCCCCAAAGGGAAAGCCGATAACCGCACAGGCCTTGACCCCGCTCCCCTTAAGCTGGGAAGCGACATAGGGAATATTGGCGGGATTAACGCACACCGACGCGAAATGGTACTGCTTCGCTTCGTCGCAAAACCGTTTCAGGGTCGCCTTGACGGTTTCCGGCTTCAGTACCGTATGGTCCATGTACTGACCATAACTGGGATCATACGCCGCGGCATTTTGGCCGGAAACAGCCGGCGGGGTCTGCCGGGAGTCGAACTTCCCCTCCGAAGCGCCGACTTTTTCCATAACGCTTGCTGTCACCTGTTTGACGATTTCGTTGATATCCATGGCCTTACTCCTCCATAAAACTTCCACCAAGATAGCACAGATTTTCCGTTTGATCTACTCAAATTTACATAAATTCACACAATTCACTATAAAGTATCACCCGGCAAAACGGAGCCTTTTCAAAACATTCCTGTTTCGAAAAGGCTCATTGGCGCCTTAACGCCTGAAAACGGCGCTATTCCGAAAAACCAACCGTGTTTTAAGGCTGGTTTTTTGGGAACTCTTTACTTGTAATCCTTCTTGGTCACAAGCATTATCGGAGTAGCGATGCGCGCTGTCGGGGTTCCGCCTTCCAGTGTAGTAATAGCGGCCTCAATCGCGGCATAGCCCATAAGATAAGGTTTTTGGGCAATGGTGCCGGTCAGCGCCCCGGTTTGAACGCTGTCCAGGGCTTCCTGGATTCCGTCATTACCGATGAGGACGAGCGTTTTCGCTTCACCGGCACGATTAAGGTTATCACTGGTAAGAATCGTATAACCGAGATCGGCGGCCGCCTGCATCGCTCCCAACACCATGGTGTCGTTGTTACAATAAATACCCATAATGTCGGGATTGGCCCGGAGCACGCTGGTGGTAACGTTAAGAGCTTCAAGACGATCCCAGCGCGCGGTCTGCGAAGCGACCAGGGTCAGGTTGGGCAGGGTTTTTACTTTATCCGCAAAACCGGTGGTCCGCGCAATGGCGCATGTATCGCCGGGCATACCTTCAATGACGGCAACTTTTCCTTTTTTGGAACCCAATGTCTGACTGATATAGTCCGCCGCGACACCGCCGGCATAATAGTTGTCGGATCCAATGAAAGAGGTGATTGTGATATTATTGGCCCTGGCCGAAGCAGGAACAATTTCCGCTGTATCAATATTGATAATAACAATACCGGCCGCGGTTGCCCTTGCGAGACCCGCAAGAAGATTCTGCTCGGTAATGGGAGATACGGCAATCGCATCGAACTTTCTTTCAATAATGGTATCAAGAATATTTGCCTGATCCATTACATCGGCTTCAGATTGCACCGCGAAGGTCTGACCGGTTACTCCATACTGCTTGGCGGCAGCCTCAAACCCTTCTTTTTCCTTTATCCAGTGCGCATTCATCAGCGTCCTTGTAATGTTGGCAATCTGATAATTCTTTGAGGGCCTGGGTACATTTTCAAAAAACGCTCCGTTTTTCAACCCCACGGAATCGTCCAGGAACGCGACATTGCCTGTAGCGGTGGACTTCGAGGACTGCTGGCCCGGAGCGGCCCACAATCCACCGACACAAAGAGCAATCAACAAAAAAACAACCAGTTTTTTCATACCTTCTCTCCTCTCAAAATATTTTAACAGTCAAATACATGACCATTATTTCCCACTTTTCCCGTATGCGTCCATTAACATTGCTACAACAATGATGAGTCCAACCACGGCGATTTTGTAATATGTCGGGACATTCAAAAGAATTAAACCGTTGTTGATGGTGCTTAATAATATGGCGCCTATCAGGGTGCCCCGGATTTTCGATTCACCGCCGGACATGGAAGTCCCTCCGATTACAACTGCCGCAATCGCGTCAAGCTCCGATCCCGCACCAATTGTCGGCTCGGCCGCGCTTATCCGCGCGGTTGCAACTATGCCTCCGCCTATGGCACACAACAGCCCCGAATAAACATAAGCCATTGATGTTATTCTTTTCACATTGATGCCGGAAAGCCTCGCCGCTTCCTGATTATTACCGATTGCCGTCAAATAACGCCCAAACACCTGTTTTTTGAAAATAAACCAACTGATAGCATAAACAACGACAAAGATAAAAACCGGCATCGGTATATATTTCAGGAAAAATCCCTGACCAAGAAAACGAAAATTTTCCGGAAGGCCGTAAACGGTATATCCACCCGTGACAATTAAGGCGATGCCCCGGTAAACATTCATCGTTGCCAGGGTTGCGATGAAAGGCTGCAGCCTGCCTTTCGTAATAATAAGGCCGGTAATATAACCACAAAGACAGCCGACCAGTATCCCCGCGATAAAGGCAATCGGAAAAAAAACGCCCGCTTTTATTACAAGCGCAACGACCACCCCCGTTAATGCCCAAACAGGACCGACAGAAAGATCAATACCGCCGGTTGTTATTACAAAGGTCATGCCCATTGCGATTATGCCGTTAATGGAAGCCTGCTTCGCGACATCCATTAAATTACCGGCAGTCAAAAAGACCGGCGAAGCTATTGTCAACAGGGCAAAAATGCCCAACAACACCAACACAACGACATTATCTTTTAATACCCCTAATACAGATGAAAAACTAAAGTTTTCCAGGCTTTTCATTATCAAAACTCCTCTTCCCCCAGCAATATTACAGACTTAACCTGCCGCATGATGCATAATTACATCGGCATCTACATCCGTCCCTTCCAGCAGCGTATCGATCTTTCCCTGCTTCATAACCGCAATCCGATCGCTAACCAGCATCACTTCTTCCAGTTCGGAAGAAATTACGACTATCCCCTTCCCTTCTTCGGTAAATTGCTTAATTTGAGCGTAAATATCCTGCTTTGCGCCCACATCAACGCCTTTTGTCGGCTCATCAAAAATCAGGATTTTACTGTCTGTGTGAAGCCATCGGGATATCATCGTTTTTTGCTGATTACCGCCGCTCAGCCGCTTAACAGGCTGGTTTACGGAATGAACTTTTATCTTAAGCTTATCAATAAAACTTTCCGCCATTTGCTGCATACTCTTTTCTCGAATAACGCCCACGCTGTTGGAGAAAGCCATAAGATTTGATATCAAAATATTATCTTTGACATCCATATTGGGAAGAATACCGGAAAATTTTCTGTCCTCGCTGACAAGTCCTATACCCGCCTTTATGGCTTCCCCCGGATTATTAAAATTAACTTTTTTATGCTCAAAAAATATTTCACCACCGTCAACGGAATCGGCGCCAAAGATCGAATGAAAAAGCTCACTGCGGCCGGCGCCCTTCAATCCAAAAAAGCCCAGAACCTCTCCCTTGTGAAGCTGAAATGAGATGTTCGAAAAAACATTTTTTTTCGACAAATTCTTTGTCTCAAGAATGACATCACCTGTACTGTTTTTTGATTCAGACTTACGTTTGAAAAATTCCCGATCACCCACCATGAGTTTTATCAATTCGGGGCGGGTAATTTCATCTTTTTTTACCTCGCCTTCCTTGTTGCCGTCCCGCAGTACAATCATCCTGTCACATACTTTCATTATTTCCTCTAACTTGTGGGAAATAAAAATAATGGATGTTTTCTTCTCTTTCAGCAGAATCATTTGCCGTAAAAGATATTCCGCTTCCATCAGGGTAAGCGCGGTCGTCGGTTCGTCCAGAATAAGTACACGGGGTTCCTGGATCAAATTACGGGCGATCTCAATCATTTGCTGATTCGCGACACTCAAAGTCCCCACCTTGGCATCGAGAGAAACGTCCAAATCAACGGCTTTTAAAGCCTGTCGCGCGTACTTTTCATTTGCTTTCCTGTCAAAGGTACGAAGGGGACCTATCCTTTTTTCCTGACCCAGGACTATGTTGTCGGTTACAGTGAGTGAAGATATCAAGCTTAATTCCTGCTGGACCATGGCAATTCTAAGGCGCTTTGCCACGATAGGATTGGTTATTTCAATCAGCCTGCCGTCAAGAATTATTTCCCCTTCATTCGGCTGGGTACCGCCGGAAAGTATCTTCATCAAGGTTGATTTACCCGCCCCGTTTTCACCAACCAGCCCCAATATCTCACCTTCTTCCAACACAAACGAAATGTTTTTCAGTACCCTTCCGCCCGAATAACTCTTGGAAATATTTTTCATCTCTAACACGGGAGTTCCCATACTCATTTCACCCCCGGCTGCAAAATGGCCTTTACTATTTCTTCCCTGTTCAACGCGTCAAAAGCTTTCAAAATATCCTTAAGCGGAAACGGGTTATTGACAAATTCTTTCACGGACAGTTTGCCGTCCGCGATAAGATTAAGTACCTCGCGGTTCTGTACTGCCGTGGATGCGTGAGCGCCATGAACCGAGACCTCTTTATAGTGGATAATATTGCTGTCAACAAAACCCGTTGTCTCTGTTGGCAGACCGCCAAAAAGGCTTATACGACCGCGCTTGGCGATGATATTCATGGCGTCAACCTGGGCAGGCCCGACAGAGCAGGCAGTTATGGCCACGTCCACTCCTCTGTTGTTCGTATGCGAAGCGATCGCGTCCTTCAGGGATTCTTTTTTAGAGTTGATAATGATAAGTTCAGGCAGAACTTTTTTCGCCATTTTTATCCGTTCTTCGTTTACCTCAATCATAAATGCCTTTTCGGCGCCCTTTTGAAGCGCGAGGGCCGCGTGTATTGTTCCTATAAAGCCGGAACCAAAAACAGCGACCATGTCACCTTCGGCTATGCCAAGATAAGACTGAGCATTTACTATGCAGGCAATCGGCTCGGCAAGAACAGCTTCAAGGGAATTTAAATTTTCCGGTACTTTCGTCACGTGATCCCGGGCAAACGCCTCGGCCGGAATTTCCATGTATTCGGCAAAAGTGCCGTCAAAATCAAAACCTATGGTTTTGAGACTGTCACAGAGATTGGTATAACCCCGCTTGCAGTAATGACAGGTTCCGCAGCCCAGAGCGGGGGCAATCTGAACCCTGTCGCCGGTCTTGAAGCCCTCTATATCCCCGCCGACTTCAACAACAGTTCCCACAACCTCATGGCCGATTACTCTTGGAGGTTTTATCTTTGATGAGCCAAAACGGAAAGCGCGCAGATCTGTCCCACAAATGGACGATGCCTCAACTTTAATAACACCCGTATTATTTTTTGCCCTGGGCTCGGGCACTTCCTTCAACCCAAGCTTTCCGGCATCCTCATAGACAAACGCTAGCATTCACGCTCCTTTTCAAAACATCAAATATTGAGAAAAAATGTTAAAAAAATAACAAAATTCTCATATAATTCTTATTGTGTCCCATTGTAATGGTGATTTTACCATCTGTCAAGCAGAAAAACATATTTTTTGATATTTTCTTGACAGGATACGTCAAAAGGGATACTGTAATGTGATGAAGATATCATTGATATGGGAGACAAGATGAATTCGACGCGTCTATATTTAGCCTGTGACAACTGCTTCGCCATAAAACGCTGGATAAAACCGTCCCAGTGGATTCCCCTCATAAAGGAAATCGGGTTTTCAAGCATAGAAGCCAGTACGGACAATGAAATGGATCCGCTTTTTTCAACGGATGCCTATATGTCCGACTGGGTAAAGGAGGTTTTGGAGCAGGAACAAGAACATTCCATGAAAGTGCGCAGCTTTTTTACGGGGTATCAAACGTACCGGACAACAGGCCTGGCTCATCCGGATCAGAGAGTACGTCAAAAAATCAAGGATGGCTGGTTTATTCCTCTCATTAACCACGCAAAAACACTTCAGGCGGATATCGGCTTTTCTTTCCATGCTCTGCAGGAAGAGGTTTTGCAGGACCCGGAAAAATATGAAGCGGCGACCAGAATGTTTGTTAAAGAGTACGCCGAATTGGCTTCCATTGCCGCAAAAAGCGGCGTAAAACTGTGCAGCGAACAAATGTACGCCCCCTATCAGCCGTCCTGGACCGTTGACGGAACATTTGAATTTCTCGCGGCTGTCTATGCCGAGGGCGGGGCTCCGCTTTACACGACCATTGATACCGGCCACATGACAGGCCAACGAAAATTTACATGGCCCGACAGGGAACGAATTTTAAAGGCGCTTGAAATTCTCAGGCGCGGGGAACGGCTTCGCGGTCTCTGGTTTGGCCCGCTGGCGGCCTATGAAAAACTTAAAGAACAGGCTGAAAAGCCGTCTGCCGGCGACGATGCCTTTGCGGCGGAGCTTATTCGGTTTTTAAAGGCATATCACTATATGTTTGCGCCGGCGGAAGACAGCGATCCATACAAATGGCTAAAAAACCTGGGAGCCTATTCTTCCATTATTCACATGCAGCAAACCGACGGTATTTCCGCTTCTCACGCTCCTTTCACGCCGGAAACAAACGTGAAAGGGATTATCAACGGCAAACAGCTGCTTGAAAGTCTTGCCGAGTCGTTCACTAAACCGGAAAGAAAAGGCATGCCGCCCAAAGCAGATAAAATCATACTGGCCTTTGAGATTTTCATTTCCAATGTACAGTACCCGTATGACGGGATCGAGAATTTAAAAGAAACAGTTAACTATTGGAAGCAATTTGTACCCAGAGACGGCATGACGCTCGCTGAAGCATTGGAAAATTGCAGATGATTCGAAAAAGTTTATCCATAACGCGTTCGCATTATGGATAAACGCTGATTATTATACTTGGGGGATTTTTATGAAAGGTTTGGTTATTGGTGATTTTTTGCTTCCCGTGAACATTCTGGAAAGAATTTTTCAGGGCGATGGTGTGGAAAAACATGTAACAGATTTCCAGACGGCCGAATTTGAAGTTGAAAGCCGCAGTAAAATACGCGATGTGTGGCGCCAGTTTGAGGAACACGGTCCATCCGGTGTTCCCTGTCCCGCGAAAATAGCGGAATTGATGAAAGACGCGGAGGTTCTGGCAGTACATATTTGTCCCGTTAATAAGGAAATGATCGCGTCCGCGCAGGATCTAAAAATTATCCTTTCCGCCCGCGGAGGACTGGAAAACATTGACGTACAGGAAGCAACCAAAAGAAAAATCCCGGTTATCCATACGCCGAATCACAATGCCGAAGCTGTGGCCGAATATACCGTAGGCCTGATACTGGCTGAAACCAGAAATATAGCCCGCTCCCACTATGCCCTGAAACACGGGAAATGGCAGGAATTTTATCCCAACAGTTCGTTTATTCCTGAATTGAATGAATTGAAAATCGGCATTGTCGGATACGGAGCCAACGGCCAGTTGGTTACCCGGAAACTTAAGGCATTTAACTGCGAAATTCTTGTATCGGATCCATTTGTCCCGGATGAAGTGATTCGCAAAGACGGATTTGTTCCCCTCAAGCTGGAAGAACTCCTGAAACAGGCGGATGTAATCAGCCTTCATGTACGCTTGACTCCAAAAACGGCCAACATGATAGGCGAAAAAGAATTTATGCTGATGAAACCAACCGCCTATCTTATCAACTGCGCACGGGCCGGACTGGTGGACAACAACGCGATGATTCAGGCGTTGAAAGAAAAAGCCATTCACGGCGCCGCCGTCGATGTCTATAGATCCGAACCGCTCCCAGATGACGACCCATTACTCAGCCTGGACAATATAACTTTAACAAACCACCGGGCCGGAGATACCAGGAATTCCTACTGGAATGCCCCAAATCTTATGCGAAGGGAACTGATGAAGTACTTTAATGGTGAAAAGCCGCGTTATCTTGCAAACAAACAGGTGATGGAATGAGCGGGAACTATGCCATTGGCGTTGATTTCGGTACGGCGTCTGTACGATCGGTAATTGTAGATGTGTCGAACGGACTGGAAATTGCCTCCGGCGTTTACCAATATGGAAAAGGTGTTGACGGATCGTTTTTTGATCCGCATGACCCGTTGGTCGTCCGGCAGGATCCCTGCGATTATTTAAAAGGTCTTGAGAAGTCCGTTCAAACGGCGATCCATGAAGGAAAAAAGAAGCAAAAAACGTTTTCCGCCGGAAGTATTATTGGCATCGGCATTGATACGACAGGTTCAACTTTGCTTCCCGTACTTGAAGACGGAACGCCTCTCTCTGAATTGGATCAGTTCAAAAATAATCTGAATGCCCATATATGGCTTTGGAAAGATCACAGCAGCTGGGCCGAAGCCGAGGAAATAACCAGGGCGGCGCAGCATTCTCATCCTGAATATTTGGAAATGGTGGGCGGAACCTATTCTTCCGAATGGTTTTGGTCTAAAATCCTCCACTGCATCAGGATTGACAAAGCCGTCAATGACACGGCCTTTACCTGGGTTGAAGTTGCCGATTGGCTGCTTTTTAAAATCTGCGGCTGTCAGGATATCAAAACAATCAAACGGGGAGTCTGCGCGGCCGGACATAAAGCGCTTTATAATCCGGATTGGAACGGTTATCCGTCACGGGATTTTCTTGCATCCCTTAACTCCGGGCTGGGAAAAATATACGACTCGTTAAAAACCTCGACCGTGTTAAGTGCTAAAAATTCAGCGGGTGTGTTGAGCCCGGAATGGACAGGAAGGCTGGGACTTGAAAAACCAATTGCGGCCGTAATGCCCGCGTTTGATGCCCACTTTGGAGGCATAGGCGCCGGGATAAAACCGGGAGTATTGGTAAAAACCATAGGAACTTCCACCTGCGATCTCATGATCGCGCCGACGGAGCAAAAAAGACCGGTAATTCCCGGAATGGCGGGAATTGTTTTGGACTCGATTGTTCCCGGTTATTACGGCATAGAAGCCGGTCAATCCGCGGTTGGAGATATTTTTAATTGGTTTGTAAAGTACGTCCAGCCGTCAGGTAAATCTTATTCAGAATTAACAAGGGAAGCTCTCAAATTACTGCCCGGGGAAAGCGGACTTTTGGCGCTGGATTGGCACAATGGAAACCGTACCATATTGGTTGATCAGCAGCTTACCGGTCTGATACTGGGACTGAATCTTCAATCAAGTCCCGCTGAAATTTACCGTGCGTTTATCGAGGCAACAGCTTTCGGTGCCCGCGTCATCCATGAACAAATGGAAAAATACGATCTCCCAATACATGAAATTGTTGTCTGCGGGGGCATTCCCAGAAAAGACAAGCTCTTAATGCAAATTTACGCTGATGTTTTTGGTAAGCCGCTGTACCTTTCCCGAAACAGTGAGACATGCGCTCTGGGCGGCGCCGTAGCCGCTGCCGTTGCAGCCGGATCGTATCCCGACTTTGAAACCGCAATTGAAAAAATGACTTCGAAATCGGATATTGTTTTTCATCCTGTCGCGGAGCACCAGCATACCTATAATGAACTCTTCACACTGTACCGCGGGCTTCACGATGCGTTCTGCGCCAGGGGAACAGTACAGGATCTTTCCAAAGTAATGAAAAAACTGCTGGAAATCAAAAGGAGGGCGGCGGAATCCAACAAAACGGGGCGTCAACAGAATTTTGGTTAAGGGTCAGGGTACAACCAGCGGAAGGCATGTAATGCCCGTACATACCTAGTACCCCTTTATCGTCTGTCCCTTGAGGATGTTCACGCCGCCTGAAGTCCCCAGGCGTGTCGCTCCCGCGTTAATCATGTTAACGGCATCCTGAAACGATCTCACCCCTCCGGCGGCCTTGACCCCCATAACGGGCCCGACCGTTTTTCTCATCAAGGCGACATGTTCCGGGGTCGCTCCCGCTGTCGAAAACCCGGTAGACGTTTTTACAAAGTCAAGGCCGGCGTTCTTCGCGATTTCACAGGATTTAATGATTTCTTCAGTTGAGAGAAGGCAGGTCTCTATAATTACTTTTAGCAGTACGCCGCCGGAACAGGCTTTCCGTATGGCGGCCATATCATCTTCCACGGTTTTAAGATCCCCGGCTTTCATTGCGCCGATGTTCATCACCATGTCAATCTCGCGGGCTCCGTCTTCAATGGCGGCGCTTGCTTCAAAAGCCTTGGCCCGGGTACACATGGCGCCCAGGGGGAATCCTACAACAGAGCAGACTTTTACCCCGCTGCCCTGAAGGTTTCCCGCACACCGGGAAACGCTGCTGCTGTTTACGCAAACCGAGAAAAAGTGGTATTGCTTTGCCTCGCCGCAAAGTTTATCGATATCGACGGGCTTTGCTTCCGCCTTAAGCAGCGTATGGTCTATATATTTCGCCAAATCCGAAGGGGCCAATGCGGGACCGGAGCCGCCGCCGGACGCAAAGCGCGAAGGCCCTACGCCGGACTTTGCGATTTCTTCCAGAACTTCCCGCGCGATTCTTTCAATCAACTCTTTATCAACAACAGACATTTGTTTTTCTCCTGGCCGGGTTTGCCCGGCTTAATCCATGTAGTATCCACCGTTGATATTAACGGTTTCTCCATTAACAAACCCCGCGTCCTCCGACGCCAGATACATCATCAACTGGGACATATCCTGAATAGTTCCAAGCCGCTTTACCGGAATCTTCGCGGCCGCCTCAGCTTTTTTGGCGTCGTCCCAATACTCCATCATTTTGGTCATGACCGCGTGGGGGGCGATGGCGTTGCAGGTAACGCCGAAGGGGCCAAGCTGCCGGGCGACGGAACGGGTAAGGCTTATCACGGCGCCTTTGGACGCACCGTAGGCAAAAGTAGTACTGTTATCTCCATTTTTGCCGGTAATGGAGGCTACGTTGATGATGCGGCCGTATTGCTGCTTTTTCATGATAGGCGTTACTTTACGAATGGCGTAAAGAACCCCTTTTATGTTGATATCCAGCGTGGCGTCAATAAGCTCGTCTGTAGTATCTTCTATTGAAAAAGACTTAAGGAGGCCGGCATTGTTGACCAAGATATCCAGCCGGCCAAAGGTCTCTACGGTCTTGGTGATGGCTTCTTCCACCTGCCTGCGGCTGGAAACGTCACATTTAAGGGCCAAATACTGCGCGCCCTGTTTTTTGAGAGCCTCGCCGGCCTCTTTAAGAGCGGATTCTTCGACGTCCGAAATAACAACCCTTGCGCCTTCTTTTGCCAGGTCCAGAGCCAACTGATAACCCATACCCTGTGCGGCGCCTGTGATAAAGGCAACTTTGCCCGTAAATCTGTCTTCGCGCATTTTTCCTCCACTCGTACTGTAGAATCATACTATGTGATAAATTACTCATTGTCAACTAGTTTTTTTTGATTTTCTTCATATTTTTATCAAAATTCTCCTGGTTCATGATAATTATATTGCCATTATGAAAAATTAATAACAAAAAATGAATCCCACCGTGGAACGGCAAAACGGAGCCTTTTCAAAACATTCCTGTTTTGAAAAGGCTCATTGGCGCCTTAACGCCTGAAAACTAACCCCGGTAACGCCAAAGTCCGGCTACTTTCTGGTCGCGAAAGCGAGGGACGGATCGTAATACTGAGCGACGTTGGAAGCGTCAATCAGAAATGTCCCTGCGTCAACATCCTTGCCGACAGTTTCGCCGTTGATGAGCCTGTTCGCCACTTCCACAGCCTGCCTTCCGAACGCATAAGGATCGTTCGCCGATGTGGCAAGATACCGCTTCTGGTTGATAGCTTCCACAGCTTCCATAAGGCCGTCAACACCGGCGCACTGTACCCTCAGACCCGCGTCTTCGCAAACCTGGAGGGCGCCAAGGGACATGTCGTCATTATGGCCGTAGATCATAACAATATCTCTATGCCGCTGAATAATATCCTGGGTGGCGGTCGCGGCTTTTGAACGGACATAGTCACAATACGGGGTTTGCACAACCTCTATTCCACTTTCGGAATCTACCGCATTGTGAAAGCCCCTTGAACGCGCTTCCTGTACACGGTCTCCGCCTGAGCCCATTACTTCGAGGATTTTGCCTCTGGCCCTGCCTTTACCGCCGAGAGCCGCTACAATGGAGTTGCCGACAGCCTGTCCCATAAGAACATTGTCACGTCCGATAACGACATCAACGTTCCCGTTTACAAAACGATCAACGGTAACAACCGGAACTTTTTTCTGGACGCAGGCGGCAAGAGACGGGGCTACACCGTCGGGGTCGACTGCGTTGAGGATCAACACCTTGATTCCCCGCTGAAGCATGTCGGCAATATCCTGATTCTGCTTTACCACGTTTTCATTGGCGTCCGCGACAATCAAATCGATTCCCAATTCCTTGGCCCTTGCCTGGGCCGCTTCAACATGCGACACATAGAACGGAGAAGCCATGGTTGCCTGGGAAAACCCGACGACAGCCTTTCCTGATTCACCGGAGGGGCCGGCAAACACGAATCCACCCACAAGGGCCATCGCAACCATTACGATCAATAATTTCTTCATCTTTTCCTCCTGAAAATATGTTCCTACGGCATACACCGCTAAAATCCTCAATAGCTCCGCTTTTCAGAACAGTTGAAAAGCTTTAGTCATTTTCCCTCGACACAAACTGATTCAGCAGCAGTGCCGCTACGATAATTATCCCCTTGAAAATCTGCTGATAATAGGACGGCAGTCCCACAAGATTAAACAGATTTGTGATTATCGCAAGGATAAGAACGCCGGCGAATGTACCGATGACGCCGCCCTTGCCCCCGGACATCGCGGTTCCGCCAATAACGGTCGCGGCTATGGCGTCAAGCTCAAACCCGGAAGCCAGAGTTGGCTGCGCGACGGTAAGCCAGGCGGTCAACATTACACCGGCATAGGTCGCCGTTATTCCGGATACTGTCCAGGCAAGAGTGTTGTAAAGCTTTACCCGCATCCCCGACAGCATGGCGGCTTCCCGGTTACCACCTATCGCGTACAGTCCCCGCCCGAACATCGTGTAACGCAAAACATAGGCCGTAATTACCGTCAATAAAACCCACGTTATTCCCGCCACGGGGATGCGCGCGCCTCCGGCATTCAAAGTTCCGCCGCCAAGAAAGCAAAACAGAGCTCCGGCGGAACCGTTTTCGCCAAGCCGCGCAAGGCCGGAAATAACTTTACCGTCTGTCGTCAGCATGGCGAGCCCCCGGATTGAAACCATAGTCGCCAGAGATACAATAAAAGGGGTCATATTAAAAAAGGTAATTATAAGACCGTTGACCGTACCCAGAATTCCCCCGACAATGACCGCCACAGCCACGCAGACCCCGACGGGAAGGCCTCTCGCCAGTAAAAGGGCCGATACCATTCCGCCAAGAGCGGCAAAAGAACCGACTGAAAGGTCGGTGCCGCTGGACAAAATCGTAAACGTCATTCCTATCGCTATCACGCCCGGCGCCGCATAGGACTGAAGTATGTTAAGAAAATTGGAAACGGAAAAGAAATTACGGGAAACAAGTGAAGCTACAAAAATAAAAAAGACAAGCAGAACAAGGACGCTGTATTTTTTGAACATTTCCACAATGTCAAAGCGGACCGCGTTTTTGCCAACATTTAACGAACTCATATATTACCTTCCTGCAACAGCGTACTGTAAAATAACGGAATCCTTAAATTCATCCTTTCCGAATTCGGCTACTATCCGTCCCTGGAACATGACAAAAATCCTGTCACAAATATTCGTAAGTTCCTCAAGTTCACTGGACGCTATAATAACCCCGTGCCCCTGATCCGTTACCTGCCGCAGTATTCTGTATATCTCGCTTTTTGCCCTGACATCGATACCCTGGGTAGGCTCATCAACCAAAAGTATTTTTGAATTTTGCATCAGCCATTTCGCCAGAATAATTTTCTGCTGATTTCCACCCGAAAGATACACAGTTTGAATCATCTCATTGGGGGTTTTGATGTCAAGATCGCCGATAAAACGCCTGCTTTCTTCCCGTATCCGGCTGTAGTTTAAACCAACCCGGCCTCTGAATCTTTTCAGGGCGACCATACAAATATTCTGCCATACCGGCAGTTTAAGCACCAAACCCTGCATTTTTCTGTTTTCAGGAAGCATTCCAATGCCGTTTTTGATTGAATGCCGGGCGCTTTGGGGAATACATTTTTTTCCGCTGATATACAATTCCCCGTTCTGAATTTTGTCTACACCGTAAATCGCCCGTAAAAACTCTGTTCTTCCGGAACCGACAAGTCCGTAAAGTCCCACTATTTCTTTTTCATGCAGATTAACGGAAACATCTTTCAGTTTATTTGTCGTAAAATGCCGGGCTTCAAGCAGATTACCTTTCCGCCCTTCCCCGCCAGATTTGTAAGAGTTGGTTGTAAGCTTATAGCCAATCATGTATTCCACAAGTTCATCGACATTCGTTTCGCTGATACTTTTTGTAACAACGTTTTTTCCGTCCTTCAGGACGCTTACCCTGTCGCCGACAGTAAAGAGTTCTTCCAGCCTGTGGGAAATATAAATGATCGTAATGCCCTGCCCGCGTAATGTGGCGATGATTCGCATTAACGTATTGAATTCGTCCTTTGAAAGCGTCGCCGAAGGTTCATCCATGACAATAAGCTTTGAATTCGCCGCCAGGCATTTCATTATCTCAACAAGCTGCCTTGAACCGATGGAAAGATCCCCTGCCATGGCGTTTGGATTGATATCAACTCCCAGCTGTTCAATGTATTGCCCGGCAAGCCTATGCGCCGTTTTCCAGTCAATCTTAAAATTCCCCCCAGGCAGATTATTCAGCAGAATGTTTTCGACAACGGAAAGCTCATTTACAAGGGAAAGTTCCTGATACACAACCAAAATACCCCTTTTTCTGGTCAAAATTGGACTCGTTTCTTTAATGGGCTCACCATTAAAAATAATCTCTCCCCTGTCCCGCACATAAGCCCCAGACAGTATTTTCATAAGAGTGGATTTTCCCGCGCCGTTTGCCCCGATAAGACAATGCACTTCACCCCTGTTAACCAAAAGATCCACATCTTCCAGAGCGCGAACCCCGGGGAATGTTTTAGAGATATGTTTCATTTCCAATATTACTTCCGGCATATCAAAAACCAACACTCCTCACGCATTAAGCGCCCTTGTACACTCATAAAGCCGCAGGTACTTTTCATAAAAAGCCGAATATTCTTTATTGGCCGCCATGTCAGGATTAACGACCGTCGTTACCTTTGTCATTGCGTCACAGGCGTCTTCAAAACTCTTGTAATAACCGTCTCCCACAGCGGCAATGATCGCGCCGCCCAAAACCCCGGCGTTGGCCGAATTTTCCGTCAGCACAATGGGTTTCCCGGTAATATCAGAAATAATCCCCAGCCAAAAATCATTGGCCGTCGCGCCGCCGCATCCCCTGAGCTGTTTTATCGTCTCGGCGCCTTTTTCCATTCGCTCCAGAATATTCCGCATACCGAAAGCAACCCCTTCAAGAATCGCCCGGTACATGTGGGCCCTGGTATGGGCGAGCGTCAATCCGTAATACGCGCCTTTCGCGCTTGGATCTTTATACGGAGTACGGTTACCCTGAAAAAAATCGAGCAGCAAAAGACCTTCGCTCCCCCTGGGTATATCCGCCGCCTCCGTACCGAGAAGTTTAAACGGGTTCTTGCCTTTAATGCCAAATTCGTTAATAAACCATTTAATAATTGAACCGGCCGAAACCTGCCCTCCTTCGAGGCAGTACTTTCCCGGAACTACGGCGTTTCTGTACGGTCCCCAAATACCGTCGCCGAAAAAAGGCTCGTCCGTTAACGCCAACTGAACAAAGCTACTTCCCATTACAACGCCGGTTTCGCCGGACCGGCAAACACCAAGCCCTATCATATTGACATGAGCGTCTATGCCGCCCTGATATACAACGGTATTTTCCGGCAGCCCCAGCTTTTCCGCAGTCTTTTTCGCAATTTTTCCCACCGGCTCGGCTTCGTCAAGAACGGCGGTTGCCGCCTTGTCAAAAAATTCAGGGAAACCGATTTTGTCAAAAAAATCGGCGCTAAACCCACCCCTCTCTTCCACATGATTGGATTTACAGGTAGCCTGACAAACCGACGCCGTCCAGTTACCGGTAAGATAATGGTTTACATAATCCTGGGCTTCCACAATACGCACAGCTTCCGCAAAAATATCCGGCTCATTATCCCGTATCCACATCATTTTCGGAACAAGCCATTCTACAGAAACCTCACCGCCACAGTGTTTCAGGATTTCATGCCCGGTTTTGTTGATTTTTTCCACCTGCCTGACAGCGCGGTTATCCATCCACAGAATCGCGTTGGAAAGGGGCTCTCCGTTTTTACCGACCGCCACCACTGTTGAAGAAGTAGAACAAACCGCGATTCCGGCAACGTCCCTGAAACGATCTCCCGCCTGTTCCCGGCAGTTCAAAATACTTTTTTCAAGACAGCGTATCCAGTCTTTGGGAGATTGTTCGGCATATCCGGGTCTGGGATAAATTGTCGGGTATTTTTCTTCCTGTACGGATAAAAAACGTCCACCGGCGTCAACTACACAACACCTGACGCTTTGGGTCCCTATATCAATCCCCATAAAACTTTTCATGTAACTTAGTACCCCTTTATCGTCTGCCCCTTGAGAATATTCGCCCGGTCTGTAATACTGAAAAAATCAGCCTTTTCTCGCTGTGCACCCGTACAGTGTAATCATACTATGTGATAAATTATTCACTGTCAATCATTTTTTTTGTTTTTTATCATAACATACTCGATAAATGTTAATTATATTGTTATTATGTGAAATTATTAACCACGCCTTTTCGGTATGAAGTGGAAACAAAACGGGCGGCAATAAAACACAAACACGGGGCTTACACTGGTTATCGCGTAACGGTATTGCCGCCGGGATAGCGCTGATTAACCTGTGGCTAATCAGCGCTTCCTTTAGTCCATGTAATATCCGCCGTTTATGTTGACGTTCTCTCCGTTTATAAAGCCTGCTTCGTCGGAAGCGAGGAACATCATAAGGCAGGACATGTCTTCCACGGTACCCAGCCGGCGGACGGGTATTTTTTCCGCGGCGTCTTTCTTTCTATTTTCATCCCAGTAGGCCATGAGTTTTGTCATAACCGCGTGGGGGGCGATACAGTTACAGGTAACGCCGAAGGGGCCGAGCTGGTAGGCGACGGAACGGGTAACGCTCAAGAGGGCGCCTTTGGAAGCGCCGTATACGTAGGTCGTCGAATGATCTCCCATTTTGCCGCAGATGGATGATACGTTGATGATGCGGCCGTAGTTCTGCTTTTTCATAATGGGCGTTACCGCCCGTATGGCATAGAGGGCGCCCATCACGTTGATCCCGATGGTTTTTTCAAGGAGCTCGTCGGTGGTTTCTTCAATGGGGAAATTCTTCAATATTCCCGCGTTGTTAATAAGAATGTCGATCCTGCCGAAGGTGCCGGCGGTTTTTTTTATCGCTTCTTCTATCTGGGCCTTGTCCGAAACGTCGCAGGCAAGGGTAAGATATTCCGCGCCTTGCTTTTTCAGGGTTTCCCCCGCCTCTTTAAGGGCTTCTTCGTCAACATCGGAAACGGCGACTTTGGCGCCTTCTTTTGCCATGTCAAGGGCGGTTTGAAACCCCATGCCCTGCGCGGCGCCGGTTATGAACGCCGCCTTTCCGGTAAATCTGTCTTTTCGCATACATTCCTCCAAAAATTATTGCACAAAAATATCGCAGCCCGCCGGGGCATTCTGAAAAACCGTTAATCCGGTATGCGCTGTACGACAAGCGCCACCTTTGTCTGTCCGCCGTCTTCCAGCGGCTTTATCTGATAAAGCCAACCGCCGTGTTTTATTTCGGCAATTCCTTCACCGATTTTGGCCAGGGAAGGATCGGTGTACCGTTCTCCCAGAGAGTTGATTTTTTCCTTTAGTTCCTCAGCGGTTCCGTCAAAAGAATGGGCCCGTGAAAAAAGCGGCACATTGGCATAAATGTCTTCGGCGAAGGTGTTAAAGTCGTACATTACGTAGCCCTCGCTGCTTTCTCCCGAAGCAAAGGCGCCGATATCCGGCGCCGCCGCAAGCGCTTCGCCGGGAAAGGCATCGATCAGCTTTTGCCGTATCGCATCGGCGTATTCTCCGTTCATTTCCATATTTACCTGAATGAGGCTGCTTACCTCGCTAAAGTAATTGGTAACCGTAACGATCCTGCCCCGGACAAGGCCCCTCAAATTAAGGACGCCCTCGTCGTTTCTGCCTTCGGCGCCGGGATTCTCAAGAATTTCCTGATAATGGTTTCTGATGTCGTCAAGCTTCGCCCTGGTAGCATAGGTCAGCGTAAGATTGCCGTATTCTCCGGAATAGCTGAACGCGCTGTACACGGCAAAATCCTTTTGATACGAGGGAAGATCCCGTTCCACAAGCATTTCCGGCCAGCGGGAATCGCTGAAATCCAAATTCCGGACAATACGCTCTTCGGAGGGCCCGGCAAAGCCCGGTACGGAAACAGCGCCGGAACGGTA
>JAIRWM010000010.1 GCA_031268975.1 Treponema sp. | reverse complement strand
ATTATACCAGGCGCACACTCCCAACGGGCGCAGGCGGTTGTCGGGAGGATGGGCGCGGGCGTGCCGGCGCCCTTCCGCCCGACAGGCCCCGCCAGTTTCTGCATTTGTGCGCCTGGACGGGGCACGGGCGCCGTGCCGCCGTCACCGGGGCGCCGCGATACCGGCTGTTTCAAGGAACGCGGCGAAGCGGGGAGGCAGGGGGGAGACGATTATCCGGCCGCCGGGGAGATCAAGGACGGCGGCGTGCAGGAAAAAGCGTTTGAGTCCAATCGCTTTTTTGAGCGCCCGGTTGAGGGCAAAATCCCCGTATTTGTCGTCCCCAAGAAGCGGAAGGCCCAGGCCGGCAAGATGCCGCCGTATCTGGTGGGTTCTGCCGGAAGCCGGCTCCAGTTCCACCAGGGAACAGGCGACGGTCCCGGCGCCGGCAGGGACGCTGCCTCCCGCAAGGAACGTATACCCTGTTTCGGCGGCCTTTGGTTTCCCCCTGACGGCAAGATCTCCGGTTACGCGGCCTTCCCGGCCGGCGGCGCCGCCGGCGCAGATTCCGAGGTACTTCTTTTTTATGCGGCCTTCCCGGAAAAACCGTGCGTATTTGGCGGCGGCCTGGGGGGTTTTGGCGGCAAGGACGATTCCGGAGGTTTCCCTGTCAAGCCGGTGGAGCAGGCGGGGGGCGGGGCTCCAGGCTTCGGCCAGGAGGGCGTCCAGCGACGTTCCTACTCCTGCCCCGCCCTGCACGGCAAGGCCGGAAGGTTTGTCAAGCGCGAGTAATTCCGTATCCTCAAATAAAACGGTAATGCGCATTCTTGCTGGATTCCACATTTAGTTCTATATTATGATTATAATTATGAAAAGTCTGTACGCAACGCTGTTCGCCGTTGTTTTGCGTCTCGCCGTCCTGGCGTCCGCCGGGGCGAATCCGCTGTATTCGCCAAGCTGGCGTTTCCGTCTTGATCTGCCCGAGGGCTACGAACTTTCCGGGGGGGACGGCCAAAACCGGTTTTCGTTCAGTTCGCACTTTGGGGCGTCGGTGGATATCGCCGTGTATACGGGGAAAACGTCGGTGGAGGCGCTGGCGGAAGAGCTTGAGAAAAAGCTTTCCAGCAGGGGGGAGCGCCACCGGTACGACTACAACGGCAAAGCGGCGGTTCTTTCAACGGTGAACTTTCCCGATCCCCAACGGCGTAGTTCCCGGCTTTCCGGCTGGGCGTTTTACGCGGAACTGGAGGCCGCCGGCGGCGCCGAACGGCCCATGCTTTTTGCCGTGGCATACGGCCCTCCCGACAACGCCCTTCAAAGCCTCCATCTTTCGGTTCTTGATTCAATAGCGGTTTCGCAGGAAGACACGCTTCTTCCGGGCCCGGTAACGCATTTCAGCTATCCTCCCGGGGAATGGAAGCAGTATCCCCTTGCCGGTACGGGGGAACAAGCCTGGTTCCGCGAAGGCGACATCGAGGCCGCCCAGGCCCTTGTCGACCGGGAATTCGCCGTCTTAAGGCGGTATGCGGATTCTCCGCTTTGGCAGGAAGCCTGGAAGCGGTTTTACCGGGCCATTTACCGCGATTCGTTTGACCGCCTCAAAGACGCGGCGTTTATTCTGGAACGGCGCTGGGCGGCGGAAGCGTTTGGCGCGTGGGTTCGGGGGGAATCGCCGCCGAATCCGGCGGGGGGCGCGCTGGGCAGGCGGAGTGATGAAGCCAGGGTTTTCGCGGGAAAAGCGCTGGACTGGATCCAGCAATTCAGGTACGAGCGGGATCTTATGGGGAGCGATTTTGTAAACCTGGTGAGCGCCGCCCGGGACGGCCGGGGGGACTGCGACAGCAGGGCGATGCTCTGGGCGCTTGTGCTGGAACAGGGGGCTATTCCGGCGGGCATTATGGTTTCCCGCGAGTTCGGCCACGCGATGGGTCTTGCCGACATTGACGGGGAGGGCGCGCGTTTTCCGTTCAGGGAAGGGAACCGGGAGTACCGGTGGCTCGTGGCCGAAACGACGGCACAGGCGGGCCTTGGCATGATCGGCGAAAACGTCAGCGAAATCACCAAATGGCTGGGTATTCTCTTTTTATAACGGGGCCGGTTTCAAAGCGGCCGGTTTTATACTTTTGTTAACAGTCCGTATGCTTCCGCTTCTGTCTTCGACGCCAAAAGGGAAAGGCGCAGATCCTTGTTTTTAAGCCGGGCGCTGAAAAACGAAAGCGTTTGGAGGTAATAGGCATGCTGGTTGTACGCGGCGGCTATCATAAAAAGCAGGCGCACCGGTTCGTCGTCGAGCGGCTGGAAATCAACAATGTCCGTCCTGCTTATCCCGACCGAAACGACAAGGTCCGTTACCGACGCGAGCCGGACATGGGGGATGGCTATGCCTCTCCCAATCGCCGTACTCATCAGCTCTTCCCGGCGCAGAATTTCTTCCGCCAGTTCCTGCCTGTTTTTCACCTGGGGCGCGCCGGAAAGGTTTTCCGCCAGGGCCAAAAGGGCGTCGCGTTTGGTGGCGTAGTTCAAAAAAAGGATATGTTCCGGAGAAAGTATGGACTCCACCTGGATTGCCCCCGTCGTTGACGCTGTTTTATGTACCGAAAGCCGGTTATTCACCCATTGTTCGATTTCGGCCTTCTTGAAACGCCACACCGTGCCGATTTTACCGGCGGGGATTTCGCCTTTCTGGGCCCAATCGTATACGGTCCGCTCCGATACCCTGAGGTATTTTGCGACTTCCTCAATAGTCAGTATTTCTTCTTCGATCATGACATAAAACTACACAATACCGTAGAATATGTCAAGTGCCGCAAAGCCCTGAAAATTTCCGGGCTGCTTTACGGCGTTTTCTTTCGGGCAAGGTCGTGCAGCGAGTCAAACGGATACAGTTCCCCGATGGTCGTATCCACCCGTTCAGGGCTCGAGCCGCCAAACCGGACCCGCGCTCCGGGCGCCATAAATTCGGTCAATACCTGCCGGCAGGCCCCGCAGGGCCCTACCGGATCGGGGGAATCGGGCGTGGAGATGGCCAGGGCGGTAAAGCCCCGCTCTCCCCGGCTTATTCCCTTGACCGCCGCGGTTCTTTCGGCGCAAATGGTAAGCCCGAAGGAACGGTTTTCCACATTACAGCCGGTGTGGACGGCGCCGCCTTCCCCCAAAAGAGCCGCCCCTACCCTGAAACGCGAATACGGCGCATAGGCCGCCTCCGCCGCTTTTTGCGCGGCAAGAAAAAGTTCATCCATATTCACAGGTTCCCCCTCATTGACTACAGCGTACCCTTCCCGTTATAGTTTTTATGGACCGCGGCTCCGGAATCCGGCGTTTTGGAACCGCCTCGTATATTTGCCATTATAAAACAGAGGGGCGAAAGTGGCCAGAGAAAAAAGAATTTTCTTTTTTTCCTCAGCGGTGGTTGTTTTTCTTCTATACATACTCATCGCCGCCCAGCCGGTCCCGCCCGAAACAGTTTTGGTAAACAACTGGCTTACAGATCTGGAGTCGGATTTTAACGCGGAAGAAAACGGCGCGGACGGCGGCGATTTTATCGTTCCCTTTACGTTAGGCGGCCGTTTCGGGTATGTCGGCGCAGACGGCAGCCTTGTACTGAACGAAGTCAGCGAAAAGTACGTTTCCGTTTCCGAAAAATACTGGTCGCAGTACGATCCCGCCCCGGAAGAGCTTGTCATACGGAAAACGGACGGGGGTGAGGAAATCAGGATACGTCCCGCGAAGGGATATCCGGTGTTTCTTGACGGCCGTATTTTTATCGTCAGCAAGGATCAATGCTCGCTTTCCGAACTTGACGAAGAAGGGACGGTCCTCTGGAGTTACGATTTTGAGGCCCCGTTTACCACCTTTGACGCTTCGGGGGGATATGTCCTGGCCGGGACGCTGGACGGAATGATAGAACTGCTTGACAGCGAGGGCCGGGCCGTTTTTCCGTCTTATGCTCCGTCCGCCCGGATAACCGTTATTCTCGGCTGCCGCATTTCCTCCGATGGTTCAAAACTTGCCCTGGTAGCCGGTATCGATCAGCAGCGCTTTATTTTTCTTGAACGATACGGGGACAGCGATTACCGGGTTACCTACCACGAATTTCTCAAGGGCCAGGCGTTCAGGCGGGAAATACACATGGCGTTTATCAACGACGATTCCAAAGTGGTGTTTGAACAGGAAGACGGGCTGGGCATTTTCGACGTAAAAACCAGAACGCGGACTACCCTGCCCCTTGGGGGAACAATAGAGGCGATGGACGGTACCGGGGACGACGGGCTCCTTTTCCTTCTGACAAAAGAAAAAACTGGAAATTCGCGGAAAGCGCTTATCGCCCTGAGTCTTCCCGGCAAAGTGCTTATCAACGTTCCCTTTACGGGCGAAAACGCCTTTTTGGCCCGCAGGGGAAAAGAGCTTTTTATCGGCGGCGGAATGACCCTCGCGTCATTCAGCCTGGACAGGATGTAACATGGCCGTGAAAAAAATACCGGCGGGGTTGTTCTCCCGTATCGGCTCCAAAATTCCGCTTGTCTCCGCCGTGCTGGGCTTTTTCGCCTTTGCCCTGGACTGGCCTTCCGCGGACGGAATTCTTGTTTCCAACTTCGGCCTTAACGACAGGGGAACGGCGGTACAGGAAAACACGTTCCGCGCTTCCGGCCCTGTTTACCCCTCCGACGTGGGGGAGTTGATTTTTTACCAGGATTCTTCCAATACCGCGAGCCGTTTTCCGTCCCCCCTGGGGTCCTGGTCGGCGCTGGATCACGGGGACAATATCATCGGGATATACAGCCGCCTTGAAGACAGAAAAAGCGGCCCGGTTATGACGATTATGGAAAAAGAGGCGATGATCGGCAGATCGGGAAAATCCGGGTGGGCCGGTGAGGAGGGCTTTTCTTTCGCGTTTTTTGACAGAAAGGAACGCCGCTGGATCAATCCTTCCATTGTCATCTCTCCCCTGGAAGACGACCGGCCTCCGGTGATACGGCAGGTGGAACTCCGCAGCGCTTCCGGGACCTCGATAAATCCCTCCCAGACAAGAAACATAGCCCAGGGCGCCTATGCCGTTTATGTCGACGCGTACGACACCATTTCTTCTTCCGGCGAAATTCTCGCCCCAAACCGGATTATCTGTACGGTCAACGGTTCCGACGCGGAAGAGCTGAAGTTTGAATTTATGATAGCGAAAAACGGCAGACGCATGGTCTACCGGAATGGGCTTGTGCCTGCGGAACAGGTGTATCGTTCATATCCGGGATACGAAGCCGGAAATGTCCGTTTTTCGCGGGGCCAGGCGACGCTGGTCGTTGAAGTCAGGGATATAGCCGAAAACAGCCGCAGCGTTACCTACAGACTTACCGTAGAATAGCCGTGGCGGTAAAAACCTGGTCTACCCCCGTTTCCGTTTTGGAGGCCAGCAGGCTTGTCCCCTGCGCCCTGTGCGGCGGCGAAACGTTTCTTCCGCGTTTTGCAAGCGGCGCTTTCCGGCAAAACCGGGTAACCGGGCGGGCGCTTCCGCGCGCGGAGGCCGGGCGGGACGGGTTTTCCTACGTGCGCTGCGTCCGATGCGGCCTTGTCCAGATAAATCCCCAGCCGATCCCCGCCGATGTGGCCGCCCGCTACGGTACCCGTTACGGGAAAGACTACCTTGCCTACGAACTTGAAAACGAAAGCGCTTTTCTCAGGCTCCAGGAACTGGCGCTGCGCGACGCGGGCTTTTTCGATCTGGAAAAAGCCGGCGGCCCCGGATCGGCGCTGGATATAGGCTGCGCGACGGGGGCGCTGCTTTCACTGTTGAAAAACCGGGGCTGGACGGTACGGGGCGTGGAAATATCGCGGCCGCAGGCGGAATACTGCCGGAGCCGGGGGCTTGCGGTAAGCGGCGTTCCGCTTGAAGAAAACCGGTTTCCCCCGGAATGTTTTGACGCGGTATCCGCATCCCACCTTATTGAACATCTTAACGATCCCGGCGCTTTTGTCAGGGAAATCCACCGGCTGTTAAAAAAAGGCGGACGGTTTTATGTGACAACTCCGAACATTTCAGGCTTCCAGGCCCGGCTGTTCGGGAACGCCTGGCGTTCGGCGATCTTCGATCATCTTTATCTTTTTTCGCGGAAAACCCTTTCCTCCCTCCTTGAAAGCGCCGGACTTTACCCGGAACGCTGCGTAACCTGGGGAGGCATCGCCGCCGGGATCGCGCCGAAGCCGATCAAGGCCCTGCTTGATAAAAACGCCAAACGTTTTGGATTCGGGGATGTGATGATCATACGGGCGGTAAAGGCATAGCCGGGCCGGTGTTCCAAACACCGTCTTCTTGACCATTTCATTTTATTCATGATATAACAAAAAAGGCAAGAATCCGCAAAATTCTGCCATACAGAGGAATTTTATGACCAAAACCGAAGCCTTTAATGATTTCGTTGTCAGGTTTAAGCACCTGATAACGAAAAATCCACATTTGATTAAAACGACTCTGGGCAACATATTTACCATGCGTCTGATTGGTAATAAGACTCACGGGGATTTGGCAGAAATAGGAATATCCGAATTTATCAATCAATTTATGTATGATTTTAGTTCGGTATATGTTGGGAAAGAATTATATCGTGCAAAAGAACATGAAG
>JAIRWM010000003.1 GCA_031268975.1 Treponema sp. | reverse complement strand
CCGGATACCCTGGCATGCGGCTTTTTTCGAGGCGGTTCTGCTTGAACTTGAACAGTACCAGGATGTTCTCGAATTTCAGGCGGAGTATCCGCTGACGTCCGAGCCGCTTCAAATTGATGTGGTTATCATCAAAAAAACCGCGGACGTTTTCATAAAAAAGAACATCGCCCGTATTTTTAAGCAAATTAACCTGGTGGAATTTAAAAGCCCCGGCGATTATTTTTCAGTTACCGACTTTTACAAGGTTCTTGGATACACGTTCCTGTACGCGTCACTCAACACTGTTTCAGTCCGGGATATGACCGTTACGGTGATAGAAAGCCGCTACCCGAGAGAGCTGTTCAAGTATACCGGGAAGGGCAGGGTGCATGAAACAGCACCGGGCATCCATCAAATTTCAGGATATCCCTTAGATATCCAGGTGATAGAAAACGGGAAGCTCCTGCCGGAAGAAAATCTCTGGTTTCGGGGGCTTACAAAAGACTTGAAAATCGAGACCGCCGATGCGATACTTACCGAGAGCTGGAAAAAGAGAAAAGGCGCCAGACTCGGGGCGTATTTACACGCGGTATTCGAAGCCAATGTCCCGGCTATGGAGGAGGTGCTACGGATGGCAAAAAACAAAAAAAAGACCCTTGACCAGGTACTGGAAGAAGCCGGTTTGACCGCCAAATGGGAAGCCAGAGGCGAGGCCAGGGGTGAAAGACTCGGCGAAGCAAAAATCATTGATCTGTTAAAAAACGGCAAACCGCCGGAAGAAATTATCAAAATGTACGGCGGCAACTGACGAACCCCGCCGCGGGCCGCTAGAAAAAAGCCGCTGTTTTTTTTACACTCTCCCGATGGACAGGAAAATTTCCCTTACCGGTATCAAGCCGACAGGCAACCTCCATATCGGAAACTACTTTGGGGCGATCAAGCCCGCCCTGGAACTGGCCGGGGAATACGACGCCCGGTATTTTATCGCCGATTACCATGCCCTCAATACCATGAAAGATCCCGCGGAACTTTCCGCCACCATCAGGGAAGTAGCCGCCGGCTGGCTTGCCTGCGGTCTTGACCCGGAAAATGTGGTTTTTTACCGCCAGTCGGCCGTGTCGGAAGTGTTCGAGCTTGCCACAATGCTTATGGCGTTTACCGGCAAGGGGCTCATGAACCGGGCCCACGCATACAAAGCCGCGCTTCAGGAAAACGCCGAAAAAGGGGATGATCCCGACGCCGGGGTAAATATGGGTTTGTTTACCTATCCCGTATTGATGGCCGCCGATATCATTCTTTTTGATTCCGATGTCGTCCCCGTCGGGAAGGATCAGGTTCAGCATATCGAGATGGCCCAGGACATCGCGCAGTCGGTAAATTACAATTATAAGCAGGAAGTGCTTAAAGTACCCCAGGCCGCGGTCCAGGAACATGTCGCGGTGGTTCCCGGTCTTGACGGCCGCAAAATGAGCAAAAGTTACGGCAACACCATTCCCCTGTTTATTCCCGAAAAAAACCTCCGCAAGCTTATTATGCGGATAGTAACAAACTCCCAGGGAGTGGAAGAACCAAAAGATCCCGCCGCAAGCCAAATTTTTCTGCTCTACAAACTTTTCGCGTCCGCCGAAGAACAGACCGCCCTGGAAGAGCGGTACCGGGAAGGGGGCATGGGCTGGGGCGAGGCAAAGGAAGAACTGTTCCGGGTGGTAAACCGGGAACTTTCCCCGGTACGGGAACGGTTTAACGCCATCGTCTCCGATACACAGGGCCTTGACCGCATCCTCGCCGCCGGAGCGGAAAAAGCCCGCCCCATCGCCGCCGCCACAGTAAAGCGTTTCCGCAAAGCTGCCGGTATAGACTAAGAAAGCGCCGATTCGCGGCAAAGTCCGCCCGGCCCGTCCCGCCGCCTTGACACGGCCCCAAAAATGGGAAACAATGGCCTGTAGGCGTCCAGACAGCGGCCTGCCAAATCAACCAAAAGAGGTATTTTATGAGGAAATTTGCGGGTACTCTATTTTTGTTTATTGCGGCATCTGCGATTCTTTTCGCCGGTCCCTCCGGGCAGACCGGTCCGGTGGGAGGCGACAGGGACTGGAAAGTGGACGGTCCCTTCCATATCGGCATACTTACCGAGACGGTTTCCCAGGCCGAAGACGACCTGCGCGGCGCGGAAGAGCTTATCCGCCGTTACGGCAGGGTTTCAGAAGGCGGGATGATTCAGCATATCACCTATCCCGACAGTTTCATGGATCAGCAGGAAGTATTCATTTCCCAGGTAACCTCCCTGTGTGATGACCCGCTGATGAAGGCGATTATCGTCAACAACGCCATTCCCGGTACTGCCGAGGCGTTTAGACGGGTCAAGGAACGGCGGCCGGATATTCTGCTTATCGCCGCGGAGGCCCACGAGGATCCGCTGGTAATCCAGCAGTCGGCGGATCTGGCCACAAACGCGGACTTTATTTCCCGTGGTTACCTTATTCCCTGGGCGGCCAAACAGCTTGGCGCCAAAACCTTTGTACACATTTCATTTCCCCGCCACATGAGTTACGAAAGTCTGGGGCTCCGCCGCCAGATTATGGAACAGGCCTGCAAGGATCTGGGGATCCGGTTTGTGTTTGTTACCGCTCCCGATCCCACAAGCGATGTGGGTATAGCCGGAGCCCAGCAGTACATTCTGGAACAGACTCCCGCCTGGATTCAGCAGTACGGCAAAGATACGGCGTTTTTCTGCACAAACGACGCCCACACAGAACCTCTGCTCCGGCAGCTTCTTAACTATGGCGGCCTGTTTGTCGAAGCGGACCTTCCTTCGCCGCTTATGGGGTATCCCGGCGCGCTGGGTCTCGACCTGGCTGCGGAAGTGGGCAATTTTCCCGAAATTCTCAAAAAAGTTGAGGCTGCCGTGGTCGCCAAGGGCGGTTCGGGCAAGTTCGGGACATGGGCTTTTTCTTACGGCTTTACCCAGAGCGCCGGATGGGGCGAATACGCCAAGCGGATTCTGGAAGGAACGGCCAAGCTCGGTAACCTTAACGACATGTGGTCGGCTCTGGGCGAGTTTACCCCCGGCGCGAAATGGAACGGCGCGTACTATGTAGACGCGAATACCGGTATCCGCTCGCGGAACCATCTGCTCATTTACATGGACACTTACGTTATGGGCAGCCCTGGAAAGTATCTTCCCACCACCCAGCAGAGAATTCCGCAAAAGTACTACGCGATAAAGTTCCAGGGAAACTGAAGGGTTTCCGAATAAATCTGTGTATTGGAGGAAAAAATGAGAAAAGTCTTTTTTGCAGCGTTAATCCTGCTGGTAAGCTTGGGCTTTGTTTTTGCCGGACCCCAGCAGCAGGGCGGCGGCAGCGCGGCCACGCGGGACTGGAAGGCTGCCGGCCCCTACCATATCGGGATAGTAACCGGTACGGTTTCCCAGTCCGACGACGATCTTCGGGGCGCCGAAAAGCTTATCGAACTTTATGGCAAAGTGTCCGACGGCGGAATTATCCAGCACATCACCTATCCGGACAGCTTCATGGATCAGATGGAAGTGACCATTTCCCAGATTGTCGCCCTTGCCGACGATCCGCTGATGAAGGCGATTGTCGTGAATCAGGGTGTTCCCGGAACCGCGGAAGCTTTTAAACGGGTGCGGGAACGGCGTTCCGACATTCTGCTCTTTGCCGGTGAATCCCACGAAGATCCGCTGGTAATCCAGCAGTCCGCCCATCTCGCGGTAAGCGCGGACTGGGTTTCCCGGGGCTATACGATTATTTGGGCGGCCAAACAGCTTGGGGCAAAAACCTTCGTACACATTTCGTTTCCCCGCCATATGAGCTATGAAAGTCTGGGGCTCCGCCGCCAGATTATGGAACAAGCCTGCAAGGATCTGGGGATCCGGTTTGTGTTTGTTACCGCTCCCGATCCCACAAGCGATGTGGGCATAGCCGGGGCCCAGCAGTACATTCTTGAACAGACCCCCGCGTGGGTTCAGCAGTACGGCAAAGATACGGCGTTCTTCTGTACGAACGACGCCCATACGGAGCCGCTTCTCAGGCAGCTTCTCATTTACGGCGGAATGTTTGTCGAAGCCGACCTTCCTTCGCCGCTTATGGGGTATCCCGGCGCGCTGGGCGTTGATCTCACTGCCGAAGCCGGTAATTTCCCCGAGATCCTCAAAAAGGTCGAAGCGTCGGTAGTGGCAAAGGGCGGGGCGGGCAAGTTCGGAACCTGGGCCTATTCCTACGGCTTTACGGTAAGCGCCGGTCTCGGCGAGTTTGCCAAGAGGATTCTTGACGGAGAGGCCAAGCTTGACAGTGTTTCGCATCTTTACGACGCTCTGGGAAAGTTTACCCCCGGCGCGAAGTGGAACGGCGGTTTCTATACCGATGCCGCTACCGGCGTCAGGGCCAGAAACCAGGTGTTGATTTACATGGATACGTACATCATGGGCAATCCCGGCAGGTACCTTCCCACCACTGCCCAGAGGGTGCCTGAAAAATATTCCCGGATTAAATTCCAGGGCGGTAATTAGCCGTGGCGCCCCTTCTGCGTTTTGAAGGGGTGTCCAAGGATTTTTACGGTACTACTGTTCTTGAAGACGTGAATTTCTCCCTGGACAGGGGGGAAATTCTGGGTCTTGTCGGCGAAAACGGCGCCGGCAAGACCACGCTTATGAGCATACTTTTCGGCATGCCGGTGATCGCCGACACGGGCGGTTACCGGGGCCGCGTTTTACTCAACGGTGAGCAGGTATCCTTCAAAAGCCCCTTTGACGCCCTGGATGCCGGTTTCGGCATGGTTCATCAGGAATTTTCCCTTATTCCCGGTTTTACCGCCGCGGAAAACATTCTGCTCGACAGAGAGCCGGTTAAATCCAACGCGGCCGTTGGTGTTTTTGGCCCCAGGCTTGCCACGCTGCGGAGAAGCGAAATGGAAAGCCGGGCAAAAAAGGCCATCGCCAGGCTGGGTGTTTCCATCGCGGCCGATACCCTGGTTCAGGAAATGCCTGTCGGCCACAAACAGTTTACCGAAATCGCCCGGGAAATTGACCGGGAAGGGGTAAAGATTCTTGTTCTCGATGAACCGACCGCCGTGCTTACCGAAAGTGAAGCGGAAATCCTGCTTGAGGCCCTTAAAAGCCTCGCCGCGGAAGGTATCGCGATCATTTTTATTTCCCACAGACTCCATGAAATAACCAAAGCCGCCGGAAGGGTTGTCGTGCTCCGGGACGGCAGAATCATCAAAGACGTTCCCAACGACGGTTTGACGGTGATGGATCTGGCCGCCTGGATGGTGGGCCGGGAAGTGGACGCTTCCGCGGCGCAGAAAGACCGAGAACTTTCCGGCGAAGCGTTCAGGGCGGAACAGCTCTGGGTGGACATGCCCGGCGAGACGGTGCGGGATGTTTCGTTTGCGGTAAAACAGGGGGAAATTTTCGGCATCGGCGGCCTTGCAGGTCAGGGCAAGCTCGGCATACCCAACGGGATTATGGGCCTGTTCCCCGCCGGTGGAAAAATATTTCTCGAAGGAAAAGAAATTGCCCTGGGTAATCCCAAGACAGTTCTTGATGAAGGAATGGCCTTTGTATCGGAAGACCGCCGCGGCGTGGGGCTTTTGCTGGACGAGAGCCTTGACTGGAATATCGCGTTTGGGGCCATACAAACAAAAGGCGTTTACCTGAAAAGCTTTTTGGGCGGCCTTTTTTATCTGCGGGATGAAAAAGCGATGCGGCGTCTTGCCGAAGAATACATACAAAAACTTGAAATTAAATGTACCGGAAGCAGACAGCCGGCAAAAGAACTTTCAGGCGGAAACCAGCAAAAAGTCTGCCTGTCAAAAGCCTTTGCCCTTGAGCCGAAGCTTCTTTTTGTTTCCGAGCCGACCCGGGGAATTGACGTGGGGGCGAAAAAAATCGTTCTCGATACCCTGCGCGCGTACAACCGGGAAAAAGGTACGACAATCGTGATGGTTTCCAGCGAACTGGAAGAGCTGCGCTCTATATGCGACAGGGTTGCCATTGTTTCCGAAGGCCGTATCGCGGGCGTTCTGCGGCCAGGCGCCCCGGCCGCGGAATTCGGCCTGTTAATGTCGGGGGAATCGAAGTGACGGATCAATTGAACGGCGGTTTCAGCGCGGGAATACGGCAGTTTGTCACCGATTTCGGCTGGCCCCGGCTTATCATATTTTTCTTTGTGGTGGCTCTTTTTCTTGCCGCGCCTTTTGTCGGGGTACGGGTGGACAATTCACTGAAAGATGTTATTGTCCGGTTCGGGCAGAACGGCGTAATGGTACTTGCCCTGGTTCCGATGATGCAGGCCGGGGCGGGGCTTAACTTTGGTCTGCCGGTAGGAATTATCGCGGGGCTTCTGGGCTCAACCCTGGCAATGCAGTTTTACTGGGCGGCCCGGCTGCCGTTTACCCGGCTGCTGCAGCTTTTTTACCAGCCGGAGGCGCCGTGGTTTACCGGAGCGATGGCGATGTACGAGTCCGGCGCGCTGTGGTTTGCCGCCGCCATTATCCTTTCCCTGCCGTTCGCCCTTGTGTTCGGTATTCTTTACGGAATTCTCCTTAACAAGGTAAAGGGCGAGGAAATGACCATAGCCATGTACGTTGGGTTTTCCATCGTTACGTTTATGGCGATTATGTGGCTTGTCCTTCCGTTCAGTAACCCTACCATGGTGTGGGGCTATACCGGTAAAGGGCTGCGTACCACCATCACCCTGGACAATTATTGGTCCCATGTACTTAACGATTTTCTGTCAATCCGTATCGGGCCGAATTTTGAATTTCCGACCGGGGCCATTTTATTTTTTGCCCTCATGGCGGTCATAATGTGGCTTTTTATGCGGAGCAGGACAGGCACGGCGCTTACCGCGGTCGGGTCCAACCCGGATTTCGCCAGGGCGGGCGGCGTTTCCATTAACCGGATGAGGATGATAAGCGTAGTGGTTTCCACCGTATACGGCGCCATAGGAATTTTGGTGTATCAGCAGAGCTTTGGCTTTGTCCAGCTGTACAACGCTCCGCTGTATATGGCCTTCCCCGCGGTCGCCGCCATTCTGCTGGGAGGCGCTTCTGTTAACAAGGCCAGTATTTTCAATGTCATTGTAGGAACGTTTCTGTTTCAGAGTATACTTGCCATGACCCCGTCGGTAATCAACAGCGTACTCAAGACCGACATGAGCGAGGTTATCCGTATCCTTATTTCAAACGGGATGATCATCTATGCCCTTACCCGGCGGACCAAGGTGACAAAATGAAAAAGAACTTTAACCCCGCCGCTTTTGCCGCGGATAACGCGGTCGTGATTATCTTTATGATCATTACCGCGGCGGCCATTCCCCTTTCGGGGCTTTCCCCGCTTTCCATACTGCAGGAAACACTTAACCGTATCGGCCGGAACTGTTTTCTGGTGTTCAGCCTTTTGCTCCCCATTATGGCGGGCATGGGGATTAACTTCGGAATGGTGCTAGGAGCTATGGCCGGAGAAATCGGCCTGATATTCGCCGTAGACTGGAACATTATCGGGGTGCCGGGGCTTATTTTCGCGAGCCTTATCGGCGTGCCCATAGCGGCCCTGCTTGGTGCGCTGGCCGGCCAGATCCTTAACCGGGCCAGGGGCCGGGAAATGGTTACCGGGTACATACTGGGTTTTTTCATGGACGGCTTTTATCAGTTTGTCGTACTGTACCTTATGGGTTCGGTCATTCCTGTCCATTCGCTGAACATTACCCTGAGCCGTGGTTACGGAATCCGCAATACGCTGACCCTTGATTCGGTGCGGCAGTCCCTGGACAGGCTTATCCCGCTGGGCATTACCCTGCCGTCCGGGTCGGCGCTCAGTTTTCCGGTTGCAAACTATCTGGTAATCCTCACCCTTTGCTTTTTCATCGTCTGGTTCAGAAAGACAAAGCTTGGCCAGGATATGAGGGCGGTCGGCCAGGATCAGGGCGTCGCCCACGCGGCGGGCATTCCGGTTGACCGGACGCGGATCATCGCCATTGTCATTTCCACCATATTGGCAAGCCTTGGTCAGATTATCTTTTTGCAGAACATGGGGAATGTGGCAACCTATAACGCCCACCGGCAGACGGGCTTTTTCGCGGCGGCGGCGATTCTTGTCGGCGGCGCGTCTGTCAGCAAGGCCACCATTCCCAATGTATTTATAGGAACGGTGCTTCTCCACCTGATGTACATTGTGGTGCCCCGCGCCGGAATAAACCTTTTCGAGAACGCCATGATCGGCGAATATTTCCGCGACGCTTTCAGTTACGCGGTTATTGCCCTGGCCCTGGTGCTTCACGCCTGGCGAAAGCGGGCCAACGCCGAAAAAGCCCGTGCCGGTCTGCGGGGCGGCACCGGTTCGGGGATTGAGGAATTGCTGTGAAAAAGCAAATTTGTTTTTGGGCCGCCCTTGTTTGGGCCGCCCTTCCGGTTTTCGCCCAGGTTTTGCCGCCTAAACTGCATGCTCTCGTGGAGGACGCTGTTTTTGAGGTCGTGGTAAAAAAGCCCGCGGAAAGAAACCTCGTTTACGACAAGGAAATCGACTGGACGGTTGTTCCCTACGCCGTGCGGAGTGACGCCTATTATTCCATCGGGACTGCCTTCGCGGTTTCCGAAACCGAGGCGGCGACCGCCTTTCACGTAATTGACTTGAGTAGCGAGGGAGAGGTATTCACAGAATATTACCTCCGGGACGCGGAAAAAAATGTTTACGAAGTAGACCGGGTGATCAAGGCTTCCAACGAGCGGGATTTTCTTGTGTTTACCGTAAAAGACAGGACATTCCGTTCGTGGTTCGAATTTGAAACCGGCTACACGGCCAATTCCCCGGTTTACAGTATCGGGAACGCTCTTGGAGAGGGCATTGTTGTCCGCAGCGGCCTTATCCTGGGGACGGTTCCTGAAGAAGAGGAAGGGCGCTGGGCGTGGCTTAAATCTTCCGCCGACGGAAGTCCCGGAAATTCGGGCGGGCCGCTGGTTACCCCGGAAGGCCGGGTCGTGGGCATCGTTTCCGCCCTGCGGGACAACATTCTGTATTCACTGCCCGCCGAAGAAGTCGTTTCCGCTTCCCCGGATGTTTTGCATTTCAGGCGGAAGCATTCATACGGTCACCTTCTTTTGGCAAACAACCGCACCCGGGTCTTTGAGGCCGATTTTCCTTTGCCGGCCCATTACAGGGATCTGCGGGCCGATGTCTACGGCACGTACAAAATGCATTACCCTCAGGCGATGTCGGAACTTTTCGCGGAAGCCCCGGCTTTTCTTGACGGCCCCAACAACCGCTATATCCTGAACCAGGTGGTGTCTTCGGATTTTCCCGAATTTGCCTTTGTCGACAAAAATGACGAACAGTGGAAGCTTTCCGACCTGCGCCTCCAGCGTTACGGCCTTGCCGATGACGGCGAACTCTTTTTGGCCGCCGTGTCCGACTTTCTTCTGTTTAAGCTGAGGCGGCCCAGAACCCTGGACCCGGAAAAAATCAACACCGATCCCAAAATGATCATGGACACGATTTTAAGCGGCTACAGTATGGAGCGGACGCTGGGCAATACCGGCAAGTACAGGATACTTTCGTTCGGCGGGCCTGCCGGCGTGGGCGAATACCGCGATGTTCAGGGCCGCCTCTGGCTGAAAGCCTGGTGGCTGGCCGAATATGACGACAGCGTCGTACTGACCTACATCCTCCCCATGCCGAACGGGCCCGTAATCTTTATGACCCGGCAAAGTTCGCATGAACGGCATATCTATGAATGGGACATGGAAGCGTCCGCCGGCCGCGTTATGGCCGCCTACCGGGGCGATCTTGACGAATGGGGACGTTTTCTTGCCCTTAAACGCTGGCTGCCTTCTTCGTTCGAAAAATGTTCTTACGACTGGAACGCGGACAGAAAAACCGCCGCCCTGAGCCTGCCCGATTTTTCCGTCAAGGCAGATTCGTCGGTGTTTGACTGGAACAGCCGCTCGTCACTGTTTTTGGCCCCGGCCTATTTTACCGGCAAAAACGGCCTTGAATACGGCATTCGCACGCTGATCATGCAGCGGGATCTCAGGGGCAGCGATTACTTTGTTTTTTTCCGGAACGTAAAGCCCGACGAGCGGCTTGGCGAAAGCGTCATGACGCGGTGGACCGATCTGGTTGACGAAAAATACCCGTTTGACGGCGTCGCGAGGATCTCGCCCAAGGACAATACAGGATCCGCCGGGATGGTTCTTGGAGAGGGGGACGCCGATTCTGTTATACGGTATTCCCTTTATATAAACATGGAAAATCCCGGCGGGGAAGACGCTCTGGCCGGACGGCTCAAGATGCTCGGAGAAGGGATATCCGTCAAACGTTAAAGGAGACCGTATATGAAAAACGGCGAACAGGCAAATCCCCGTTATAAAAAGCTGCTGATCCGATCCGCTGTTGTTCTTGTATGGATTTTTCTGGGAACGCTGCTTTTTATTACCGGCAGGGGACACGCGCTTTTGATAGACAACAAGGATATCGAACCCTCCATCGAAGCGCCGGATTTAATTACCGTATATGTAGACCGTGGCCGGGGCGTCGAATACTTCCGGGGCGACCGGGACCGCGTTGTCGTGGCCGGTTCGAAACACCGCGTCCTTGTTGAATTCAGTGACGGTACGCCGCCCTTTGAAGGCGAATTTACGCTTCCCCTGTGGGGCGACATGTACCTGCTTTCCGTGCCCAAAATGGTCAACGGAATAACGCCTTTTGTGGAAGTTTTCCACACCGTTCCCGAGCCATATACCGGGGAAGAATTTGGGGATCCCGGGAACTTCTTTAACGGGGATGCCGTGGAAACTGACGGGGCAATATGACTTGCGCTGTAACGCGGTTTCGGATATACTGAAACACATGAAAAATCGCTGGTTTTTTGGTTTTTTTCTGTGTATTTTTGTCTTTTTTACCGGTTTTTCGCTCAATTCCCAGGAAATCGTTACTGCCGGGCGCTACCTTGAGCTGGTTTCGGAACGTTACAGTTCCATACGGGATTACGAGGCGAGAATCGCCATCCAAAGCGGGGCATCCCAAATGTACGGCAATGTAAGCCACCTGGGTCCCAATTTTCTCCGTATCGATTTTACTTCCCCGGCGGAGCAGGTCATTGTCTACAATGGGGAGTCGCTTATGGTGTACCTTCCCGGAGACCGGGCGATACTCAATCAGAATATAGGGAGTCAGAACCAGGGGGCCGGTTTGGCTACGGCCCGGGGGTTGACGCTGCTCAGCCGGAATTACATTGCGGCGTATGTTGTGGGTCCGGAGCCGGTGCCCCTGGAAGAGGGTTCCACCGAAAGGGTGGTCAAGCTCAGGCTGGCCCGCCGTTCCGCGTCGGAAGGCTTTCGGGAAATTATACTGGACGTGAACCCGGATACCAGGCTTATCCGGCGGGTTACCGGGAGGAGCGTAAACGAGACCACCGTGCGGTTTGACTTTTCCAATATCAGGGTAAATCAGGGAATACCGGAACAGCGTTTTGTTTTTGATCCCCCGCCGGCATCGAGTATGTTTAACGATTTTCTTTTTAAAGATGAATAAGGCAGTCCGCATTGACAAATGCTTGGAGGAATTGTGGAATCTCTAGGTGACAAGCTGCGGTTTGCCCGCGAAAGCAAAGGGTACAGTTATGAACATGTGGGCAGGGAAACCAATATTGCCCGCAGATATCTGGAAGCCCTGGAAAAGGAAGACTTTGCCAAATTTCCCGGAGAGCCGTACCTTCTGGGGTTTTTACGGAACTACGGCGAATATTTAGGGCTTGATGTAGACGAGCTTCTTTCGTTTTACCGGGCCATTAAAATACAGGAACAGCCCATCCCCGTAGAACAGCATCTGCGGACAGCCCCGTCGTTCCCCAAATTTTTGACGGTTGTGCTGATTGTTCTTCCCGTTCTGGCTTTTTTGGCGGCCAGCGCCTACTTTATTTTTCTGCGGCCGCGGACAGGAAATGCAGAATCCGTACAGGAACAAACGCCCAACGAATATATCCTCGAAGGCGTAAACATGGAGCGCCGCTTTTACCGGGGAGATACACTGCTTATCCCGCTGGGCGGCGACCGGTTCAAGGTTGAGCTGCGCGACATGGCGGATCCGCTTACGCTTGTCATCCCCAACGGCAGGGCGGAACTGAGCCTGGGCGGCGATACGGACCTTGACCTTGACGGGGACGGTTTTACCGACGTGCGGGTAACCCTTGCCGACTATGACAAAGCTTCTCCGCTTTCGGGCGCGTTGATGCGCTTTGACACAAACCTTCAGCCTGCCGCCGCCGGAACTGAACCCGGGTCCGCCGCGCCGCTCCAGAATACCGTTATTTTTTCCTCGTCAACCGCCTATCCCTTTACCCTTCAGGTTCAATTCCAGGGTTACTGCATGTTCCGCTGGGAGATAGACCGCCGGGATCGAAGCGAGCGGTATTTTTCCAGAACCGACGAAATTAACATCCAGGCCCAGAACGGAATGCGGCTCTGGCTGTCCAACGCCGCCGCGGTCAAAATTCAGGCTGTCGGGGCCGGCAGGACAGTACCCCTGGAAGTCGGTTCGGCAGGTGAAGTTGTCGTTGTAGATCTCCGCTGGCTCAGGGATGAAGACGGCAGATACAGGCTGGTGCAGTACAGAGTTGAGTAAGCGTTATTTTCTGGATTCCTTCGGCTGCGCCAAAAACCAGGTAGACGCCGAAAATATGATGGCGTACCTTGCCGCGTCCGGCTGGACGGCCTCCCCGGACGCCGGGGACGCGGACCTTGTCATTGTCAATTCATGCGGCTTTATTGAAGCCGCAAAACGCGAATCGATAAACGCCGTTCTTTCCTGGCGGAAAGAATATCCCGGGAAAAAAATTCTCCTTTCAGGCTGCCTTGCCCGGCGTTATTCCAAAGAGCTTGCCGAATCCCTGACAGAGGCGGACGGCTTTTTCTGCGGCGACGACCTTTCCGCCCTGCCGGAAGCCGCCGCCCGCGTTACCGCCGCCGGCCTTCCGGAAGCCGGGCCGGCGGCCTTTCCGCGCGGGGAAACCGGGCCGGCCGGCGCGGGCAGGCTTTTGCGGACAGGCGAGCGTCCGCTCCTGGGGTTTCCGGGGCAGGCGTATATTAAAATTTCCGAAGGCTGCGATAACCGCTGTTCATTCTGCGCCATACCGCTTATCCGGGGGCCGCTTTCAAGCCGACTTGTTTCCGATGTACGCTCGGAATGTAAAACCCTGCTGGAACGGGGAGTAAAGGAAATTTGCCTTATCGGCCAGGACATCGCCTCATACCATCCGGCAGACGGCGGAGGACTCTGCGAGCTTGCCGGGGAAATCGCCTCGCTGTCGGGGGATTTTTGGGTGCGCTTCCTTTATCTGCATCCCGACCACTTTCCCCCGGCCCTGCCCCTTGTCATGCGGAACGACAGCCGCTTTCTTCCGTATTTTGACATCCCCTTTCAACACGCCTCTTTTTCCGTACTCAGGGCCATGAACCGGAAAGGAACGGCAGAAAAATACCTGGAACTCCTTTGCCGCATCAGGGATATTCTTCCCGGCGCCGTAATCCGTTCAACATTTCTTGTCGGGTTCCCCGGCGAAACCGAAAAAGATTTCGAGGCGCTTGTCGATTTTCAGGAAAAAGCGAAGTTTGACTGGCTTGGGGTGTTTGTGTATTCCCGCGAGGAAGGAACACCCGCTTATTCCATGGGAAAAAGGGTAGCGAAGAAAACCGCCGAAAACCGCCGGGAAGTTATTGAAAAAACGCAGACAGCCATCACCGAAAAAAATATGGACCGCTTTGTCGGCCGCCGCCTTGCTGTTCTGGTTGAGGAAGAGCTTGATCCGGGCGGGCTCTTCCTGGGCCGGCTTTTCTGCCACGCGCCGGAAGTTGACGGGGCCGCGGTAATCAGGCCCGCTTTCGCCGAAAACAGGCCCGCCGCCGGCCCGCCGCCGCAGCCCGGTGATCTCCTCCCCTGCCGGGTAACGCGCCGCGCCGGGTTCGACCTGGAGGTAATTTCGGATTAGGCCGCGGCAGTGCGGCTAAAACTGGGATTATTGATTCGTGGCGAGGGTTTCATACCCCGTGGTTCTGCCCTAAACTTGACCCGTAAATTCTACTTGACTTATTTTCAAAACCAGGCGTATCCTTACCTCTATGGAAACCAGCTTTTTGAGAACTAGTCCCGAATCCGCGGGTTCCTTTGTACCGGCGCGCTTGGCACGGTTCTTGCTCTCTCTCTCTCTCTCTCTCTCTCTCGCTCTCTCTCTCTCTCTC
>JAIRWM010000183.1 GCA_031268975.1 Treponema sp. | reverse complement strand
ATGTGGAGTATTCCCGTGGGCTTGATTCCCGTCAGGGCGATCTTCTTCATACAAAGAGTATACCGGTAAAGGCCGTTTAAATGAAGTACGTTAGACCGCAGTCCCTCTTGCCGGGGAGGTTCCCGGCGTGTCATGGCGATTCGAGGCAGTATGCGGGGAGGACGCTGACGGGGATCCTTCGGTGAAGCGAAAGATCGCCGTCATGCCGAAAACAGATCAGTTCCCGATAGCCGCAAAATCCGCCATGATGGCGTCACCGGCTTCTTTCGCGCTGAGCCGGTTCATAAAAACCAGATCTATATTTTTCATTACTGAAGCGTCCTTTTCATTCCACTTGGGAACCAGGGGAGCGATGAAGGTATCTGCCGTGTCAAATTCTTTCTGGAAAGGACTTATATCCCGTCCTTTGTCCGACCAGAATTTGATATAGTTGGGCCAGTATGTGCTGGTCGACGGAAATACCGTGCCGGTTTCCGCGAGTATCTGCTGGCTTCTTGCGCTGCCAAGCCATTTCAAAAAAGTCCAGCTTTCTTCTTTATGCTGACTCCCGGTAAATACGGACTGACCAATACCATTGACGATGGTACTGCGTCCCCTTGGCCCTGACGGCAGCATGGCTACCTGCCAATTGAATGCACACTGCTTTTCAAGATCGCCCAAAGCCCAGTTTCCATTCAGATGCATGGCAACGGTTCCCGACGCAAACATTACGCCCGCGCCAACCGACTGTACGGCGGCCTGCTGGGGAGCGACAAAGTATTTGTACATCGTATCCTGCAGCCATTGAATGGCTTCCACGGAACGCGGATCGTTAAAGGTAAGTATGTCGCCGCCATTCATGCGCATGAAATTCCAATAGCCTACATTGTTTGAATTCTGGACAAGAAAACCATATACCGAAATATTTTCCCTGTCAAAATTGGGAGAAAGTCCGTTATTTCCCCGTGAGTCTATGGTCATCCGCTTTGCCCGTTCTATAAAACTGCCGCCATCATTCGGATTCCACTCCAGCGTCTCGTCAGGATAGGGAACGCCATGGGCGTCAAAAAGATCTTTGTTATACACAATACAAATGGCATCCCAGTCTTGGGGCATGGCATACAGTTTTCCATTCTCGGTATAGATCTCGACAACCAACTGGTTATGAGCGGCAAGAGACACATTGTCCCGCTTGATCCAGTCATCAAGGGGTTCCGCGGCCCCGGCTCCCTGCAGGGTCTTGAAATACCACGTTTGATTCATGAATACATCCGCCGCATTGCCGCCGGCAATTTCGGTCTGCATTTTCTGCCAATACTGATCCCAGGGAGCGGTCTGAACATCAACTTTGACATTCGGCGTCTGGGCCTCAAATTCGGCGACGGTCGCCCTGATCCCGTCTATCTGTTCAGCCGTCCATGTAAAATAACGGATTGTCGTAGCGCCGCCTCTTGACGATGAATCAGATCCCCTGCAGGCTCCCAATGACATTGTAAGGGCAAGCAGTCCCGGCAAGATCACAAACAACATGCGATTCTTCATAAATTCCTCCATGTTTGAACTTTGAAATCCCCGAAAATCCGTATCAATTAATCAGGGTTTCACTCACATATAAATTCGCCTTTTGACAAAAGGCCAATTCCTACTTGAATCCCGTAAGGGCAATCGACTCTATGATGTAGTCTCGTGTAAACAGAAACATAACCACAAGCGGAAACAGGGCCATGGTAGAAGCGGCGGTCAACCCGGCCCAGTCAATATTTCTGTAATTGAAAAAGACGGTTGCTATCGCGACCGGCACCGTGCGCAAAACTTCTCTGTTTGTCGCGATAAGAGGCCAGAGAAAATCGTTCCAGACAGCCACTACCCGAATAAGGCCAAGGGTAATGAGCGCGTGCGTAACCATCGGAAGAAATATAACAATAAACATTTTGGCATAACCGCACCCGTCTATTTCCGCCGCTTCCTGCAGTGAATCGGGTATTGCCATAAAAAACTGGCGCATGAAGAATACACAAAAAGCCGTGCCGAGAAATCCGGGGAGAATAAGCGCCCAATAGGAATCAAGAAGTCTCAGTATGCGAAACGTAATAAATTGGGGAATCATGATAACGATGCCAGGGACCATCATGCTTGAAAGAAAACAAAAAAAGAAAAAAGTCCGCAGGGGAAATTTGATTCTCGCAAAAGCGAAAGCGGCCATGGAACTGAAAAAAAGCTGCCCCGCCACAACAGAACTGGTAACAAATATAGAATTGAAAAAGAACCGGCCAAAAGGAGCTTTTTTCCAGGCATCAACAAAATTTCTTGCCGTAACATGCCTGGGCAGCAGGGATGGGGGATAGGTAAACATTTCCGTTGAAGGTTTCAGCGCGGTAATCAGTGTCCAGAAAAGGGGGAAAACCGCACAGAACACTCCGACAATACAAAAAACATATGTGATGATTTTTTTCGCCAGGACCTGTTTATGCAAACTCAAACCCACAGACTGCTCCTTATGATGAAAAATCCGTAATCATATTGCGCTGAAAACCCAGATACTGAATAACGGTGCAAACAACAAGAATAACAAAAAGGATTACCGCCATCGCGCAGGCGTATCCCATCTTGTAGAACGCAAACGCGTTTTGATAAATATAGAAATAATACACCCTCGTAAGATCGCCGGGCCCGCCCTGATACATGCCAAAAATCAAATCGAATATCTGGAAAGATCCTATTACCGATGTAATCAGCGCAAACATGATCGTTGGACGCATGAGCGGCAGTGTAATGCGCCACATCTGCTGGGCCGCGTTGGCGTTGTCAATGGTCGCCGCCTCGTAGATTGTTTCGGGAATGTTGCCCAGTCCCGCGGTAAAGACAAGCATATGATAGCCGCAGAATACCCACATGTTGATAACGGCAATTGATACCATGGGGAACCAGTTGGCGGCAACAATGGGAGCAATATTAAAACGCAGAAAAGTTCTGGTAAAATAATTGATCACGCCAAAATTCGGATCCAGAAGCCATTTCCATATAAAGGAAATAATAACAGGCGTTGTAATCCACGGAACAATAAAAGCCGTTCTGAAAAAACTGGTTCCCTTTATTTTCTGCTTCATTGCTACCGCCATAAAAAAGGCGAGAATGAGACTGGCGGGAATGTGGTACACAATATATTGCAGAGTTACCCAAATGGCATTCCAGTACAGCTTGTCCCGGAAGAGGGTTGTATAATTTTCCACGCCTCTAAATACGGGCGGCGTAGATACATTCCACTCAAAAAGACTTATCAGAAAAGCCGCTACCGTTGGAATAAAAAGAAATACGATGAAACCTGTCATCGCGGGCAATATAAACAGAAAACCCGCTACAGCCTGATGTGTTTTCCGCCTGCTGAAATAACTGCGCCTGGGAGGGGCGGTCGCGGTATCGCTCATCTTACACCTCCAGTTTGATAGAAACAGCCTTGTACGCTCCGGCCCTGACTGTTACCGTTCTGTCCCTGATTGAAAGCGGTTCGCCGGTCTTTTCATTCATATCCGAAAGAAACGCCCCGGAAAAAGCGGGTATATTCACCCTGACTTCGGTCGCTTTCCCCTGATTTTCGAAAAACCTGAGTATATACCCGTCCCCGTCATGGCAGCGCTTGAAGGCCGAAAACTGTATGTTCGGTTCCGCCCAGGAAAAAGAGCGGGCGCCATCCAGAACAGAGTCCTCCCGGCTCGAGCGTATGACATGGGAAACCGGCGGATAAAGAAAACTTTGGGCAAGAGCCAAAAAGGGCACTTTGTTGTTTCCGTCTGTCGCATAGGGAATATACGACCATTCGAAACGCTGCGTTCCCGGACACTGCGCGCCAGGCGTGGCAACCGATGACGATGCCCCTCCCTTGCGCTGCATGGTATTGAGCCGGCCCATAAGGCCAATTCCCCTGAGCAGCGTGAGCGATACTTCGGGACACCCGGTAAGGGCGTTCATTTTGGCCTCGTAATCATAAATGCCCTTTACCGCCACAGCAAGACCGTTTTTTTGATCCTCAAGCGAAAGCCACTCTCTGAAAGGAAGAAGCTGGGTTACAGGCTGAAACCATTTCTCAATTTCTTTTTGCCTTTCAACGGGCCTGTCAAGAATGGCAAGATGACCCTGCGAACGAACAAAAGATGTTTGCAATCCCGGAACAAGCCGGAGACGTATACGGTGATCGCGCGCCGTGTTTTCAAGTTCCAGCTTTACATCGACCCGCGCGATTCCGTCGTAAACGGCGACAGTAAAGGCAACCGGTATATCCACCCGCCGGGCGCTGCGCCTGTCGCCTTCAAGACAGGCAGGAACGCTGACGTTTCCCCGTATTTCCAGGGCGGCCCGAACCGGCCCGTTTTCAACAAGAACACTCGAAAATTCTCCCGAATTTGATCTGACCACTTCTCCGGGAATCCACGGAGGAGAAAAGTCCCAGGCGTCTCCGGCGTCCGCGTCTTCTTCAAGAAGATTCAGCGAGTAATAGCCCTTTCTGCCCTTCTTGTCAAAAATGGAAAGAAGCGCGCCGCCGCTTTCCACCCGGACAAAATCATTTTCAATAAACGAATCCCCGCACACAAGGGATGATTCAACAGCCTTCTTTTCCGCCGCCGCCGCCTGTACAGTTATGCCCGGAGCCTCGTACCGTTCCAGGAAGAGAACGCGCCTGTAAACATCCGACGGAAAAGGCTCGTGCCGTACTTCGCCTGTGCCGTTGAGGGGGATATTCTCTCTTGGCATGATCTGAACGGGAAGAGTTTTTCCCCCGGCGTTCAGTATCTCAACAGGCAGATCGCCGACCGGAAGCCACAGATCCGATGGCTGCGCAAAATCCGCGCCGAAGGGAGCATAGGTCACAATTCCCCTGGTTGTGTAATCCAAATCAAGTTCTCTTGCCTTGGGAAACGAGACCTTTATTTTGGTTTTGTTTCTGTCTTCACCGGGTTTTTCCCACCAGCGGGAAACGTGTCTGCCCCAGTATGCAAGAACATCGTGAATAAGACCGGCCGCAATCTGCCGTACCGCGGCATAGCGGAACTCCATTTCCTTGTGTACTTCGTCAACGCTGGAGCCATGAATGGAATCATGCGCGCTGTTAATCATAAGATAACGCCAGGCTTCATCCACAAGCTGTTTTTTCCCGGAGTAACCGTACATCCCCGCCAGGGCATCCAGAGGTTCTACATATTTTTCCATCAGGGCTTCACCGGCAAAATTCTCATGCTTGAGATAACACCGGGTCGAAAGAGCGCCCAGAAGAACATACTGGTAACGCGAACCGAGCAGTTCCATGTTATATACGGCAGGTTCTTTCATCCGTTGATACACCATGCGGATATAGTCCTCTGCGGTACCCATGACAAATTCAATATTCTTCTGACTTTCGTTTGCCTTCTTTACCGAATCGCCTATGTTGATCTGGGGCGGAAGATGATCAAATCCCGCGATGAGGGGAACGACCCCGGAAGGATAGCGATCTTTTATACGTTCCACATTCGAGATCATGCTTCCGGCTATACGTTCAGGGTCGTCATGATCGGCAAGTTCCCTGTGCCATTCAAAGGAAAGGTAACTGTCGTTTCCGTCATAATAAGGGACAATACGCGGCTGAACAGGATCTATTTTCTTGCTGAAAATATCGAAGGCGCCTGAATAACTTTCCCTGAAATGGCTTACAAGCACTTCGGAACCATCGAGACCCTTGTATATAAATTCATCGGGATGACCTCCGGCAATTTCGGGCAGACCCCGCATGAAAAGGAGGCTGTCAATGCCAAAACCCCGGAGTATCTGGGGGATCTGCATTGGATGTCCAAAGTTGTCAGGCAAATACCCGGCGCGCATATAACCGCCGAATGATTCGGCCATGCGCCTGCCGTAAAGGCAGTTGCGGATCATGTTTTCAGCGCTTGGAAGCCATTCATCAAATTGTGTATAAAACGGACCTATCGCCAGCTTCCCCTGTCTGATGAGAGATCGCATCTCTTTTTCATCCTGGGGAACAGCCTCAAGATATTCCTCAAGGGGGAAAACCTGGCCGTCAAGAACATAACAGGTAAAATCATCCCGCTTTGCCGCTTTTTTTAAATCTTCAAATGTTTCAATAGTCCAGAAGCGGTACGAACGCAAAGGCTGATACCATTCAATATCCAGATGTCCGGCCGTAATAATAAAACCTGTCAATTGTGCTTTTTCCATAATTACGCCCCTGTTTTCTCTTTCACCGCAATCTGTCCCAGCAGTTCCATGGTTTTCGCCAGCGCCCTGCCCGTGTGATAGATCGCCTTCCAGGGGTTGCCCATGCTGGACACGATTGGCTCCCCGTTTCGTTTCAAAAGCTGGCGGCTTTCACCGGTTCCGGGGCTGATAAATT
>JAIRWM010000078.1 GCA_031268975.1 Treponema sp. | reverse complement strand
AGGACATAAGCGTCAAGGCGTCCCGCGAAATGGGCTGGGAAGCGTAGAACGAAGATGGGGCTGTCCGAAAAGTTTGAAAAACTTGTTCGGACAGCTTCCTTAATGCGGCATTTGCGCACCGTTTCAACGAAACGGGAGCAAATGCAAGGGCTGTCCGGGAAGTCGCAAACGTAGTTTGCGCACCAACTTCCTGGACAGCCCCATGGACCATCGCTTCCAGTCAGGCGTATCCGCCAAAAAAACCGGACTGTTCCCCCGCGTCCCCTAAAAACCAGCGAGTCGTCTCTTTTTCCGTTTTGGTGCGGGATGTTTCTGTTGACAGTCAGGCTCTGCCGATCTACAATAACAGTCATTCCAAAAGTTGGAATTTTGTTTTACTTTTTGATTCTGGAGGAAGGAGATCATGAGACCTGAAATTGTAAAATTCAGCGCGGACGCGGATCGCCTGTTTCCTGCCGGCGGAGAGCTGCGTAAACTCTCGGGCGGCTACCGCTTTTCCGAAGGTCCTGTTTGGGATTCGAGGCAAAACAGGCTTTACTTTACCGATTTCTTCAATGACCGGATATATCAGTGGACTGAAAGGGAAGGGGCCTCGCTTTACAGGGAGAAGTCAAACTGGGCGGTTGGTCTTTCCATGGATTCCCTTGGCCGTATAGTCGCGGCGGAAGGAACCAGCCGAAGCGTGGCCTATACGGATCATGAAAAGAGCGTCATGGTGGCAGGAAAATATCAGGGAAAAATACTCTGCGGTCCCAATGATGTTGTGGTCTCCATGGGCGGCGATTTCTTTTTTACCGATCAATACCCCAAAGATATAGGAGGTCCCCGGGAGCTTGCGTATAACGGAGTATACCGGACCACTCCCGGCGGGGAGATAAGCCTCCTGAACAACGAAATAGGCCGTCCCAACGGCATTGCCTTTTCACCGGATGAATCCATTCTCTATGTAAACGATACCGATACGCAGGAAATTTTCTCGTTTCATATGAAGTCCGGCGGAACGGTTTCCGAAAAGAAGGTTTTTGCCGTTTTGGACAGGTCCTATGGAGACGGAGCGCCCGACGGCATGAAGGTTGATATTGAAGGTAATGTATATGTAACCGGCCCCGGCGGAATATGGATTATCGGTTCAGCAGGGGTCCCGCTGGCCGTGCTTAAATGTCCTGAGTATGCGGGAAATCTCTGTTTCGGCGGCGGAGACAGCAAAACCCTTTTTGTTACCGCCAGTACCTCCCTCTACGCCCTGTCCATGGGCATACCCGGCATAGTGCCGTACAGGAAAGAGGAGTAGGACATGGGGTGTTCTGTAAAGAAAGAAATACGGTTTGGACTTGAAGAGATCACTCTGGAGAATGAGTTTGTCAGAGCCGTAGTTCTCGCGGGAAAAGGAGCGGATCTTCTGGAATTTGTCTGGAAGCCTTTGGAAATGGATTGTCTTCTCAAATCGGATGTTACCTTGGCCGACTTTAAGGATCTGGATCTTCACAAAAAGCGACTCGGGAGCCACAGAGATCACAGCCTTGGGGGCTGGATGGATGTACTTCCCCACCTGGGAGAATACAAAGACGTGGTCATTTCCGAATCAAATGGAGGCGTGGCTACCACCCTGCCTTGGGATTGCGAGATTATCCAGGGGAATGACTCCGCGGCCGTCCGGTGTACCGTGGAACTTCCTCTGCTTCCCCTCAAAGTTGACAAGACCTTTACCGTACACAGCGGGGGGACCGCCCTGAAAATCAAAGAGCGCCTGACCATGGGCGGGGACGCTCCCGCGCGTTTTACCTGGGTTCAACACGCCATGTTCTCGGGGAATTTTGTCAATGAAAATACCATTGTGAATCTGCCTGCGGACAGGGTTTTCAATGCGTGGGAGCATATGCGGAACCCTGGCGGGGGAGAGCCCGATGATTTTGTGTACCCGGTGGACGCCGTTTATTTTTCCCGCCGGGGCAGGCCCTTCGATCTTCACCACCCCCTGCCCCGGTCGTATGATGGCTGGGAATTTGTCGTGTTTCCCGAACCCCGGGAAGGCCGCGTTTCACTGTCAAATCCGGATGCGAAACTTGCCGTGGAACTCACCTGGGATTTGAAGCGCTTTCCCTGTTTGCGATCCCTTTATCACTCGGGGCGCCACGGCGTTACAGTCGGCCTGGAACCTGGAGACGACCGCTTTGCCGGATTTGAACATTCCCTCAGGTACGGGACCTATACCACCATGAACCCCGGAGAAGTCTGCGATACCTGGGTCGCTCTGGAATACCGGGAGAATCAGGGTAACGCTTGTTAGTGTTTGTCCATAATGTAGACACATTATGGACAGGCTTTCTTGAAAATTGAGTCTCTTGCAAAACCCGGTTGGTTTTGCGTCGGCTCTTGCAGTTTCCCGCCTGACGGCTGCGAAACGTGTATTTTTAAGCGGCTGCTCTTTCAAATCTGAAGTTTTGAAAAAGCCTCAATTAATTCGCGTTTGAATAAATCAGCGCTGCTTTAGGCGCCCTTTCCGCCATGTGCGGCAGGACCAACAGTAATCCCCGCCCCGAATAATGTGCCCCCAGGATAACGGGCGTTTTTCTTTGTTTTCAATTGAATAATACTGTTGACAGAATGAGTATTACGCCCCATAATGAATCAGTTTCTAATATTTAAAACTTGATGTTACATATTAAGAGCATCTTTCAGGCCGCGTTGCAGACTGGAAAATGTTTAATGTAACGGGAAAATCAGGTTTTTCCAGGAGGAAGGTATGAAAAGAAACATTGTTTTTTTATTGGGAACGGCTGTTCTCGCGGCCCTTGTGTTCGCTGGTTGCGGCAAGCAGTCCGGGACTTCCGGCGGGCCCATTACTTTGAAGATAAATTTCCAAAACTACTGGAGGGGCGTACAGGATGAATATATCAAAAAGGCCCTGGAAGAACGCTTTTATCCATCTCATCCCGACATCAAGGTTGAATTCAATTATACCGGGCAGAATGAACTCCTTGCCAATGTCCTTTCGCAGCACGCAGCCGGCGGAAGTGATGACGCCCTGTTTATAATTCCGATAAACGCCGTACCCGTGCTTGCGCAGCCGGGGGCCATCTCCGATATAAGCGACAGGATGAACAAATCCGAGATGGGTAAACCCGGTTATTTTTTTGAAGCGATTGCCGATAAATACTGCAAATACGACGGCAAATGGTACGCGGTGCCTTTTGAAGTAGACGGAATGGTACTCATGTACAACAAAAAAATGTTTGAAGACTGGGGTGTACAGCCTCCCAAAACAATGGAAGAGATGAAAGAAATCATGAAAATCGCAAAACAGCATGATGTTGCCGGTTTTGCATATCCCATGGGGAGTATCGCGACCGCCACCCATTGTCTTGGCATATTCTATCATGCCGACGGCGGTGAATACGTCGCCTCCGATGGCAACGGATGGTACAGGGCGGTTTTCGAGGGGCCGGAGGCGGAGGCCTTTGTGCAGTGGGGCAGGGATGTCCAGCAATATATGCCGAGGGACGCCATCACTTATGACTGGAACAGGCTTTATACCGGATTCGCGGAAAACAGGTTTGCGATGATGTTTATGGGGCCCTGGATCTACGGCCAGTTTGGCGTTACCATTCCTGAAGATATGCCTTATGGTCTTGTGCCGATACCTCCGGGCAAAAAATCGGCCGCGACAATTCTTGGCGGCTGGGTTTATGTGATCAACAGCGATTTCCCGCACCAGGAAGAAGCGTTCCAGCTGCTGGAATTTCTCAACTCCCCGCAGTCAGGCGCCGAGTGCATCGCCGGAATGTCCGCCGTAAGAGCCGCCTACAATTACGCGCCCCTGAGCGATCCCAAATTTGCGCCGTTCCAGGAAGCCCTGAATGCCGCGCGCGGAATTTTGCAGGACGGCTGTCCTCTGGGCACGAATGTTGAAGAAGGATTCGGAGCCGCGTATAACGAAGTTGTATTTGAATCTACCGGCAGTCTCAAGTCTGACGCCGCCGCTCTTAACGTAGTACTTCAAAGAATACTGGATACGAACAAGCCGAACAATTGACGCCGGCGCTTGCCGGATTTCATGTTCCGGCTTCTTTACATGGGAGCCGGAACATTTACAGGTGGAGCCGATACAGGTTGTAGTTATGGATACAGTGTTTCACAAGCCGGTGCGGAAGCATTTGGGGGATCAATTTTATGGTTTTCTGATGACAACGCCCGGTATCTTGCTGGTCGTGTTTTTTACCGTCTTCCCCTTTATCCTTAACATTTATGTCAGCTTTACCGGGTATACTCTCATGAACCAGAATCTTTCTCCTGTCGGCTTGGCCAATTACCGGCAGGTCATAGGTGACGGGATACTCTGGAATACGACCTTGCGTACGTTAATCTGGACAGTAGGCAGTTTTGTCCCGATTTTTCTGCTGGGGGTTTTGTGCAGCCTTGTGATGAATTCACATATACGGGGAATCAGCATTCTGCGCGCCCTGATCCTTCTTCCGTGGATCATGCCGGAAGTTGTTACCGGGTATAATTTCCAGTGGATGTTTTCAGGCGATTATGGCATCGTTTGGACGTATCTTGTAAAGTGGGGAATTATTTCGAAGGACTTCACTTTTTTTACAAATCCCGCCGGAGCCCTATTTGCGGTTATTCTCGCGAATGTGTGGAGAGGGTTTCCTTTTGTCGCGGTAATGTCATATGCAAAACTTAAAACAATTCCGGCCGAGCAGATCGAGGCGGCGATAATTGAAGGCACCAATCCGTTTCAGCGTTTTGTCTATATCACCATTCCGTGGCTTTTTCCAATACTTAAGCGCTGCGCTTTTCTGGTCTTTGTCTGGAATTTTAATTCTTTCTCGATCATTTATACAATGACAAAAGGCGGCCCGGGCGCCACGACGGAAACATTTCCGGTTATGATCCAGCGGATTGCCTTCAGGATGCTGGATTTCAAGCAGGCGACTACACTGGGGACATTCTCGGCGCTGATCGTCGTTGCCATGCTTGTAGTTGTCTATATCGTGAGCATGATTGTCAGGAAGGGGAGGGTTCGGCATACATGAAGAACAAACGCGGGATAAAGCCATGGAAACTGGCGGAAGACGGTCTCAATTATTGCGCGATGATTGTAATTATTCTTGTCATCATCTTTCCATTTTTCTGGATTTTGTCAACTTCCCTGAAACCAAAGAATGAGGTGTATCAGATCCCTCCGAAATTCATTCCGAATCACCCCACACTTGAAAATTATATCGGCGAAGGCAAGAGAAATAATCTGCTCATGTATACAAAGAACAGCATTATTACATCATTGTCTACCGTTGTTCTGACAATATCACTGGCGACAATGGCCGCTTATGTCATGAGTTTTCTGAAATTCAAATTCAATAAACTGTATAACTCGATGTTTGTTGTGATTCAAATCCTGCCTGTTGTAACGGCGGTAGTCCCGCTGTTTATGATGTTTAGGACCATGGGTATTATCAATACCCGGCTTTCCCTTGTTCTGACCTATTCTGCCTCCGCATGGGGGATTCCTATCGCGATTATTCTTCTTTCGGGGTATTTGAGCGAGATACCTGTCGAGATTTTTGAGGCGGCCAGAATTGACGGATGTTCAACGATAGGCGTATTTTGGCGCATTGTTTTGCGGCTTGGAATGCCGGGTATTGTCACGACCAGTATTTATGTGTTTATCAGTGTCTGGCAGGAACTTCTGATTGTCTACAGGCTGATCTCAAGGGAAAGTCTCAAAACCCTTCCACCCGGACTTGAAAGTTTTGTCGGACAGTACACCACTGACTGGGGAGGCCTGATGGCGACATCTGTCGTTATTGCGGTTCCCGCAATGGTTTTGTTTCTTGCGGTTCAGAAGTATTTTATCAACAATTTGGCGGGAGCGGTAAAAGGATAAAACAGGCCGGCTGCCTCCGGGAGTTTGGGACTTCGGAACCGGCAGAGAGTTCCGAAAAACCGGCCGGGGTTAACATCAAGGGTTAGGTATGCGGCTGCTGGAAAATTTGTATGTGATCGACGGTCCCTGTTTCGGAAAACTCTGTCACGTATACGCCATAGAATATTCAGGCGGTTTGGCAATTATCGACGCTGGTGTCGCGGGTGTCTCGGAGAATATTACGTCCCAATGGCTGAAATATTGGAGGCTTGACAGCCGAAAGATAACCCACGTGCTTCTGACACACGGTCACTGGGATCATGTGGGGTTGGCCGCCCGCTGGCGATCTGAAGGGGCGCAGGTTGCCGCACAGGAGAAGGATCGGGCGGTGATTGAGAAGGGCGGGCCTGATCCGGACAATCCCTTTGATCATCAGTTTTTTCCGCCCTGCGGGGTAGACGTGGTTCTTGAGGGGGACTGTAGAATTGCCGTCGGGGAACTTGAGTTTGATGTTATCGCCGTACCCGGTCACTCTCCGGGGTCCTGTATCTACCGCCTCAATCTTGGTGGCAGGGATCTTTGGTTTGTGGGGGACTTTCTTTGTCCCGACAGTATCCCCGCGCATGGTGAAAAGATCTGGTGGACCGGCGACACGCGTTATTCGGCACTGGATCATATTGCAAGCTCTAAAAAAGTCTGGAAAGAGCATCCCGACGCGGTACTGGGCGGTCACGGTTATCTCTGCATGGGCGAAGCCGGACATATACTGCGGGAAAATTACAAGAATGTTCTTAAAATGACGCAGTCCCGTGGATGATTATTACGTTATTTCATACTGCTTGAACCGGTTCCAAAATTGGTTATTTTGTAACCGGCTCTTGCGGTTTTTCATAGTTCTTTCGGACTGCCGGATTTTGTGACCGCCTTACTTCTTTGGCAAAAGTTCCGAAGGCTGGGTCGCGGGACTCAGCTCTCCCCAGCCTTCGTAGGACCACGGTGCGGGACCACCTGTACCGGGAAAGATCTCGTTGATCCGCTCCATGGTGGATTCATCCAGCTTTATGTCGTCCGCGTGGATGAGTTCCTCAAGGTCTTTGGGGGTACAGGGGCCGATGATCGAGGCGGTGATTGCCGGATGGGCAAGCTGCCAGGCAATGGTTACCGCGCCTGTCGGTTCGCCAATATCATGACAGAGCCCGGCATATTGGGTAAGCTGTGACCGGTATTTTTCCACCACCCGCTGAGCCTCATCACTGAGGGGTCTTTTCCCCGGTTCAAGAAGATCGACGCCCAGCACGCCCCGGTACAGGGGACTCATCAGCGTAATGCCGATCCCCTGATCCAGCGCCATGGGAAGTACTTCGTATTCAGGCTGGCGAATAATGGGGTTGTACACATGTTGTTCATTTACAATTCCCAGAAGGTTTCTGCGCCGGGCCGCTTCCTGGCCCTTCATGATTTCCCAGGCCGATCCGTTACTCGTACCGACATAATCCACTTCCCCGCCTCTGACAAGGCGTTCAAGGGCATCCCAGGTTTCATCCCAAGTATGGGGCTTGACGATATCGTGGAGCAGATACAGTTCTACATGATCCGTCCTGAGCCGTTTTAGGGATTCCTTAAAATGCCTGTGTGTCTTGTAGAGAGAAATGTTACGCAGGGTGTTGGGGCCTTCCCAAGTTTCCACATTGTCCATTACATGTCCTACTTTGGTGGTAAGTACTACCCGTTCCCGGCGGCCCCCGCCTTTGGCAAACCATTTGCCTACGATGTCTTCCGCCATGCCGCTGTAGCTTCCCTCGCCAAAGGCCCCGTAAGCGTCCGCGGTGTCGAAGAAGTTGATCCCCGCCTCCAGTGCCATATCCATAAGATAATGAGCGTCCTTTTCCACTACGGAGCCCCAGTTACCGTAACCATTGCCCCCGCCGCCGAAAGTACCGGTGCCCAGGCAGATCCGGCTTACAAGCATTTCTGTTCTTCCCATCCGGTTATAATGCATATAAAACTCCTCCGTTTGTTAATTGCTCCAGTTTACTATATCATTCCCCAATTCTAATTTCAAGAATCGTATTCTAATTTTCAAAAATAAAAAATCATGGGGAAACAGGTGGTATAAAACCAGGGGTTCTGTCCGCCGAGACAGGTAACAGTCAGGGTAACGCTGATTAACTTGTGGCTAATCAGCGTAACCCTGCTGTTTTTCTTGTTTTCCCTTGGAAAACCGCATTAAAGCAGCACTGATTTATTCGCATTCGAATAAATCAGTGCTTTCTTGGCAGGCCGAGTTGTCTGTTTTTTCATACGTCCCGGTCGAATTTTTTGCCGGAATGGAATGACAAGTTGTTCAGTGCCTTTGAGGTCTTTGCCGGATTCCCGCATAAAATCCATACCCAGTAACAAATTTCTGTTGACATAGAGTTTCAGGCATATTATACTGTTTTGACAATACTAAATTTTAGTATTGAGTTTTATTTTGTGGAATTACAAAATTCCTCATCAGACGGGATTCCGGTAAAATAATTCAAGGGGGATGAGATGAAAAAGATACTGAATTTTGGCCTGCCGGTTGTACTTTTGCTGCCGGTTCTAATGATCTCCTGTAACAGGAAAGCCGGGCAGACTGTTTTGGAAGACGATCCCCGCATGAAGAAGCTCGTTGTCTGGGGTTGGAGCAATTCACCCGAATACAAAAGTGAATTTGTGTACTTTAAGGAAGATACGGGGATGGATATAGAAATAGTTGTCACTGCCTCGGAAGATGTGGCTCCGAAACTTCAGACAACTTTGGCTGGAGGTGGAGAGCTGCCGGACATTGCGTGGATAGAATCATCATTCCGGGGTAATCTGCTTGCCATGGATATTTGGGAAGATATTTCCGCGCCGCCTTACAGCGTGGACAAAAGTCAGGTGCTTGACTATCTTGTTCCTCTGGAAACAACCCCGTCCGGCAAATGGGTGGGTCCTGAGTGTCCGTCGGTAGCCGGCATGGCGTACAAGAGGCCTCTGGCCAAAGAATATTTTGGGACCGACGATCCCTACGAACTGGAAAAATTGTTCCCAACCTGGGACGCCTTTGTACAGGCCGGCATTGAGGTTCAGAGGAAGTCCAATGGAAAGGTATTTATGATGGCGACGCTGAATGATGCGGCTACCTTTTTATGGGGACAGACATCGGAACCTTTTGTAATAGGGGACAAGGTAAATTTGGAAAAGGCCGCTACGCCGGTTATTGAAAGATTGATTCAATTCAAGAAAAACAGGATCGTTGACCAGATAGATGCCGGAAGTCCTGGTGAGAACGCTTCCTACACGACCGATGAACACATCTTCTATCCCTGCGCCAATTGGTCTGTTGTGTATGTCATCAAGATGAATGACCGGAACAGCATGGGCAGATGGGGATTTATGCTTCCGCCCGACGGCCCCTTCCCTTGGGGCGGTACGGTCATGGGCGTTCCTACCAGGGCAATCAACAAGAAAGGGGCGGTTACGTTCATTACCTGGAATTTTCTGACGGAAAAGGGGGCGGCTCTTGAACGGGATATTATGGGTAACTTCCAGCCGTGGAAGCCTCTTTATTACGAAATGGAAAATTTCTACAGCAGTTCAGATCCCTATTTTGCCGGCCAGGATGTGTTGAAGGATATTAGTGACCGGGTACTGCCGAACATTGGAAAGGTCAGAATTCCTACGAGATATGATCAGGATGTTAATCAGGTAACAGGTGTGGCGGTAAGAAGCATTAACGCTTCGAATGGTAACGTTGATACTGGGGAAGTTGTAGATCGGATGATTGACGATCTTGTCAACAGACGGTCTTCACTGAGCAGGTAAAGACAAAAAAGCTTGGGATCCCCGATTTCCACCTGGTTTTCGGGGGTCTTTTTATACTTTCAAAGGGCCTGGCTGCCGCGCGGGGGTAAAGTTGTGGGCAAGAAGATCGTTCCTTACATTATGCTTGCTCCTTTTTTTGTTATTTACCTTGTTTTTAATCTGTTTCCGCTCTTTTTTTCATTGGGAATCAGTTTCTCCGCATGGGACGGCTTTAATGAAGCTGTTTTTGTGAAATTTGAAAATTATATCCGTCTTTTTACAAGAGATAAATTTTTTTATCAGGCTCTTTTCAATACGGTTCTGCTTCTGTGCTTTAATACTCCTCTTGTTATTCTTGCCGGGTTGCTCGCGGCGGTTTTTCTGAAAGATTTTTTCCGCCGCACACGGGGAATGATTCAGCTCATAAACTTTCTGCCTTGTATAACGACACCGGTTGCGGTCGGACTCCTTTTTCAGCTGATGTTCGACGTAAAGACGGGAGTTGTGAACGGGTTTCTCGATCTGTGCGGGCTTGAACCCTATTATTGGCTCGGCTATCCCTGGTCGGCCCGAATGGTGGTTATTACAATGACCATCTGGAATGGTTATGGTTATATGATGATTATGCTTACCGCCGGCCTGACAACAATTCCAGATGAGCTTTATGAGGCTGCGACAATAGATGGTTCTTCCTGGCTCAATTCTTTCTTCAGAATTACCATTCCCATGTTGAAGCCCATATTCGCGTTTATCATTACAACCAGTATTATCAATGGACTTAAACTTTTTGATGAACCTTCGCTTCTGTTTGTCACTTCAGGACAGCAGGACGGCGCATTCGGCGGGCCGGAACGATCGGTTTTGACAGTTGTTATGCGTTTTTATGAAGTATCCTTTAGGCAGTTTGAATTTGGCTACGGTTCGGCCATGGCATATATTTTGTTTATAATTATTGCCTTTGTTTCATTTTTCAGCGTGAGGCTGTTGAACAGGGATAATCAAGTCTGAGGGGATGGTATGGCTTCAAGGAAGGAAAAATATTTTATCATAAAGCTGCCGGTTTATGTTTTTATGATTCTCCTGTCCGCAGTCGCCTTGCTGCCCTTCTATATGATGATCATGATGGGTACTTATGTTACCGAGGATCTTTTTCTGGGCACGAAACTGTTTCCCGGCAATTATTTCGGGGAAAATTTGCGATCGGTTGTCAATTCCGGGTTTTTCAGATCGTATATCAACAGTTTTATTGTGGCAATTCCCCATACCGCCGGCGCGGTGCTGGTAAGCGCCATTACCGGATATGCCTTTGCAAAATACCGGTTCAGGGGAAAAAACGCGCTGTTTGCCTTTGTGCTGGCAACAATCGCCATCCCGTCTCAGGTCGGCCTTGTTGGTTTTGTGGTGGAAATGAAAATGATCGGCTGGATAAACACGTTGCTGCCGCTCATATTTCCGGGAATGGCGAATGCCTTTGTCGTTTTCTGGATGACCCAATATATTGGCAGTGCGGTTCCCAATGAAATTCTTGAAAGTGGATGCCTTGACGGCTGTAACGACTTCGGTGTTTTCTTTCGGCTGGTATTGCCGATCATCCGGCCTGCCGTGGTGTGCATGTCACTGCTCCTTTTCCTATGGTCGTGGAACAATTACATGACTCCTCTGGTTGTTGTCAGCAAAGTGACCCTCTACACCGTTCCGCTGGCAATAGCCCTTTTACAGGGGGAATTCCGGGTTGATGTCGCGGCGCGTATTTTGGCTCTTGGAATGGGTATTATCCCGATTCTGATCATGTTTGCCATTGGTTCCAGACAATTAATACAGGGTATGACGGCCGGAAGTATCAAGGGATAAAAAACGGCCGTGCGAAATTGAAGATTTATGGAGAAGAACATGCAAAAGACGGTAACAGAGAAAGAAAACGAAAGGATCGTATTGGCGGAAGCCGATGTAGTAGTTCTTGGCGGCGGTCCCGCCGGTATTGGCGCCGCGGTCGGAGCGGCTGACGCGGGTGCATCGGTTATTATTGTTGAACGCTATGGTTTTCTGGGTGGAATCCCAACCATCTGTAACATGGAACCTTCTTCTTGGTGCAGGCAGAAAGAGACCGTAATGCCCGGCGGTGTTCAGGCCCTTTTGGAAAAAAAGATGCTTGAACGGAGCGCCGCGTTTCCGTCTTTCTTTATGCCATCGGCTTCACTGGTTTATGATACGGAATTGATGAAGCAGATACTGGATGATTTTGTTCTTGCTCATAATATAAAGCCAATTTTTCACTGTGTAGTATCGGAGCCGTATTATGAAGGCGAGAAGCTGCGGGGGGTCTTTGTTGAAAGCAAGTCAGGCAGGGAAATAATATTGGGCAGACGTTTTGTGGACTGTACGGGAGATGCTGATTTTGCCGCACGTTGTGGTTGTCCATTTGAAATGTGCGATCTGGGACCTGATGAAAAAACCGATTTGATGTTTGGTACAACGATTTTCGGCGTATCAGATGTGGATACGGAAAAGGTGATGGAAAATTTGAATGCTCACCCTGAAATGCTCGATCGTATCCGTCACGAATTTATCAGCGATGGTTTCAAAAGAGCAATGGCCGACGGGTATCCGGTTCCGCCTGAGGGCTTTGCGGACAAGATTATCTTTAACCGGATGACACGGGCCGAAGTAACCGCTGTTAACCGGGTGAGGGTTCCTGTTGACGGTACGGATGTCTTGAGCATAACGGAAGCCGAGATAAGATCCAGAAAGTGCTGTCTTGCCACGCTTGAGTTGTTGAAACGTTATGAACCTGGTTTTGAAGAAGCCAGGCTTCGTCATTTTTCAACCGCCATGGGAATACGGGAAACAAGGCGCATAAAGGGGAATTATCAGCTTACTCTGGAAGACATTGACGGCGAATGCCGTTTTGATGATTCGGTAGGTGTTTATCCTGTTTGTTCAGACGGTCCGGCACGGGTAAGGGTTGCTACCGGCGCGTATTTTCAGATACCTTTCAGAATGCTGGTTCCTGCCGGTCCCAAAAAAGCTGCCTGTCTATTGGTGGCGGGACGCTGTGTTTCTTCCACAAAGGACGCTACACATACAACTCGTGGTGTTGATTTTGCTTTTGCGAGCGGACAGGCGGCCGGTGCAGCCAGCGCGCTTTCAATAAAAGAAAACCAGGACAGCGGAAATGTCAACCTTTCCGGCCTTCAGGACGAATTAAAACGGCAGGGAGTTCGCATTGACTAACGTTGATTAGCCACAAGTTAATCAGCGTTACCTTAAAAATATTTGTATTGATTGGGCAAGGAGGGTATAAACATGGAACATGTAGAGGTTTCGGGATTGAAGATCCCGGTGGCAGAGGAGGCGGATCTTTTTGTCGCGGGTGGAGGGAGTGCCGGAGTCGGGGCGGCTGTTGCCGCGGGAAGACTGGGGTTGAAGACCTTTGTGGCGGAACGGATGTTTGCTCTGGGCGGCATGATGACTTCCGGCCTGATGAGCAAGATCGCCATTTCCGCTTCAAACCATGGCATAGCCGAAGAACTGCTCAGGCGATTGGATGCACACCAGAAATCCGACTTTCTTTCGGGCCGTCACGAGGTTCCCATCGATCCCGAACTTGCCAAGTGGATGTTGGACACAATGGTTATTGATGAGGCTGGCGCCGGTGTTCGTTTTGGAACTGCCATAACCGGGGTAATCAAGGATGGCCGAAATATCAAGTATGCGATCGTTGACAGTATAAACGGCCTTGAAGCGGTAAAGGCAAAGTACTATGCGGACTGTACCGGCGACGGGCAGCTGGGTTTTAAGGCAGGCGCCTCATATGTTGTAGGTAACGAACAAGGTTATAGTTCTTCCCCAACTCTCATGTTCAGAATCGCGAATGTTGATATAGAAAAACTTGTCTCGGAAATGGAATCTCACCCCGGTGTATATAAATCAGAACAGGATACCTATTCCAACCACAAGATAAGTCCTGCCCGGAACCGTGAAAATATCGCCAATGACAAGTACGCGCACTTTGCCGATTTTATTCCGTTTATTCGTCAAAAACTAAAAGAAAATCCGGGGTTTCTAAGTGAATGGGAGCTTGAGATGATGCTGCAGCGCGGGCTCATTTTCATGAATCAGCCGCAGGGAACCCATGTACTGGTCAATTCAACGAGGATCCCCTACTTTAAGGGGAATGACAGTAAAGAGCTTAGCGGAGCGATGGTTGCCGGAAGAAAACAGGTTGCGGCAACTTTTCGTTTTATGAAGGCCTTTGTGCCGGGATTTGAAAATTCATTCATAATGGATACGGGAAGCCTGTTGGGCATCCGGGAATCCCGCCGTATCGGCGGAGATTATGTCTTTACCGATGATGATGTAAACAAACTGCGCAGATTCGAGGATGGTGTTGTCAGTAATTTTGGCGGCGTAGAAATTCATTCTGTTGACGGAAAAAGTACGGACATTAAAGAATTGCACGGCGGTTTTTATACGGTTCCCTACCGCAGTATTATTGCCAAAGAATTTGACAATCTTTATATCGCGGGGCGCTGTTTCAGCGCAAACCACGCGGCGCTTTCCGCCGCACGTAATATCGCGTACTGCATGGCCCTTGGGCAGGCTGCCGGGACTGCCGTTGCGCAATTGCTGCACAGGAACAGGAGCAATGTCCGCGATATTGACATCAAGCTGCTTCAGAAAGATCTGGAGCCGATTATTTAAGTGTTTCCAGAAAGGCTAACCTGAAGGCAGAACTTGGGAAGCGTTAATTTATTCGAATGTAAATAAATCGGCGTTGCTTTGATGTATAGTGCCGCGGCACGAGAAGCAGAAAAGGCATGGATTGTTCCGTAAAGAGGCTATATGTCAAATCAAATACAGGAAGCCGCATGTTCAGTCTGGTACAGACAGCAGGATACCACCATGCCACGGCGTTCAGCAGGAGATCGAGGACCGCATGGTTGCCAGGGACGCGGCCGTGTCCGTATCCATCCGCCCGTCAAGCGGGAGATTGACAAAACGTTGTGTTTTTTATAATATTAAAAACGTGATTCCAATAATAAGAACATAGGAACGGAGGGTGCTGTTCATGGTTGCTTCAGAGGCTGTTGTAAAAATACTCGAAAAGGAAGGCGTTACCGACGCTTTTGGCATTC
>JAIRWM010000060.1 GCA_031268975.1 Treponema sp. | reverse complement strand
GCCCCTCCGGGGCGTTTTTGGCTAGCTAAAATATTGGTTTGTGAGGGTATTAAACCCACATAAAATCCATACCTTGCAGAACGACGATACCTCGTGGCTCTGCCGCGAGGTTCGTCATTTTTACCGGTGGGTGATACCGCCCCTGAGCCCGCGCCGTGTTGCAGGAGCCGGGAGAGCCCGCTCAACATCGGCGCGGAGGCCCGCCCCGAACCATTTTCGAAGGCGGAACGCCTGAGTATGGTGAGGGACGGGCCTCCGCGTCATTACGGAGCCGCGCGTTCACCCGCCCACGCAGTCTTCACCGGATGGCTTGTTCCGTGATACAGTTACGCATGTTCAACAGTGTCCGCGGGACGGTAACGGGAAAACATACGGATATTCTCAGGATTGAAACGGGTGGGGTGGAATGGAACATAGCCTGCCCTGTGCTTGATATGGAAAAATTTCCTCCCCTGGGCGAAGAGGGCAGGGTGTTTACCTGGCTTTATCATCGCGAAGATCAAATGAAGCTTTTTGGTTTTGCCGATGAACGGCGGCGGGCGACGTTTCTTGAACTGTTAAAGGTTGAGGGAGTGGGGCCGAAGGGGGCTCTCAGGATTATGGGTGGAATAGGCCAGGATGATTTTGAAGCGGCGCTTGAAAACGGGGATATCGCGCGGCTTGAATCTGTTCCGGGACTGGGAAAAAAGACCGCGCAGAAAATGGTACTCGCCTTAAAGGGAAAGCTTTCCTTTGCCGCCTCCTCCGGCGCCGAAGGAGACTCGTCGCCTTTTGGGGAGCTTGCCGCCGCTCTGGTCCAAATGGGCTATGACCGGAAACAGGCCGACCGGGCGCTGACAAAAGCCGACGCGGAAACAGATCACTCGGTACAGGGAGCGGAACGCGAACAGCTTCTTTTCAAACGGGCGATTGTTTCATTAAGCGGGGCTTAGGGCGGTGGCTAAAACGGCAAGGACAAATGGGCCGGGAAGTTTCCCGGAATCCGCCGCGGGAAAAGGGATTGCCCGTCCTGAAAGCATGGCCGAGGACGAAAAAGATATTTCGCTTCGCCCAAAAAGTCTCGATGAATTTCTTGGTCAAAAGGCGATGAAAGAGAACCTTTCGGTTTTTATAAAAGCGGCCAAAGAACGGAACGAAAGTCTTGATCACCTTTTTTTGACAGGGCCACCGGGGCTCGGAAAAACGACGCTGGCCCAGGTTGTGGCCCGCGAGCTTGGGGTTGATTTCAAGGTAACTTCCGCACCGGCTTTGGACAAGCCGAAGGACCTCGCGGGGATTCTTATGACGGTTACTGAAAAGGCCGTGTTTTTTATCGACGAAATTCACCGCCTTAAACCCGCTATCGAAGAAATGCTTTACACCGCGATGGAAGACTATGAACTTGACTGGATCATCGGGCAGGGGCCCGGCGCGCGGACCATCCGCATTCCCATTCAGAGTTTTACCCTGGTGGGAGCGACCACAAAAGCGGGGAATGTAGCCAGTCCTCTGATCAGCCGTTTTGGCATCACATGCCGTTTTGGCTTTTATGATGTTTCCGATATGGAAGCAATCGTCCGCCGTTCGTCGGGGATTCTTAAAACCGGCATTGACGATGACGCAGCCGCCCTTCTCGCGGCATCGGCGCGGGGTACTCCGCGCGTGGTTAACCGTCTGCTCAGGCGGATGCGGGACTTTGCCCAGGTCGGCCTGGGCAAAGTCCCGGACGCGGCCGGAGGGGAAAGGCGCTCTCCCGGCGGCGGCCGGATAACCAGGGCCGTGGTGGAAGAAGGCCTCAAACGGCTTGAGATCGACGGTCTGGGGCTTGAAAAGTACGACAGGGAGATTCTCGGCGTTATTATCGAACGCTATAACGGCGGTCCTGTGGGAGCGGAAACCCTGGCGATTTCCGTCGGCGAAACAACGGACACTCTGGAAGATTACTACGAACCGTATCTGATACAGGCCGGACTCCTGCAGCGCACTCCGCGCGGCAGGATGGTTACCGATCTCGCGTATCGGCATCTTGGGCTGGAAAAAGCCCGAAACTCAGGAGAGGCATTTCTTTTTTAACATGAAGACTGCCGATTTTTGGTTCGATCTCCCCAAAGAACTTATCGCCCAGTATCCGCCGCCGGAACGGGGCAAAAGTCGGCTCATGACAGTTGATCTGGAAAAAGGTTTCCGCGAACACCGCATGGTTTGTGAACTGCCGGTTATTCTCGCGGAACGCCTTTCCTCCGGGCCGGGCGCTCTGGGGCCCCTGCTGGTGTTCAACAATTCGCGGGTGCGCAAGGCGCGGCTGCCGGGCCGTTCACTGAGCGCCCCCGGATCCGCGGCCGCGGATTTTCTTCTTGTCAACAGACTTGACTCTGTTACCTGGCGTGTCCTCGTGGAAAAATCAAAACGGAAAAAGCCCGGAAGCCACTGGGAATTTTCAGGCGGAGTGTCGGCGGAAATTGTAGAGGCCCCCGGAGAATCCGCCGCTGTGGAAAACGCCGCCGGGATTCGGGAAGACGGGTTTCGGTATCTGCGATTTGATTCGCCTGTTGACGACGACTGGCTTGACATTCACGGCCATATTCCGCTTCCACCCTACATAGCGCGGCCGGATACCGTTTCCGACAGTGAGCGCTATCAAACCGTGTACGCCGACAGAAAAGCTGCCGCCGGTCTCGGGCCAGGAGCGTCGGCCGCCGCGCCGACGGCGGGGCTTCATTTTACCGGAGAAATGTTTGCCGCGCTTGAAGGCGCCGGTATTGAAGCGGCTTTTGTTACACTCCATGTGGGGCTCGGAACTTTTTTACCGGTACGCTGTGAAAATGTCGAAGACCATGTCATGCACGAAGAAGTGTACAGTATTGATGATGAAGCGGCCCGGCGTATCAACAGTGCCAGGGCGGAGGGGCGAAAAATTGTCGCGGTGGGAACCACAAGCCTGCGCACCCTTGAGTCGGCCTGGAACGGTGAACGGATCAAAGCCGGTGGGGGAACCACGTCAATTTTTATATATCCCGGATACCGTTTTCGATCCGTGGACGGGCTGTTCACAAACTTCCACACCCCCGGCTCAACCCTGCTGATGCTGGTATCCGCGTTTGCGGAAAACCGCCGCGCCTGTACGGATGGCGGGCGGCCTGCCGGACACGGCGGCGCGGCCCTCTCGGGGCTCGGCCTTGTTCTGGAAAGTTACGCCGCCGCGATTCGGGCGGCGTACAGATTTTTCAGTTACGGCGACGCCATGCTTATGTATTAGGCTCATACGGCCGGGGTACGCCACGGCGGCGGCGGTTAACGGCGGGCAAACAGTCCCTCCGGGTGTTAATCGGCGCTTCCCCTGACAAGCCACCTGAAAAGGACCTTCCGCACTTCTTCCATATCGACGGGTTTTGCCAAGTGGCCGTTCATTCCGGCGGCCAGAGCCTTGTCTATGTCTTCCCTGTACGCGTTGGCCGTCATTGCTATGATCGGTACTTTTCCGGCATCGCTCCTGTCGAGGGCCCTTATTTTTTTTGTCGCTTCATGGCCGTTCATGTTTGGCATCTGAACATCCATAAAAACAAGATCGTACCAGTTTTCCCTTGATGCTGAAAACTTGTCAAACGCTTCTTTTCCGTCTTCCGCTTCGTCAATAAGTACGTGGGTCTCGCCAAGCAGTTCCTTGAGGATAATCCTGTTGATTTCGATGTCCTCCGCGAGAAGTATGCGCTTTCCCGAAAGATCCGGAATGTTTTCCGGCGGGGCTTCGCTGTCCGCTCCGGCGGCGGCGCGTTCCATATACAGGGTAAAACTGAACGCAGAGCCTCTGCCGTATTCGCTTTTGACGGAGATAAGTCCGCCCATAAGTTTTACCAGTGTCTGGCTTATGGCAAGTCCCAGCCCCGTTCCTCCGTAGCGCACCGCTATGGTATCGTCGGCCTGCTCGAAAGCGTTGAAGAGGTTTTCCATCTGCTCTTCTTTCATTCCGATGCCGGTGTCGCTGACAAGAAAATCAACGCGAAGTTTTCCGTTTTCTTCCCGGCCCTGTACGGAAAAAGTAATGTTTCCGCCTACGCCGGTAAACTTAACGGCGTTCCCCAGAAGGTTGATCAGCACCTGCTTGAGCCGGAGCTTGTCTCCCATAACCCAGGATTCGCCGGGCAGGGAAACGTCGACGGTAAAGTCGATGCTTTTTTCCCGGCAGCGCAGGGCGATAATCTGCCTTACTTCCTTCATAGCGCCGTCCAGGTCAAGGGCTTCCAGGACTATGGCAAACTTTCCGCTTTCGATTTTCGACATGTCAAGAACGTCGTTAAGAATTCCCAAAAGATGATTTGACGCGGTATCGATTTCCCTGAGGGAACGGTCTTTCTTTTCGAGGGTTTTTGCTTTCCGGGCGATTGTCGTCATCCCTATGACCGCGTTAAGCGGCGTGCGTATTTCGTGGCTCATTCTCGCCAAAAATTCGCCTTTTGCCTGTGAAGCGATCTTCGCCGCCGCCGACTGTACTTCCAGTTCGTGCGTGCGCTGTTTTACGATGCGTTCCAGGTTCAGCGCTATGTACCTGTTCCTGAAAAACAGCGCCGCCACAAGGCACAGCGCCGCTCCCATAAGGACCGCGGCCCCGATAAGAAACGGTTTCTGTGAGCGCGCAAGTGCGCCGGAATAGTCAAACACACGCCGTGTCCAGCTGTCCACAATGCGGTTTGTGTTGATAAGCGGCTGGGTTTTGTTGATGATGGAACCAAGGATAACCTGATCCGATCTGATGCCAAAGGCCGATTCATACGGACGCTGAAGCACCAGATTCGCCCTGTAGCCGGTTTTCTCCATGTAGTTTGTGATGCTGAGAAGCAGGTTTCTGGTTCCCATAAGAAGATCTATTTCCCCGCCTAAAAGTCCGTTAATGGCATCCGTCCTGTCTTTGTATTCAACAGTATTCCGGTGGTTCGGAAAAAGTTCCCTGAAAATGCCGCCGTAAACGGTTCCCCTGACTATCCCGATTTTTTTATAGGGAATGTCGCTCATGGTAACGTCGACCATGTCCGAAGAAGAAATAAAAGCATAATAATCGGTCTCGTACGGAAAAGAAGCCAAGAGGTAGTTTTGGTCCCGGAAAGCGGAGCGGATCATTTCTGTCGTCATAACGGCGCTGTCTTTGTCAAAGCCGTTTGGGGCCCGGGGGGAATTTTCACCGGATGAAGCGACATAGCTAAAGCGTATTGTGGAAAGTTTCTCTATGGCGGCAAGGGTGTCGACGGCAATGCCCTGCCATTCTTTTTCGCGCTCGTTGTAAAAACTTACCGGATAGTTGTCGCTTTCTATAGCGACCGGAACGGGGACGTTTCTGTGTTCTTCAACATAATGCCGTTCTTCAAACGTAAGGCGGCTCCACAGGTTGTACTTGAGATACGATTCAAGCCCGCTGTCGTACATCTGCGCAAAGCGGTAACTTCCCGAGACCTCAAGGTATTTTTGAACTACGGAGATAACCGGCTGGAGCCGGGGATCGCAAGTTGCCAGGGAAACCCTGTTATACGTAAGGGGCTGGAAATCTTCAATGATAAGATTGTTATACAGGGAAAAAATCCCTTCCACCGTTTCATCCATGAACAAGGCGTCTATTTCCCTGACGATAAGTTTCTGATAGGCGTCTGTGTAGTTTGCCACCGGCACGGCGGTAAATTCCTGCCTGATGCCGGGCGATACAAGGTCTTTGGTTGTAGTTCCTTCAAGAAAACCGTATTTGAGAACCCTGGAAGACGACGCAATGGCAAGCCTGTCGGAACCCTCGGTGCTGACAAATTGTATTTTGCGTTCCGCTATGGAATTTGTCATGTAGTAACCGTCAAGCGAGGATGAAATTTCACCGGAAAACGAAATGCTGTAATCGGCTATGCCTTTTAACAGGGCGTCCCAGTTGTATATCACCGGCCTGAACCTGATGCCGAAAAATTCCGAAAGCCACTGGCAGACAAGCGCCGCAAAGCCGTTTGTCATATTGTTTTCGTTGCGGAAACATTCGGTACTTTGAAGCATTCCGTAAGTAAAAAAAGACGTGCTTCGGGCGAGGGCTTCAATGGCGGCAACTTCTTCTACCGTTACTCCGGGAACATCTTTGTAGTAAACGTATTCGGCTTCTTCCCGCCGGTCTCTGTTTTCCGGGCCGCAGCTCCAGAATAAAAGAAAACAGACGCAGAAAAAAACAAAACCAGCGGAAAGCGGTTTCTTCATATCATTCAAAAAAAGACGTCAAGCGCCGCCTGATATTGCGCGGCGTATTCTTCCATCATGGCCTGGGGATCCGCCTCTCCTGAGACCAGCGGTACCAGATTAAAGCCCGTTCCAAGGCTGTCCCACATGTCAAAACCCGGCTTGGAAGCCATCATAACGGCATAGCCGTAATTTCTGTCGTTCATGTACTGGGTTCTGGACCATTGTTCTTCGGTAAGCGTCATGTCGCTGTCAAACCAGTTTACCCAGTCAAATATAACGTCGTACACAAGGCGGGGATTCTCGACCCCCTGTGGAATGAAGTACCAGTTGTTTTGCGGCCGGCTCTGGCGGTTGTTGTCCCGGTTTCCCTGGGGGCCTACAGGCCAGGGGACTACGCCGATCTCAAACGGCAGATTCCCTCCTCCCTGTTCGTCAAAAATCCAGTCCGCCCCAATCCAGAATCCGGAAAGCCCGTCCGCGTAAAGGCGGTTGTTGATCTCCCAGTTGGACGGATCCCAGGGCCGGGCGCTTTTATCAACATTGTACAGCTCGTAAATAAACGAGAGCACTTCCAGAGTTTTGGGATCGGACAGCTCTTCCCGCGCGCCCCTTGCGATGCCCGTATTGTTGGAAAAAAGCAGGTTTGTTAACAGATCCGTCCAGTAGCCTGAAAAACCGTAAACGGCCGGGCTTCCGTCGTTTGTATCTTTTGTAAGAACTTTAAGGTATTCCCGCCATGCCTCCCAGGTCCACTGTCCCCTGTCCCAAAGATCCTGCGGATTGGGGAGCCCTGCCTGCCGGATCAGGTCCATGTTGAACGCCAGTACATAGGCGCTTGTGCCCCCCGAAACCGAAGGGGTAAAAAGAAATTTTTCCCTTTGCCCGCTCAAGGCGAGATATTTCATGATTTTTTGCCCTGACAGTACGTCGGTTCCGTCAAGCCCCATTTCTTCCAGAGAAACGGCATGGCCGTTCAGTACCGCGGGAATGCCAAACTGAAGGTCTACTTCGTAAATATCTACATCGGGGCGGCCCTCGGATATGGATGTTTCAATGCTTTCCTGCACCCCGTCAAACGTAAGGTTTACCGAATTGAAAAGGACATTGTACTTTTCCTCAATGTATCTGATCCGGTCCAGTCTGAGCCGGGCCGTTTGTGGAAAAGTTATTTTGGGATCGTCCTCTATTTTTTGATGACGGCTCATGTAATAGCGGTCGTACCATGTTCCCAAGGTGATGATCCGCCGGCCGTCTTCTGTGAATTTCGCGCCGTGAACCGGCCGCGGAGGGGAGAGCTTCCCGGTTTCCCTGTTTTTGCAGGCCCCGGCAGACAGCAGCAGGAAAACGCAAAACGGCAGGATAAAAGCGCCGAACGGCGGACGCAAAAACAGAAGGATTTTTTTCATGCCCGGCTCCTGTCAGAATTCTTCAACAATTGAAGTTGTTGAAGAATTCCATTGTAACGGCGCGGCGCTTATCGCGTATACCTTGAGATCCGAGCCGGTATCACCCACGTAGAACTTGTCCAGATACGCGGCAAAATCCGCCGTACCGAACGCCGAGGCCATATCGGCCGACCGGTACTGCGCGCATGAGGCGGAACCGGTTACCGCCGAAGGGGCGACCTTGGCCCATCCCGCCCCGCCTGTCCAGCTTTGCAGTATCAGTTCCGGAGGACTGGCCGAGCTGTAGTATACCATGACTGCGGAGTTTTCCGTAAAGAGGGAAGGGTCCAGGCGTCCGCCGTTTTTCAGGGTGTCAAGGGCGACCGCCTGCCCCCAGTCCCTGGAAGATCCGCTGGATCCGGCCAGGGTAAACTCTTCGCCAAAAGGCGCGAGATTCGACAAATCCCTGTGGCCGAAACCTTCCGGCGGCCGGAAAACAGCCCGGGAATTCACCGGAAGCCCATTCCCCGCGCTGTCGAGAAAACGGATATGTGAAATAATAAAGCTGGAAGGATCTTTTCCGGCTTCCAGCGCATTGTCTATTTTGCGGGTAAGGATAAAAAAGTTATCCGCGCCGGGAACAAAGTATTCTCCTTCTTCCAGCACGGCTCTTGCGGTGTTCGGGTTCCTTGGGGGAAGGTACACCGACCAGCTGTCCGACGATTCGACGCGGTCTTTTCCGCTGTACGCCCGGATTTCCCCGGAAACGGCGTAAAATTCCCCGTCTTCCCTGTCGAGACCCAGCGTCAGTTCCATGACCCGGAGTTTGGCGACATTTTTTCCCAGCAGAGCCGAGGCGTCGATAACGATATACGGCGTACCGGCGCCCTCCATATCGGCCTTCACCGCCCTGCCATCCCCGTAGTCAACAAGACTGAGCCGGGTTTTCGCGGCCCCTGCGGGAGATTCATCCACCGCGAAAAACGCGAACAAGCCGTCGGTAAAGCTGATTTCGGTGCTGCCGCAGCCTGTCTGCGCCGCCGACAAAACAATCACACAAAACAAAAGGATAGCCCGACAAGTGTTCGGAATGGTATGTTTCAATTGTTACTTCCTTGTGAACTGAAATCAGCATACCACAAAGGGGGAAAGATTTCCATGTCCTGTGACGCCCATGTTCATCCGTATTCTCTTTTCAAGCTGGATCCGGGGGCCGAAGCCGTCCGCCGCAGCCTTGGTATAGCCGCCGCGGCAAGCGCCTGGAACAGGGAAGAATTTATGTTTCACCGGGAACTTGCCGCCGCCGCAGAAAAAGACGGCGCTCCCCCCGTTTTTCTGTGTTTTGCCGTTCACCCCCAGGCCCCCGCGGGCCTTTCCGGCCGGGCGGACGAAACCGGCTGGGAGGAAACGGCCGCCGGACGGGAAACGCAAAGTCCCCCGGAGACAAACGGCTCCGGCATTATCGAGGATTCGCTTGACGCCCTGGCCGAATACGCGGCGGCCGGGGAGCTTGCCGCGGTAGGCGAGACCGGCTTTGACCTTTTTGATGAAAACTTCAGGCAGACGGAAGCCCGGCAGGAACAGCTTTTCGCCGCGCACCTGGAAACGGCCCTGAGATACGGCCTTCCCCTGGTGATCCATGTCCGCCGGGCGATGCACAAAATTTTCCCGTATACCCCGGCGTTAAAAAAGCTCCCCGCGGTGGTGTTCCATTCCTGGCCGGGAAGCCCCGACGAGGGCTTTTCCCTTTTGCGCCGGGGGGTGAACGCTTTTTTTTCGTTTGGAACCACCATCATGCTGAACCACAAAAACGCGATCCGCTCCTGCGCCGCTTTCGCGGCCGAACGCCTTCTGCTGGAAACCGACGCCCCGTTCCAGAGTCCGCGGGGAAAAAGCCGGTCGTCGTGGGAAGATCTCCCCGCCATACTCCGGGCCGCCGCGGCGATACGCGCCTCCGCGTCCGGCCGTTCAAGTTCCGGCTTTACCCCGGAACTTGAGCGGATCACCGACAGCGCTTTTTACCGGGTGTTCGGAAACGCGAAAGAAAAATAGAGTAACGCAAAAGGCAAAAAAGCTGAAGAAAATTGACGATGGGCCCGCCGCGCTTCTTTATGCTTTAACATCCCTCGTAGTTTCATAAAACTTTAGAGTCATATTATCCTTAACCGATTCATGGGAAATGAAAAGATACTTCCAGGGTTTCCCTTTGCTCCGCTCGTTATGTTCCGAGGCATAACCGCACCAGGCTTCGGCGGCTTTTTCTTGCTCTGTACTTCCGGTGAGGATAGTTGGTTTTCCGCCTTGGTCTCTATCATGTAGATAGTATCCGGCGTTTCCGCGACAAAGTCCGGAACATATTCAGAGGATTCATTGCCTGTTTGGTAAAAAATTTGAAATTGACCTTTGGCGGGTTTGAA
>JAIRWM010000158.1 GCA_031268975.1 Treponema sp. | reverse complement strand
GTTTAGTAACCCGGTTGGTTACTGGCTAACCTTCGGTTAGCTTGCAAGTCTTGCGATTTTTACAAAATCGCGTTTTGAAGCGGAATTTGTTCAATAACTGAAGTTATTGAACAACTCTATTATCCGCCGGACCGCAGCCTGTAAAAGCCCTGGTTTTACGGCCCGAAATGCGAAAAACCGCAAGAGCCGCTTGCAAAACAATCGATTTTGGAACCAGTTTGATTATAGATTGTTTTTTCACAAGAAACAACGGCCCCGTGCCCGAGACTGTTCAAAAACTGAAGTTTCGGAACAGTTCCGTCTGTCTTTACAAAACAACTGCGGTAAACTAGAATTCTTCCAGGGCAAGGCCTGTCCGGCGGCGGCCGGGCCTTGAACGGTTCACTATCCTGAAACCGGAACTCTGGCGGCGGTATGAAAATTCACGGGTCTGTTTTTATGCTTCCTCCCGTCCTGCTGTTTCCGGTTTTTGTTTCCTGTGCGAACCGTCCCCTTCCCGTGTCCGCGCCCTTCCCCGAATTGACAGGTTCCGGGTCTGTTCCGGTTCGGGAACAGGTAAACCGGCCGGCCGGGGCAATCAAAGAACTGTTTACAATCACGGACGGCTGCTTTGTCGCCGGAGAAGGGTCCGAGATCATTGTCAGATCCCGCCTGCGGGAAGGGGAAAACGAGTATGAAATCGTCTGCGATCTGCGGAATGCCGTTTCCGGGGATTCCGTCCTCAAGGTTAATTTTTCGGTGGAGGATGTACAAAACGGCGGTGTCCGAGAGGACGCCTTCCTGTGGACCATAGAGGAGGATGACGCCGGAATCCTTCTTGCCATGGATGACGACTACCAGGATGTATGGGAACAGTATTTTGATTTGTTTGACCGGTACGGCGCAAGGGTCACTTTCTTTGTCACCGGGGAATACGGGCCATTCTGCGGCAGGGCTCTGGACCGGGGACACGACGTTGGGTATCATACCCGAAATCATGTTAACCTCGTAAAAGTATCCCGAACGGTATTCTTCGAGGAAACCCTCGCGGCTCTGAACGGATTTGAAGACGGACAGGTTTCCCCGAGCGCCTTTGCCTATCCCTACGGATTTTGGGAACCCTGGATGCACGAGGAACTTTTCAGGTTCTTTACGGTGGTCCGGGGATTCGGCACTACCTGCCGCATATACAGTGGCGGCGCGATAAACAACAGTTATATCTCCTCCAAATCCATCGATAATGTCATCTATAAAAATGATGATGAATTTAAAGATTCGGTAACCGTGATGCTTAGAGCCGCGAAATTGCTGGGCGGCGTTCTGCCGTTGACAACCCACACCATCGCGGACGGCGCCGCCTGGGGCATCAGGCCGGACAGACTTGAGTACATACTGCAAAGCGCCGCGGATCTCAAACTCAAATTTTACCGGTACCGTGATTTTGGGACAGGGCGGCAGATCATTCCACCTTGAATTTCCTGATTTCGTCGGCCAGGACGCTTATGTTGCTCCTGTTCTCTCCGCTGATCGTGTTGACCCGGTTCACCGCCATATTGATCTGTTCCGCTCCGGCGGCCATTTCATTCATTCCCCCGGAGATCTCCGCCGTCAACAGTTCCAGGTTTCTGCTTTCCTCGATGACCAGTTGGCTTCCTCCAAGCATTTCGTCCGAACCGTTTTTGACCATCCGGGTAGCGTCGTTCAACTGGCCTATGGCCTCCAGAATCTGTTTGCTTCCCGCGCTCTGTTCTTCCATGGCACCGCGGATGCTCTCCTCCTGTTCCGAGACTATCCTGACCCCGCTTTCAATGGCTTCAAACTTGCCCAGTACGCTGTCGGTGGACCTGGTTATCTTGTCGATGGAATCCTTGATTTTCTTGAGAACCGTGGAAATGATCTTTGACTGTTCCCCCGAATTTTCCGCCAGTTTCCGTATCTCGTCGGCCACCACGGCAAAACCCTTGCCCGCTTCCCCCGCGTGGGCCGCCTCAATGGCGGCGTTCATGGAAAGGAGGTTGGTCTGGCTGGCGATGTTTTCCATTACCGCGTTAATTTCCAGAAGCCCCTCGGATTCATGGGCGATTGTCTGAATATCCGCCGCCACTTCCTGAAGGCCCGTGCGGCCCGCGTCCGAAGATTCCATCAGGTTTTTGACGTTATCGGCATTACCCGCGAGGGTCCGGGCCACAGACTGGATGTTGGCAAGCATCTCTTCAATGGCCGAGGAGGACTGGGCGACGCTGGCGCCCTGGCGTTCCACGTGTCCGCTCAGGGCGCCTATGTTGACGGTGATCCGCTCCATGGCGGTGATGGATTTGGTAACGCTGGCGGACTGATCGCCTGCCCGGCCCTTGACGTTCTGAATATTGACGGCGATTTCGTTGATGGCCGCGGCGGTTTCATTCATCTGGCGGGCAAGATCGTCCCCTATGTTTGAGAGGATGCCGGACTGCTGTTTGATGGTTATTATCATGTTTTTGATTTTTTGCAGGGTCGCGTTAAAGTACCGGGCCAGTTCGCCTATTTCATCTTTGGAATTGATATTGACCGATTCTGTAAGGTTCCCTTCGCCCTCCGATATGTCCTTGAGGGTCAGGGCAACGGTAACGATGGGGCCGGTAACGCCCGCGGAAACAAAGAATATGATGAACGCCGCCGCCGTTACCGCTATCACCGTGAAGATAACGCTGAACCGTATAAAGGCATACACCGGCGCCAGCACCAGGCCGGCAGGCACGAAGCTCACGATTGTCCACGGCTCCGATCCGGTGCTCGCGAAGGGACAGCTCATGATCACCTGATCCCTGTAGAAGACGATCCCGGTCTCGCCGCTGACTAGCGATTTGTCCACCATCGCTACGCCGTCTTTTCCCAGCAGTTCCGCGTCCGCGGTGCGGAAGTCCGCGCCGGGTTTGGTGTTGTCAAAGTGGGCGGCTATGGTGCCGTTGTTGGAATAAACCGCGATGCTCCCCTCGCCGTAGGGCTTTATTTTCGAAGCGGCGGCCTGCGTACCTTCAAGGCCGACCTGAAGGCCCAAAATGCCCGCCGCCCTGTCTCCCCGCATGACCGGGATCCGCATGTCAACAAGATATTTTCCGCTGCCGTGGATCGTATCCGGCAGGGGATTGGTAATCACAATATCAGCGGAAAGGTTCGCCAGAATGTCCCTGTAGCCGGCATAGGCCTCGACCCTCAAATCTCCCGGCGCTTTGGTGACGTAAAAAACAAACTGCCCGTTTTCGGCCGCGCCCGGCGTGCCCGCGTAGGAGGCGTCAAGGCCGTCGAAAGCGCCGGGCAGCCAGCAGGTGTAGGCGCTCAAGAATTCGGGAACCGCGCTGACCAGCGTATACAGGGCGGTCTGAAGCCCGGCGCGGCGCGATTCTGCCGGTATGTTTTCATAGCAGGTAAGCAGGGCGGTTGTGTTGAGCATTTGAATGCACACTTCGGTTAGTCCCGCTATGTCCTTGCCGATATTGGCGGACAAACTGGTCATGTTCTCCACGGCGGCGGCCCTCTGCAGCGCGCCGGCCCGTACAAGTATTACCGAGGTAACGGCGGCAATGAGTACGGCCATAAGCAGTCCGTTGATCAGCGTCAGTTTATGTTTGACTTTCATTGTTTTTGTGCTCCTTGTTCTGAATTATTTTGATTTACGGTTCATAATTGGTATTTTATTCTATATTTATGGAAAATATCATGTCAACAGTTTCGCTTGACAAATGAAGAAAGCGCGTTTATACTGTTTTCAATACAAAAAGCGTAGATGTAAAACATGAAAAAAGGCGGTGGATTTTTTATTCGTTTTTACGAACGATGTTCGGTATTAATGAACAGTCTGAACGGCGTTCGTCAATGCCAAACAAGAAGCGGCTTTCTGAAGCGTTACGTGGACGAGGCGCGAAATCATGAGACAGGTGTAACGTGAGATCAGTATGAATTTATACCATGCGCGAAAACGCGAAACGGGAATTGTTACGGCTCTCTTTTCATTGCCCGCGATTGTTTTGCTCCTGGTGTATATTTATTATTCCGTAGGTTACGCGTTTTTTCTCAGTCTGCATGACTGGAACGGAATCGCTCCTTTTAAGGATTTTGTCGGTTTGATGAACTGGAAGGAGTTGATCGGTGACGGGGCGTTT
>JAIRWM010000116.1 GCA_031268975.1 Treponema sp. | reverse complement strand
CACACTTTGAGTTGCCGGTCACGTTTAGCATATGCAGCGTAGTTTCCGCCGGATATACCCCGTATACCCCCGCATATAGCGCCTGCAAGGGCGCTTATGGCCGTTTTGGCGCCGGCAATTCCCCCGCTCCCGCAAGAGGTTTTCATTATAACTCGAGAAATAATCATTATAACTCGAGAAATTTTCGTTATAACTGGAGAAATTTTCGTGATAACTCGAGAAATTCTCGTACTGTCCCGGGGAATTTCATTGCATGCCGGGAAATAGCCGTTATACCCGGAGAAATAATCGTTATAACTCGAGAAATTTTCGTTATAACTCGAGAAATTTTCATTATAACTGGAGAAATAATCATTATAACTGGAGAAATTTTCGTGATACCTCCGGTTGCTTTTGGTATGTCCCGGGGAATCGCCGGGATTTCCCGGGAATTTTTCGTTCGCGGACGAGGTTCCTGTTCCGGAGCGTGCTCCGGTTTTATGTTACCCTGAAAGGAGGAGTTGTCATGGCAGATTATGTTCCTGCTAACGACGGGGCGTTTAACAATTGGTTCAAGTTTTTAAACCAGTACGTTGCCGCCAAATGTACCGGGCAAAGCCCCGAGTGGACGCACATTCCCGAAGCGGCGCGGACGGTTTTGACGGACGCCTACGCCGCGTGGTACACGGTCTACAGTGTTACCCTTTCGCCGCACACGCCGGTGGATACGGAGGCCAAGAACGACGCGAAAAAGGCCGCCAAGGCGGTGATTCGGCCGTTCGTCAACCAATACCTGCGGTTCCCGCCGGTAACGGACGAGGACCGGACGGCGCTGGGCATTCCCAACCACGACACGATGCCCACCCCGGTTCCCAAGCCCAAGGACATTCCCGAGGTGGAGGCGCAGACGCCCAAGCCCCGGGTGCTCTCGTTCCGCTTCCGCAGGGACACCATGAAACGCTGGGGAAAGCCGGACGACGTGCACGGTATGGAGCTGGTGTGGGTCATCTCCGATACGCCGCCTGAAGAAACGGACGACCTCATTCATTCGTCCTTCGCCACAAAAAGCCCGCTGGTACTGGACTTCAAGGAGAGCGAGCGGGGCAGGAAGGTGTACTACGCGGTGCGCTGGGAAACGGGCACGGTAAAGAAGGGGGACTTCAGCGATATTCTCCAGGTTTTCGTGCCGTAAGGGAAGGGGAAGGAAACCACGACGGGCACGAAGAACACGAAGGAAGGAAGGGGAAGGTCCGCGAATGAACGCGAATTTCCACGGATGGGGAAGGGAAGGGGAAGAAGGGTTTTGTAACGCCAACCTTCGTGTACTTTGTGTCCCGCCGTCCCCGGACGGCGGCCGTCCAAAGGACGGCTTGGTGGTTCTTTTAAACCGGTTCGTGCCGGTTCGTGGTTATTACCTGATTGTCGGCGGGACGTTAAAGCCGCAAAGGAGAAAAAGAATGAAGAAGCGATGTATCAGTGTACTGTTACTGCTGGCCGGATTGGCTTCTGTCCATGCCGCCGACAAGTACGCCCCCGCCGGCAATTCCCTTGCCGACGCGATGCAATGGCTGGCCGTGCGGACCGCCTGTCTTTCGGAATACGGGATGGCCTTTACCGAAGACTTCACCGAGCCTGATCCGAGGGATAATTACCGGCCCGCCGACATCCGCGAATACCTTGCGGGGCAGAGCGGCGGCAGAACCAGAGTGCAAACGATCTACGGGATATGTTTTGATTACGCCCGGGCCGCGTATGACTATATTTCGCAGAACTCAAACTATTACGGAAATCTGGGAGTGCGTGAGTGGTATATGGCGGCGACCTGGAAAACCGAACCGGGCGTGATCAAACTGTTTGACCCGGTACAAAGGGGACAGCACACCACCTCTTTTAACGGCGTCTACATGAAAGAAATATCCCGGCACAATGTGCGGCACCACGGTAATAGTCCGATGAATCACGCATGGCTGTGGGCATACGGAAACGACGGCACGGTTTATTGGATCGATCCCACCTGGACCGATGGCTACGGGTATGTGGTGTGGGGCGTAGTACGGAACGGGAGGGAGGACCGGGTAGGCCCGGCGGCGGGGCTGTGCGCGACAAGGCCCCCCGGCAGCGCCGCCTTCGCTTCGTTTACCAGCGGCGACGCGAACAGGAGTCAGGGGAACTATGGCCAGGCCATTGACGACTATAACCAGACGATACAGGTGGAACCCAATTATGCCGCCGCCTATAACAACCGGGGCCTTGCGTATTACCACCAACGCGACTATGACAGGGCTATCGCGGACTTCAACCAGGCTATCACCCTGGACCCCGCATACGCGGACGCCTGGAACAACCGGGGCCTCGCGTACTATGCCAAACGCGATTATGGCAAGGCCCTTGCGGACTATACCCAGGCCCTTACCCTCGACCCCGGTTTAGCCCTTGCCTATAACGGCCGCGCCTGCGTGTACCTTGCCCAACAGAACCATGCACAGGCGCTCGCCGATGTTAACCAGGCGATCCGGCTGTGGCCCAGGGAAGCCGCATGGTATGTCACCCGAGGCGAAATATTCCTCGATATGAAAGATTCAAAACAGCGGGCGCGGGCCCGGCAGGAATTTGAAATGGCGCTGCGGCTATACCCGGGTTATACCCGCGCCAGAGAGCTGCTGGGACGCGCCCGGTAGAAGGGGGGCGGTCGTACAGAAACGTTCACAAGAACGCGCGGATACGAAGTTTTGGGATTACCGGCAGACGGCGTTGCCTAACCCTGCCCGGAGGCCCCAAAATTCCGGAACGATTTGTACAGCGAATCGTACAACCGGCGGATGCTAAACGCGCAAGGAGTTGTATCATGAAAAAGCCAAGATGTATTGATTTTAAAAGCGGAACCGGACACACACGAAAGATATGCGCGGTTTTGGCGGGCATGGTGTTATTGTCGCTGGGATTGACCTCTTGTTCTTCACTCCAGAAACTGGATCTTTCTGCTATTGATTCCTCCCAGCCGGTAGAAGTCGGCTCAATTTATCTGTTTGCGTATTCCAGTTCCAGCGGTCTTAACAGTGCGGCATTCTTCGAAAAATACGGAGAAAATCTAAAGAGCGAACCGCTGGAACAGGCCGACGCGGACACCCTGCTGGAGCTTCTTTGCGGCGCCGCAAGTACGAACTGGGAATCTATCGTTGAGCGCGTAAAAACCGAAACGGGCCTCACGTTAAGCGGCGATCAATTCATGACGGATATGGAATCCGGTGATTCTCGCAGAATAACAAGCCAGATAGGAAGTGTCGGTTTCGGTACAACTCGATATTTTTACTCCTGGAATATTATTGACCAGGTAAGTCCTACCGCGCTAATCGGCCTGTCTTTCGATTCTTCCACCGGAACAATAGTTCCGAACAAGATACAAATACAAACAGGCGACTGGGACGAATTTGGAACTGCGAGCAATATTCGCGACTATACGCTACAACTGCGCTAAACCTTTGGCGAAAAACCCCGCGCCGAATCGGCGCCGGCCGTTTTGACAAAAAGCGCCCGGAAGACAACCGGGCGCTTTTTGCTTTACCGGGAGACGGCAATTTGTCAGCGGCAGTCAGTGGTTCCGTTTCTCTGTTTCCCGGCCGCTTTGAAAAAGCGCGTTTTCCCGGGGTCCCGGTTCCAGGCGGTACGGCGATTGGCGTCCCGTTATGGCCCATTCAATACCGGCAAGGGAGGAAAGGAACACGTCGTCGTGGCTTGCCAGCAGCAGCGCGCAGTCGGCCTCCGCCAGGGTTTCTTCCAAAAGCTTCGCCGATGTAAGGTCCATGTGATTTGTCGATTCGTCCATGATAATCAGGGCCGGGCCAAGAAAAACGCCGCGGGCAATAAGGAGTTTCCTTGTTTCCCCGGGACTGGGAAGCCGGGACTGGAGCAGCAGGGCGGGGTCGGAGCCGAGCCGGGAAAACCGGGAAAGAATTTCACCGCGGTTTTTTTCGGTTTCCTGTTCCATTCCGGCGCGCGCCGCGCCGGCTTCTTCGGCGCTTATTTCCTGGGGAATGTACAACACGGAAAGCCCCGGCGGGAGCAGGGTTAACACATGCCGGATCAGGGTGGACTTTCCCGTTCCGTTCTGCCCGGTAAGGGCTATTCTGTCCGCGGGGCGTATCACCAGTTCCGGGACAACCAGGCGGCGCCCGCCTCCCAGGGGGATTTCTCCGGCGGGAACAAGGCAGAGCCGGTCCATTTTCGCGGGCGATGTTTCTAGGCTGATTCCCTGTTTGCGCCGCCCGGCCGCGGGGGCGGCGGCAATATGTGCGTCCAGCCGGGCAAGCCGGTTTTCCATGATTTTATACTGATCCGCCGCGCCCCTGTCTTTGCCGGAAAGCCGGGCCAGGTTGATTTTTCCCCTGGCGTCGCTGTCTCCCGAATCAAGGCGCTTTTTTGAAAGCCGCCCCCTGGAACCTTCAGCCGTCCGCCGCCGGGAGTCTGTCTCCAGGGCAAGGCGCTTCCGTTCGCCGGAAAGTTTTTTGTGCAGATGCAGCAGTTCAACCAGTTCGCGTTCTTCATCGGCAAGTCCTTTGGAAACACCTCCCGGCCGCAGCACCGCTTTTCCGTCCCGTAAAAAAAGACAACTCCGGCACAGCGTGTCAAGCAGCGCCCTGTCGTGGCTCACCAAAAGCCCAATCCCCGAATAAGAGTTGAGCGCTTCCGTTACAAGCGTCCGCGTGTTTCTGTCAAGATGATTTGTCGGCTCGTCGAGGGCCAGCAGTTCCGGCGCCCGCCAAAGGGCTATTCCCAACTGAAACCGTTTTCGTTCGCCGTGGCTCAGCGTTTCCCAGCGGTACGGCCAGTCAGCGTCAATGCCCAAAAGCGACATAAGCCGGGCCGCTTCGCCGTCCGGCGCGGAGAAAAAATCTTCCCACGGGAGCGGGGAGGAAGTTCCCTCTGTGCCGGAGGCGGCAGATTCCGAAATGCTGTCGGTACGCTGGGGACAGTACAATCCTCCCGCCCCGGAAACGCTTCCCGCCTGCGGCCTAAGCAGTCCCGCGGCCAGCATGAGAAGCGTCGTTTTCCCCGCTCCGTTGTCGCCGGTAACGCCGGTCCAGCCGCCGTGAAATTCAGCGCTGATCCCTTCCAGAACCGGATGCACCGACGAGGGATACGAAAACTGTACAGAATTGAACACAATAACCACGCACCGAGTATACCGGAAAAGACATTCGCTGTATGCCGCGCGGCGGCGGGTGTCATGGGGCGGACCCGCGCCGTTGACAACGACAGTGCCTGCCCCGATAATTAAAACAAAACAACCGGCGGTCCGGGAGTGACAGATGGCAGACGACACGGATATAACGCTGCGGAGCAAGGTACTGTACCAGGTCTATGTCCGCAATCACAGTATAGAAGGCAGCTTCAGGGCGGTAGAAGCGGATCTGGACAGAATTAAAAATCTGGGCGTTGATATAATCCATCTGCTTCCGGTGCATCCTGTCGGGACAAAAAACCGCAAAGGCAGCCTCGGCAGCCCCTATGCCATTTCCGATTACCGGGCAATCAATCCGGAACTGGGAACAATGGAGGATTTTGCCGGCCTTGTAAAAGCCATGCACAACCGGGGGATACGCTGTGTTATGGATATTGTGTACAACCACACATCGCCGGATTCATTCCTGGCGTGGCGTCATCCCGAATGGTTTTACCGCGGACCGGACGGCGGTTTCGGCAGCAGGATCGGGGACTGGTGGGACGTTGCCGATCTTGACTACAGCGATCCTGCTTCCGGGCTGTGGGAATATCAAATTGAAACCCTTAAAATCTGGGCGAAGATTGTTGACGGCTTTCGCTGCGATGTCGCGCCGCTTGTACCTCTTGAATTCTGGAAGAGGGCCCGGGAGGAAGTCGCCGCCGTAAACCCCCGCTGTATCTGGATCGCCGAATCGGTGGAGCCTTCGTTCATCATGGAAAACAGATCGCGGGGACTGGTCTGTCATTCAGATTCGGAAATGTTCAGGGCTTTTGACGCATGTTACGATTACGACATTTTCGCTTTTTATCAAGCATATATTGACGGCTTGTCATCCCTTGCTTCTTACGCGGCAAAGATAAACGATCAGGAATACACATATCCGGCAAATTATATAAAGCTCCGGAACCTGGAAAACCACGACCGTGACCGGGCCGCTTTTTTAATACCGGATGAAAAAGCCCTGCGTAACTGGACGGCTTTTAACTATTTCCAGAAGGGCCTTACCCTGATCTACGCGGGAGAAGAAACAGTAAACGATTTTCGTCCCGGCCTTTTTGATAAAGACGCGGTAAACTGGAATACCGGCAAAGATCTTTCCCCCTTGATGCGGGCCATGTACAAAATCAGGCAGGATCCCCTGTTTGAGTCTTCGGCGTACCATGTGGAAGCCCTTGACGGGGATACCGCGCTGGCTGTTCACCGTTCCATCCGCGGTCCGGCGGCGGCGCCCGGCGGGGGACGGGCATTGGCGGGCCTGTTTTGCCTGAAAGGGCAGCCGGTGACGGCGCCCGTTCCCGTGCCAGACGGGAGCTACGTTAACCGTATCGACGGTTCCGTTTTCCGCATCGGCGGCGGGCGGATACGCCTCGCCGGAAATCCGGTAATCTTTGACACGGCGGGGCAGATTCCGCTATAATGCCCCATGGACAAGCGGGCCTTCAGGGCGGATATACTTCTTTTGTTAACGGCGGGAATCTGGGGCTTTGGTTTTGTCGCCCAGGCATCGGGGATGGAATATGTCGGCCCGTTTACCTATAACGGGATACGGTTTATCCTGGGCGGCGTTTCACTGCTTCCGTTGATTTTTTTCCGGAAAGCAAAAGGAAAGCTTCAAACGCCGCCGGGAACGGGCAGGGGAAAACAGCTTGCTTTTACCGCGGCGGCCGGATCGGTGTTGTTTATCGCGGTGGCTTTTCAGCAGCTGGGGCTTATGTTCACCACTGCCGGAAACGCGGGGTTTATCACCGGCTTTTATATTGTCCTCACTCCCGTGTTTGGTATTTTTCTGGGAAAGAAAACCCGTCTGCCCACCTGGGCCGGCATGGCCATCGCCCTTGCGGGGCTTTATTTTATTTCCATGCCGGGAGATGTTTCCGCCATAAACCGGGGTGATATTATCACGCTTGTCAGCGCCGTTTTCTGGGCCGGCCACATCCTCCTTGTTGATCACCTGGTACAAAAAATTGATCCGTTGATTCTTTCTTCGGGCCAGTTCGCGTTCTGCGCCCTGTTCGCTTCCATTGCCGCCGTCGTTATTGAGCCTTTTGTAAAAAGCTGGGCTTTTTTTATGGCGCCGGACAACCTCCAGGTGTGGAAATCATTTGCCGAACTTTTGGCCGGCCCCGGAACGCCTGAAATTCTTGCCGGCGCCGCGATTCCCATACTGTATGGCGGCATTGCGTCTGTGGGAATTGCCTACACACTGCAGGTTGTTGCCCAGAAAGACGCGCCTCCCGCCCACGCAACCATTATACTCTGCCTTGAAGGCGGCTTTGCGGCCCTTGGAGGCTTCCTTCTCCGTAAAGAAGAAATCCGCCCTCTTACGCTGCTGGGCTTTGCTTTTATGCTTTGCGCGATGCTGATTACCCAATGGGACGTACTATTTGCAAAGAAGCCGTTGCAAAATCCGAACTAATTTTATATACTTCAAACGAACAGGGTGATTTCAAATGTGCGCCTTAGTGTGCAATAGATGGTTTTGAAACCGGCCAAATATCAATAGCAAGGTTAATCATGGGAAAGAATTTATTGGATATTCTGCGCATCGGCGTATTTTATGACGGGTACTATTTTTATAAAGTAAGCAATTATTACAAATACGAACACGGGCGGAAGGCCCGTTTCAGTATCACGGGGCTTCAGGATTTTATTCGTAACGAAGTCGCGTCTTATACCAACACCGATATACGTCAGTGCCAGATAATCGATTCGCATTATTTTAAGGGCAGATCTTCGGCGCGGGAGCTTGGCGAAAAAGTTCAAAGCGAAAGGGTTTTCGAGGATATTCTGATGCGGGAAAACATCGTAACCCACTATCTCCCTCTCCGCTATACCGAAAACAACGTGGCCCAGGAAAAAGGCATAGATGTATGGCTTGCACTGGAAGCGTATGAACTTTCCATTTACAAACATTTTGACATTCTCGTGCTGGTCGCCGGAGACGGCGATTATGTTCCCATGGTGCGAAAACTCCACACGCTGGGAACCCAGGTTATGCTTTTATGCTGGGACTTTTCCTATCACAACGAAAACGGGGATCTTGTGGAAACAAGAACATCCCGGCAGCTTTTGGAAGAAGTTTTTTTCCCGGTAATGATGTACCAGCGCATTGAAGAAAACAACAACGACTATATCAAAAATCTCTTTGTACCCGACAAAACATTCGACAGGCCGCCGGTTCTCTCTATTCCAGAAAACGGCGGCGGCGAAGATCCCAGACTGGAAGAACGCAGCTCGGTCATACTGTCGCTGAGCGAAAAAGGTTTCGGCTTTATCAGAGACGAAGAACGGAACAACATCTTTTTTCATTACAGCACCGTCGCCAACAGGGATTTTACCGAACTTGAACTGGGCATGAAAGTAAAGTACCAGGTAGAAGACGACGAAGAACGCACAAAACGCGAAGGGGCGCTCCGTTACCGGGCATACACGGTAACGGTTGTCGATTAGGCAAGGCCCCGTGGCGGGGCTGTCCGAAAAGTTTGAAAAAACTTGTTCGGACAGCTTCCTTAATGCGTGTCTACAACAGTGCCTCGCGCAGAGTCGCCGTGTTCTGCCTCATAATGTCAAGGTACGTAACTCCTGCGGCCAGTTCGTCGCGGCTGATATTGTGGGCTGAATGGAGGAGCATTTTTCGCGCGCCTGTCGCTTCGCAAATCGCGTCCGCTATGGCTCCTTTTGAAAACTCAATATAGAACACCACGGGTATTTTTTCCTCTTTTACTTTATTGATAAGAAAGGCGACTGTCGCGGCGCTGCACTCCGTTTCTGTTGAGCAGCCGGGAAAGGCGGCAAAATAATCAAGACCGTAGGCGTCGGTAAAATACCGGAACGGGAAACGGTCGCCAAAAACCAGGGTCGTGCGTTTTGCCGAAGCGGCGACGGACCTAAAGCCGGCGTCCAGGGTGTCAAGTTCAGCGAAGTACGCGTCTGTATTGGCCCGGTAAAAACCGGCGTTTTCCGGATCCGCGGCGCTGAGGGCGGCGGAAATTTTTTCCACAATGCGCTTTGCGTTTGCCGGGGATGTCCACACATGTTCGTCGTAGGCAATTCCTTCCTCCTCCTCTTCTTCTTCCATGCCTTCGACAACTTCTTCTTCAACAACATCAACGCAGTCCATAAGGGTTATTATCCGCATATTTGTCTTTTCCTGGTCTATACTCTCCAGCACCTGTTCAACCCATTCGTCGCTTTCTCCGCCGACATAGATAAACAGATCGCTGTTCTGTATGGCGATTATGTCCTGCGGGGTCGGTTCAAACGAGTGGGACTCGGAACCGGGCTTGAGGAGCATGGTCAACCGGGCCCTGTCTCCGGCTATGGCTTTGACAAAATCGTAGGGTGCGAAGATCGTTGTTACGATGGTAAGGCCCTCGTCAGGCGCACGGGGTTTTTCACAAGCGGTGAATATCCCCAGAATCATTAAAACGGCCGCAAAAAAAGACAGCTTTTTCATATAAACTCCTTGTATTTTTTAATATGAAAATGATTTTCAGTTTCATATTGACTTTACATTATCAGATGGTTTTGATATAGTCAACACATGGCAACCTATTCCCTGCACGGCCGGCCGGCCGCGTTTTGCGGCCCCGCGGGAAACGCAGCCGCATGAGCCTGCTTTTCTGCGAAAACCTTTCATTTGGGTATGACGGGACGGCGGTTCTCCGGGATTTGAACTTTTCCGTTGAAACCGGGGAACGGATCTGCGTTGTCGGGGAAAACGGCTCGGGAAAAAGTACCCTGTTAAAGGGGCTTTTGGGCCTTATGCCGCCGCTGGGGGGCATTTTGCGGAAAAGCCCCGAGTTAAAAACCCGGGAAACGGGCTATCTGCCCCAGGAAAGCGCGGTACAGCGGGATTTTCCCGCGGCTGTGTTTGAGGTTGTCCTTTCCGGCAGGCAAAACAGGCGGGGGCTGCGGCCGTTTTATACAAAAAAAGACAAGGCGGCCGCCCTGGAAGCCATTTCGGCGCTGCGCCTGGAAAATGTACGCAAAAGCTGTTTTCGGGAGCTTTCCGGCGGACAGCGGCGGCGGGTTTTGCTCGCAAGGGCGCTCTGCGCCGCGGAAAAATTTCTCCTGCTTGACGAACCGGCCGCCGGGCTTGACCCGATTGTCCAGGGAGAGCTTTACAATCTGCTGGATTCCGTTAACACTGAAAGGGGCATCACCATCATCATGGTATCCCACGATATGAGGGAAGCGCTTGAATTTGCCGGCGTCCGGGGCAAAGTGCTCCACCTCGCGGGAAAGCAGCTTTTCTTCGGGAGCGCCGGAGAGTACCGGGAATCGGAACCCGGCAGGCAATTTTTAAAAACACCGGAACTTCCGCCGGGTACAGGGCGCGGAGGTTCCCCCAGGGAGGAATTATGGGCATAGTAGACACCGTTATCAGCATGTTTTCTTTTACGTTTATCGTGAGGGCCGTTGTCGTGGGCTTCCTTGTTTCGCTGTGCGCGAGCCTGCTTGGGGTAAGCCTGGTACTGAAGCGTTACTCGATGATCGGCGACGGTCTTTCCCACGTGGGCTTCGGGAGCCTGGCCGCGGCGACGGCGATGAACATGGCGCCGCTTACCGTGTCAATTCCCGTGGTGGTGGCGGCGGCTTTTCTGCTCCTCCGGCTGAGTGAAAATTCCAAAATAAAGGGCGACGCGGCCATCGCGCTTTTCTCTACCGGCGCGCTGGCGGTCGGTGTAATGATCATCTCAAAAACAACGGGCATGAACACCGATGTATGCAATTATCTTTTCGGCAGCATACTTGCCATGAGCAAGGCGGATGTGCGGCTCAGCGTGGCGCTTTCCGTTTCGGTTATCGTCCTTTTTGTCTTTTTTTACAATAAAATATTTTCCGTTACATTCGATGAAACATTCGCCAAGGCAAGCGGGGTCCGCTCGGGCCTTTACAACACAATCATCGCCGTGCTTACCGCGGTTACCATTGTGCTTGGAATGAGGATGATGGGCGCTCTGCTTATTTCAAGCCTTATCATCTTTCCCGCCCTTTCGTCAATGCGGATTTTTAAAAGTTTTAAAAGCGTTACCGTTTCCTCAGCCCTTATTTCGGTATGCTGCTTTTTTATAGGGATTCTCGTTTCGTACGCTTTTAACACGCCTACCGGGGCAAGTGTCGTTATCTTTAACATGGCCGTGTTCGCCGTTTTTTCGGCGGTAAGCGCCCTGCGCGGAAAAGTCCCCAAAGGCCGCGGCCGGGCCCTTGCCGCGGCGGGCCTGGTTCTCGCGCTGGGGAGCTGCGCCAGGGGGCCCGTACTTACCACGGCGAAAAACGCCGCCGGAACCCGCTCTGTAACACTTCCCGCGGATATGTTCCAGGCCGAACAGCCGGCCGAATTGCCGGGAGCGGTATTTACTCAGGCAGGGCAGCCGCCGGAGCAGCCGGTTGTGCTGTCAGAGGCGGAACAGGCCGCGATAGAACAGGCGGCGATTGCGGCAAATGCATCCGGCACTGTTATCGAAATAAAAGAAAAGATGTTTATCGCCCAGACAAACGACATTTATTTAAACGCGGAAGATTATGTCGGCAAGGCCCTCAGGCTTGAAGGGCTTTTCAAGACGGACAGCTTTGAAGACCTGAGCAAAACATACTGCTTTGTGATAAGGAACGGCCCCGGCTGCTGCGGAAATGACGGCAGCGCCGGGTTTGAGGTAGCCTGGCCCGAGGGCGTCAGGCGCCCTTACCCCAGCGTGGACGACTGGGTCGAAGCCGAAGGAGTACTGCGGTTTTACGAAGAAGACGGCTATCCCTACCTGTACCTGGCCCTTGCCTCGCTTACGGTAAAGCAGGAACGCGGCGCGGAATTCGTAAGCCAGTAACGGCTATTCCCATTCAATCGTGGCCGGCGGTTTGCTTGAAATGTCGTAAGTAACCCGGCCTATGCCGGGAACGGCGTTGGTGATACGGGTTGATATTTCGATAAGGTCTTTTGGCGGAAAGGGATACACGTCGGCGGTCATGCCGTCGGCGCTTGTAACGGCGCGCAGGGCCAGAACCCAGCCGTACTTCCGTACATCGCCGGCGACGCCCACAGAGCGTATGGGGAGGAGCACGGCAAACGCCTGCCAAATCCTGTCGTAAAAAGACGCGCCCTCTTTGCCCTCTTCACCGGGGGCGCGGCGCTTTTTCAGTTCTTCAATAAAAATGGCGTCCGCTTCCCTGAGTATGTCACATTTTTCTTTTGTCACTTCGCCGGGAATGCGCACCGCAAGACCCGGCCCCGGAAAAGGATGGCGTCCGACCACCTCAGGGGAAACGCCGAGGATGCGGCCAAGGGCGCGGACTTCATCTTTATAAAGCCTGTCCAAAGGTTCGATAATTCTGCCTTCCCCGCGTTTTGCGGCCACAAGGGGGCTCCCCACATTGTGGTGGCTTTTTATCACATGGGCCTTTTTGCCAACCCCCCTGCCGCTTTCGACAAGGTCGGTATACAGCGTACCCTGCGCGAGAAAGTACCGTTGCGGAAGTCCAAGACGCGTTACTTCCCGTTCCTGAATACTGATAAAAAGATCACCTATGGTTTTGCGCTTTTCTTCCGGATCGCTTTTTCCTTTCAGGGCGGATAAAAATTCATCCCCGCACATAATAACATGAAGGTACCTGGCCCCAAGCGTTTCCAGCGTCTGTTTTACCTGCGCCGTTTCATCCTTGCGCATAAGACCGGTATCCATGTACATAAGATGAACCTGTTCCGGCCCCAGCGTTCTAAGAAGAAGCGCCGCCGCCACGGTGGAATCCACCCCGCCGGAAATCAAAAGCAGTACCGGCGATGATCCGACCTTCGCTGAAAGGGAAGACCTGACGCCGCTCATATACGCTTCCATGGTCCAGTCTTTTTTACAGCCGCAGATCCCGAACACAAAAGAAGAAAGAATTTCCGTACCCCGCTCGCAGTGGGTAGCTTCGGGATGAAACTGCAGGCCGAACCAGGGCTTTTCCCGGTGAACAAGTACCGCGGGATAGCCGGTATCGCTGGTTCCTTCCTGCTCAAATCCCGGCGCGAGAGAAGTAACGGTATCGCCGTGGCTCATCCACGCGGTAAAGCGGCAGGCTTCGGGAAAAAGGGCGTTGGCCTTGACGGTAACACCGACGCCGCCGTATTCCCGCCGGGGCAGCGGTTCAACTTTGCCGCCGGTATCGTAGTTCATCCGCTGGAGGCCGTAGCAAATGCCCAGCAGCGGAAGGCCGCATTCGTAGATACGCCTGTCCGGCGCGGCGCCTTCGGGGGTGTAAACCGATTCCGGCGATCCGGAAAGGATAATCCCCCGAATGTCTCCGTTTCCGGCAAGCTCCATATCCGCGTCGCCGGGCACAATCTCCGCATACACGCCAAGATCCCGTATCCGCCGGCCTATAAGCTGGGTTGTCTGGCTTCCAAAATCAAGGATGAGAATCGTATCCATCAGGCGTTACCCGGATATTTTCCAGGGGCTTTTTCGGATGATCGTATCTTTTCTGTCGTAGCCCACAGAGACAATGCTGATGGGCGTTTCGCAAAACCGTTCAATGAACTCAATATATTCCATGGCCGCTACGGGAAATTCTTCATAACTGAGGCAGTCTGAAAGGGATTTTTTCCAGCCGCCGAACGAACGAAGTACCGGTTTCGCGGCGTTGAGTGCTTCTATGGACGCGGGAAAATCCTCCACCACCTTGTCCCCGATGCGGTACGCGACACAGGCTTTTATTTCGTCCAGGGTGTCGTACACGTCAAGATGGGTCATAACCAGGCTGTCCGCCGAATTGGTAAAGCAGGTATACCGCAGGGCAACCAGGTCAAGGTAGCCGCATCTTCTGGGCCGCCCCGTAGTAACCCCGTATTCCCGGCCGGTGTCCCGGACAAAGCGGCACAGCTGATCTTCGGAGTCGGGATCAAATTCACTGGGGAAGGGGCCGTTACCGACCCTGGTGGAATAGGCCTTGAAAACCCCCAGCACGTTATCCAGCGCGCGGGGGCCGACACAGCCGCCGATGGCCGCGCCGGCGGCGTTGGACATTCCGCTGGACACATACGGATACGTTCCGTTATCCAGATCAAGGAGGGCCCCCTGGGCGCCTTCGAAAAGTATCTGGGCGTTTTTTCTGTGTTTGATAAACGACGCCAGATCCACCGACATTGAAAGAAGCCTTTCTATGTATGGAGCAAGAAAATCCCTGTCTGATTTTTCAAGCTCGTTCATTTTTTCTTTCCAGGTCAGATCGGCAAGCCTGATTCCGTCACGGTCGCTTTTCATGGAATAGGTAATGCCTATCCCCCTGCCTGTAGTCCCTATGGGCTTTGCCCGCTTGAGGTCCCGTTCCTTGTCAATGTCGATATACCGGGGAAGCACCAGATGGGCCCTGTCTGAAATAAACACCCGTCCGTTTGTATCAATACCCCTGTCTTTGAGCATGTCAAGTTCGCTGAAAAGGGCCGTCGGGTCTATCACCATTCCCGCCCCAAGAACGACAAGTTTATCCGGGTACAGTATGCCGGAAGGAATTAAATGCAGGGCATATTCCTGATCGCCGATTACGATGGTATGCCCCGCGTTCGCGCCGCCGGAAAAGCGGACGATAACCTGGGCTTCGTTGGCAAGATAATCAACAATTTTCCCTTTCCCTTCGTCTCCCCATTGAGCGCCGATTACCACTACTTTCATTGAGTATCCCCTTTTGGCGGCGCCGATTTTCCGCCCGCGCGCGAATAACCCCCGCTTCCCCGGCTGCAAGATTATCTACAGTACCATAATACCCTTAATATACCAAGGGTAAACGCCGATAAGGAAGCACAAGGAGTTTTCCATGTCCAAATGTGTTCATTGCAGTTCCACAAAATTCGGAGCGGGCTGCCCAAAAAGCCTGAACGGCCTTCATCAGCACAATAGCGATGAAAAACACTGCATTTACTGCGGTTCTTCCTCATACGGCAACGGCTGTCTCCAAACTCCCACCCGGAAACATATCCACGGCCACGGCGGCGGCAAATGCGTGTACTGCGGCTCCATTGTCGGCGGCAATGTCATGGGATGCCAGCACAGCCCCACGGGAAAACACGAAACCTGAGGCGGCTTTCCCGCCGCCGGAAAACGGGACGCCCTAACTGCGGCTGTAGTTGGGCGCTTCCTGGGTAATGGTAACATCGTGGGCATGGCTTTCCCTCCACCCCGCGGAAGTAATTCTGACAAAGTTCCGGTATTTTTTAAGTTCCCCGATATTTTTACAGCCGCAGTAGCCCATCCCCTTGCGGAGCCCGGACACAAGCTGGTACAGGTAGCTTTTTAGTTCCCCCTTGTACGGCACCCTTCCCTCTATTCCCTCGGGAACCGGCGTTTCGTCTTTTCCTATCTGATACCGGTCCCCGGAACCGGCGTTGATGGCCCCCAGGCTGCCCATGCCCCGGTATTCCTTGTAAATTCTGCCGTCAAACAGTATTTCCTTTCCCGGCGCTTCTTTGAGCCCGGCAAAGAGGCTCCCTATCATGACAACGTCCGCCCCGGCGCCGATGGCCTTGGCGATATCGCCTGAAAATTTAATTCCCCCGTCGGCGATAACCGGGATTCCGTATTTCCCCGCCTCTTGCGCGCATTCCCAGACCGCGGTAAACTGCGGCACGCCAATGCCGGCCACAATCCGCGTAGTGCAGATCGAGCCGGGGCCGATGCCGATTTTAACGGCGTCCGCTCCCGCTTCAACAAGCCGGCGGACTCCGTCTTTTCTGGCGACATTTCCCCCGATAACAGGAACGCCAAACTTTTTCCTGATTTCCGCAACCGCGTCCATAACGTTTTTTGTATCTCCGTGGGCGGTATCAAGAACCACAAAATCAACCTTCGCTTGTTTTAAAAGCGGCAGACGGACCGCGATGTCCTGGGGAGAAACCGCCGCGCCGACAACCAGCCTGCCTCCCCGGTCGGTGGCCGCTTTGGGGAAAAGCGCGTGTTTTTCCATGTCCTTTACGGTGATAAGACCGGTAAGCCGGCCTTCGCTGTCGACAACCGGAAGCTTTTCAATGCGGTGCTTGTCAAACTTTTCCCTGGCTTCGTTTACCGTCGGCTCTCCTTCCACAACAATGGTTTCCCGCGTCATTACCTGGGTAACCGGCAGGGTGTCGTCCCGGCAGAACCGCAGATCCCTGCTGGTGATAATTCCGGCCAGGCGGTTTTCACTATTGAGAACCGGCATGCCCGAAACATTAAAGCGTGTCATTACGGCTTTTACCTCTTTGACCGTCGCGCCTTCTCCCACGGTTACCGGCGAATCAATAACCCAGTTAAGAAAGCGTTTTACATTGGCAACCTGGCCCGCCTGTTCTTCCGGGCTGAGACTGCGGTGAATTACCCCCGCGCCGCCTTCAAGGGCTATGGCTATGGCGAGCTTTTCCTCGGTTACCGTGTCCATGGCGCTGGACACAATCGGCACATTAAGCTGTACCCCGGCGCAAAGAACCGCGGCCACGTCGCAGTCCTTGGGAAGCACATCACTGTACCCCGGCAAGAGCAGTACGTCGTCGTAAGACAAGGCTTCTTCAAACATATATGTTCCTCCTGTTAACCGCCAAAACCGCCTGTTTTAAACCCGGCGGATTTTTCAAACCGCCTCCGTCAGCTTTTTGTATTTTTCCGCGATTTCTTTTGCCTTTTTTACCGCAAGGCCGCAGTAGCTTTCCGGCCGGCTGAAAAACGCCAGGGCCGCCCCGGACGGATCGCCGGGCCCGGAAACCCCAAGCCGGATAAGCTGTTCCCCAATCCGCGCAAGCATGTCCTGTTCGCCGGCAATGGCCTGCGAAAACGAAATGTGTTCCGCCTCGGCCCTGAGGGTAATTTTACGGATGCACTCGTGGGCGCCGGAAACGCCCGACTGCGCAAGCAGAATATACGCCGGTTCGGCAAGCACGCCGCCGGGAATGCCCCCGCCACCGCTTCGCAGGTTGGCAAGGCATTTTTCGCGGTCCGCCGCGAGACCGTCAACAACATCCGCCATACGGTGAACGGCAAGGCAGAAGCCGGCTATATAGTCGGCGATAAACCGCTGACTGGCGGAATTGGAAAGATCCCGCTGATGTTCGCTTATCTGATCCATGAAGAAGGTCATTACCCTGGGCATAAAAGCTTTCCAGAGACTTTTTACATGTTCTGAATTCCACGGATTCCGTTTCTGGGGCATGGTGGAAGATCCAACCTGTTCCGGGGCAAAGCCCTCTTTCAGTTCGCCGATTTCGGTACGCTGCAGATTGCGGAGATCGTCGGCCAGATTGGCGATAATCCCAAACGCCGTGTTGTATTCAAGCAGCAGCCTGAGAAGGTATTCCGGTTCCACCAGCTGGGTCGAATGTTCGGACGGCTCAAGGTCAAGCTCGGCAAGATACCGCCGTTCAAGGTCTTCCGGGTCGGAGACTATCATACCGGTGGCGTTGTACGCCCCCACGGCCCCGGCAAGCTTCCCCTTAAGCCCCCCACAGAGACGCCGTATCTCCAGAATCGATTTTCCCAGCCGGGATACATATTCCGCCGTGGCAAAACCCACGGTAATGGGCACCGCGTGCTGGCCGTGGGTACGGCCAACCTGGGGCGTTTCCGCTTCCCTTTCGGTAAAGCGGCAAAGCAGGATTTCCAGCGTACACAGGGCCGGCAAAAGTACCTCCCGGCAGCACTTTTTCATCCTGTAGGCAAAAGCGGTGTCCAGAATGTCCGCACTGGTCGCCCCTAAGTGTACCAGCGGGGCAAGATCGGCAGGCACTTTTTTCTTGAGCACATTGACCAGCGCCCGTATATTGTGGCGGGTTTTTTCTTCTTCGGCGTACACTTCCCCCGGATCGACGGACCGGCCGGCTTTGTCCAAAACGCCGCGCAGTTCCGGCGAAAGCGGCGCGGAGGAAGCAAGGTGAGCGGCAACCAGGGCAATTTCCGCCCTGACGCAGGCGGCAATGGAGGCTTCCTCGGAAAGCCAGGGCGAAAGGGCGTCGAAAACGGCTTTTTCGGAGACTGAATAACGGTGGTCTATGGGGGAAATGTTTCGGAAAATATCGCGGGTTTCCATACGGGAGTATGACATGCCGCAAAAGCTTTGTAAAGCCTCCTCGGCAGCACGAAGATACCCGCCCAGTAAACGCATGCGAACCGGTGAGCATGGTACCCCGGTAATGGTAACACGGCGTAGGCCCGGCGTTGGCTGCTGTTACGACAAAGGCTGAAAGGCCGCCACCCGTGCCTGGGCCAGGCGCACGGGGGACGAAGCTGGCGGGG
>JAIRWM010000103.1 GCA_031268975.1 Treponema sp. | reverse complement strand
CCATGTTTCTTTTTAATGTGTACAACGGGGATTCCCTTCCCGGTCGCGCAGGATTTTTTTTGAAGTGTGGATTTTATGATGAAAAAGCCACGCCATGTACATTCTTCATCCGGCAAAATGTTTTCTTTTCCCGGAGGGTTTTGGCGTGTGTTCTTTCCGTATCCCATACAAACCAAACCAAGGAGTAGTTAAGCAAGATGGAAAAAATGAAAGCGCTTGTAACCTATGCGCCGAACGATTACAGACTGGAAGAGGTTCCGATCCCTTCGCTGGAATCCGGGGAAATATTATTAAAGACACGGGGCTGCGGTATATGCGCCAGCGATATAAAAGCCTTTCACGGGAGTGACCGTTTCTGGGGGCCTTCGGAGACGGAGCGGTATATTAAACCGCCGGTTATCGGCGGCCATGAACTTTGCGGTGAAATCGTCGATATGGCAAAGGATGTCAAAGGGTTCAAAAAGGGCAATTTTCTTGTTACGGAACAGGTGGTTCCCTGTAACGAATGTGTTTACTGCAAACAGGGCATGTACTGGAACTGTCAAACTTCCGCCGTAGTTGGTTTCAAAGATTACCTTTGCGGCGGGTTTGCGGAGTATATAAAGCTTCATAAATACGCGCTTAATCATAAGGTTCCCCGGAGCTTTACCACCGAGCAGGCTGTTTTGGTTGAGCCTATTGCCTGCGGGATGCATGCTGTCGAGCGCGCCGAAATACAGCACAAGGATGTTGTTGTTGTGGGCGGGCTGGGCGCTATCGGGCTTGCCATGCTGGATATGGTAAAACTGTACCTTCCCCGAAAGATCATCGGCATAGATCTCAAGCCGAACCGTCTGGAGATAGCCAAAACATACGGTATAGACGCGGTGATTGATGTATCTTCACAGAATGCCGTTGCGGAAATTCTGGGCATGACAGACGGGCTTGGATGTGATGTTTATTTTGAAGTGTCGGGTACCAACGCGGGCGCAAAGCAGGGGTTAAACGTACTGAGGCACATGGGTACGTATGTACAGATCGGGGCGTTCCCCGGTGAGATATCGGCGGATTGGAACATCATCGGTGACGGGAAGGAACTCAATGTCAAGGGCTCGCATTTGTCGGCCCTGACGTATCCTTCGGTTATCAAGGGAATCGAAACCGGCCTTATCAGGACAGATAAACTCATTTCTCATTCCTTCAAGCTGGATAATTGGGAACAGGCGTTTGACGCGGCGGAAAAGGATGCCAGGGCCATGAAGGTAATGATTGTTCCATAATTTGGACTTCCGGTTTGTTCACCTTAGTTTAAGGTGAACAAACTGAAAATAGCCGGAAGATTTATTTTTTCCGGCAGTATTATGACTGTTAAGGAGAGCGAATATGGGAAAGTATCTGGTGGAAACAAAAGCTAGAATTGGCATGATGGGAATCGCGCTTGAGGCGTATATGCCTCAGTTCCCCAGTTTAAGGGACGCTTTCAAAAAGCAATACCAGAGTGCCATTGATCAGTACTTCAAAGGAGACTATGAACTGTATTCGGCGGGACTTGTTACTGTAAAAGAGGATGCGGAAAAAGCGGGAAGGCTGTTCCGGGAAAAAGATGTTGATGTCGTTTTCCTCTATACGTTGACATATTGTACATCCTCGACGCTTGTCCCGGCGATAGAGGGGCTTGATGTTCCCATCGTCATTATCAATCTTCAGGCGCTCAAAAAGCTGGACTGCGACAAGGCTAACACCATTGATTCGTGGCTGGGTTACGGCTTCGCCTGCGGGCCTGTTCCCGAAATGACGGCGACATTGATACGTATGGGAAAGCGATTTGACGTTCTTACAGGCTATCTTGAAGGTGACGATGTGTTTAAGAAGTCCGTCGAGAAATGGTGTACGGCGGCGTCAGTGAGGGCCCGCTTCCGCCTTGGCAGCGCGGTAATGGTCGGCAGGCAGTATCCGGGAATGATGGATCTGTATACCAGCGACCTCAACCTTTACAACCGTCTTAGGATATATGTTAAGCCGTTTGACTGGGAATTCATGTGGAGAATAGCGGACGATATCAGGGACAAAGACCGCATCCACGCGAAGGCACAGGAGGTATACAATACCTTCGAAATTGAGGGCGGCAAGAAACCGGAAGATCTGTATGACCTCGCGGCGTATGTATGCGGATATGAAGACTTTGTAAAAAAAGAAAATGTTACCATCATAGCCTCGCATTACAACGGTTATGCCCAGGGCAAGGCCGGCGATCTTGACGGGAAACTGAATCCAATTTACTCCATGCTCATCAAGCAGGGGGTCGCGTGCGCAGTCGAAGGCGACATTAAGGTCGCGACCGCCATGAGCATTCTCAAGACCATAAGCGGCACGGGTACGCTGGAAGAACTGTATTCGCTTGACTTTGATGATGACATCGCCCTTCTGGGTCACAGTGGTTCCGGCGACGATGCCGTATCCACCAGAAGAAAACCGCTTATGAAAGTTGTTGAAGTCTTCCACGGCAAGACGGGGGGCGGCTATTTGACGCAATTCTATCCGGGCGCCGGGGATCTTACGATCCTGTCAATCGGGGAAGCTCTGGACGGCGGCTACAAGCTCATTGCGGCGGAAGCCGTTGCCGAAGACGGCCCCATCCTGAATCTTGGCGATACAAACCAGAGAACCCGCTTTAGCTGCGGGATGAGGGCTTTCATTGACAGCTGGTCTTTAACCGGTCCCACGCATCATTTTGCAATGGCCAAAGGAAGGCACGTTGATACGCTCAAGTGCGTCGCAAAGATACTTAATATACCGATTGAGGTTGTTTGCAGATAGGTTTGTTATAGCCTGTTGGTAAAAAAGTTCAATATTATTCTTGAGGAGGATAATTGTGAAAGGTTTAAAAGGCAAGATCGCCATTGTAACCGGCGGTTCCAGGGGTATCGGCAAGGCAATTGTAAACCGGCTTCTGGAAGAAGATGTAAGGGTCTTGTTCTGTGGCCGCGACCAAAAGACCGGAGAAAACACCCTGGCGGAGTTCAAGAAAAAATACGGCGATAAGGTTGCTTTTATCGCCGCGGACATGGAAGGCCGGGAAACGCCGGCCAAGCTTTTTGCCAAAGTCAAAGAGGTTTATGGCGAGCCCGATTTCCTGGTGAACAACGCCTTTCCTTTTACCGCAAAAGCCATGGACGCCACTTATGATGACTGGATCCATACTTTCATGGCCGGCCCTGCGGCTTATGCGAGGATGATTGCCGAATTTGCCGGAAGGAAAACCAAAAAAGAAGGAGCGATTGTTTGTATCTCCAGCATTTCCGGCCATATCGCCCAGCCTTTGCGCTGGACCTACAATGCGGCTAAAGGCGCGGTAAAGCAGCTTATTCGCTGTGCCGCCCTCGATCTTGCTCCGGCGATTCGCGTGAATTGTCTCAGCCCCGCGTGGGTCAAGACAGATGAAGTCCTGAAGGCAACCCCGGACAAGACATGGGAAAGCACCCCCCAGGCGTGGAATGAATACCACATGCTGGAGAGATTACAGGAACCCAGCGAGATCGCGGCGGTAACGGCCTTTCTTTTAAGTGACGATGCCGGTGTAGTTACCGGACATGACATGGACGCCACAAGCGGCTATCTGGCCATGGGGCCGGAGGGCCTGGGTAAAACCGCCAGTTTTGCCGGGAGTTCCTAGAAAAAAGCAACAGGGCGGCGTTGATTAACGTCAAGTCAATCGGCGCCGCTCCTGCGGCAGGGTAGTACTGTTGTTCAGAAAAAAGCTGGACTTGATAAGTGTTACGATCTTTCAGCTTTATGTGAAAGAATTTTTTATGGGAGGAGGTAAAGATGAAAAGAAAGAGTGGTGTCCTGCTGGCAGCGGCCATTTTACTGCTGGGAGTGACATTCATTGCCTGTAAAGGCAGAGAGGCTTCGACGGGGGGGGGGGGCGTGGCAGCACGAACAGGGCCCGTGGATCCCTCAAAGCTGAAGGTTGCGGTAGCTCTGGGCTGGATGGCAAACGAGTCCGGCTGGAGTTTGAAAGCCGGTCATCAGGATGGCCTGGCCGCCATTGGAGTTCCGGAATCGAATATCGCGTATTTTGACGCCAACTATGATCCGGTACTCCAGTCCCAACAGATAGAGTCCATCATTGAATCAAAACCGGATATTCTTTTTCTGGTCCCGGCAAACGCGGACGGCCTCTCGGAAGCGGTACATCACGCGCTTGAAGCCGGCATTCCCGTGTTTACTACTGACGGTACGGTAAACGGCGCCCAGCAGGATGTTACCAGCCAGATCACCAACGACAATTACGGCGAGGGCGGCGCGGTGATGGAATCTTTGATCAAGAAAATAAACTACAAAGGCAACGTTTGCTTGATCAAACTCGATCCGAATCCTGCGTGGAAGCCCCGTAGCGACGCGGCTTACGATGTTATCAAAAAGTATCCGGATATCAAGATCGTCGGCGAATGGTCCTGGGATCCTACGGGTGTCAATACTCCCCGGCAGGCAATGGACGGTTTCCTCGCGGCTAACCCCCAAAGGGATGGTATCCAGGCCGTGTGGTGCGCCTGGGATACTGCGGCGTTCGAGGCAATCGAAGGATGCAGGGCGGCCGGACGCACGGAGATCATATTTGGCGGACATAACGGCGGCGTAGAAGCTTGCGAGAGAATCGCGGAAGGTACGCAGTTTGTAGCCAGTATCAGTCCGCGCTTTTATGCTCAGGGTATTTGGGCCGTTAATAACGCCCTTGCGCACCTGAAGGGTGAGAAAATTGAGCAGACAATCTATACGCCCAGCGCGGTGCTTGAGTATGAAACGCTGAGTAAGGTGCAGCTCCAGCCCGGTCAGGATTTTAATCTTGTGGAGAGACCTGGTGTGGCTGAAGAATGGGGCATTACTGTTGTTCAGAAAAAACCCTGATGAGGGAATGATATCGAGGTAATCCGGGGTAGTTCCGAAATGTTAGTTTTGGACTGCCTCATCTTTCAGCTTTATGCGAAAGATCATGTCAATAAGGAGTCAAAATGAAAAGAAAAAGCGGAATTTTGGTTTTAGCCGCTGTCCTGGTACTCAGCTTAATTGTTGGGGCATGTAAGGGCAGAGAAAGCGGTACGGGGGGAGGAGCCAGGGGGTCCGGCGCGTTCGATCCCGGCAAACTCAAGATTGCGGTGGCCCTCGGATGGATGGCCAACGAATCCGGCTGGGTTCAGAGGGACGGTTACGCAGCGGCATTGAAGGAAGCGGGCGTTTTGGAGTCGAACATCACTTATTTTGATGCCAACTATGATCCAGTGGTCCAGTCCCAGCAGCTCGAATCAATCATCGAAGCAAAGCCTGATTTCATCTTTATGACACCGGCCAGCGGTGACGGTCTTTCAGAGGCGGTCAGAAATGTTGTTGAAGCGGGTATCGGCATAGCCTTCTCTGACGGATCTTCAGCGGGCTGTGAAGACATCGTAACTACCGAGACTATCTGCGACAATTACCGCGACGGAGCGGTTTCCATGGAATGGCTGGCAAAGAGGCTCGATTACAAAGGCAATGTCTGTCTTATCAAGCTCGATCCCAATCCGGCGTGGAAGCCCCGCAGCGACGCTGCCAAGGATGTTGTCGCAAAATATCCCGACATGAAGATCGTTTCCGAATGGTCCTGGGATCCTACGGGTGTCAATACGCCCCGGCAGGCCATGGACGGCTTTCTGGCCGGCAACCCCCAGAAAGGGAGCATTTCCGCGGTATGGGCCGCCTGGGATACAGCCTGTCTTGAAGCTATTGAAGCGTGCAAGGCGGCGGGACGCACCGAGATAATTTTCGGCGGGCATGACGGCGGGCAGGAAGGCATTGACGCGTTGCTCGATGAACCGCAGTTTGTTGTTTCCATTGGCCCCAATCCGGCTGCCCAGTGCTATAACAACGTCAGGAATGCGATGGCCTGGCTTAAAGGTGAGCAGATTCAGCGGCGCAACTATGCCGAAACCACAATTCTTGAACCGGAATCGCTCAAAAAAGCGCAGGGCCTCCTGAAGTCCGGCGAAAAGCTTGGCGATTACGGAAATCCCGGTCAGGCGGTGGCATGGGGACTGCCCCAGGCGCCCCAGGGAGTAACACCGGCTAACCTCAGGGACCTGAAGCTTTAGTAGTGTTTTTCAAGGCTTTCCCGCCGTACCAGCTACGGTGGGAAAGCCTTGTGTTTGTATGATCCGGGAAACGAATGACAGGAGTGAGAAAGGGAATGGCAGAATACCGGCTTAGAATGGAAAACATCAGTAAGTCTTTTGCGTCCATGAAGGCGCTGGATAACGTCGAGTTGTTGGTAAAAAAAGGCGAAGTGCATGCCCTTCTCGGCATGAACGGGGCGGGAAAGTCGACTTTAGTGAAAATTTTATCGGGTATTTATACCAGGGATTCCGGCAGGATATTTATTGACGATCAAGAAGCGTTCATCTATAACGCCCAGGATGCCATGAACTGCGGCGTCGCTACGGTGTATCAGCATCCTAACCTGGTTAATACTTTTACCGGGTACGAGAACATATACCTGGGCGAGGAATCGAAGTCATTTACGATCAACCGTGAAAAAATGAAAAAAGACGCCCAGAATTTGGCCAAAGAATATAAGGTCAACGTCGACGTAACGAAAATGATCGGCGATATGAAACCGGTTGAACGCGAGCTTATCTGCATATTAAACGCATTGTCCCGCGAGTCGAAAATACTAATCCTGGACGAGCCTACTTCAATCCTGACCGAAAAAGAAAAAGACATTTTGTTTGAGGTTGTACGTGAATTAAAGGCAAAGGATGTTTCCGTTATTTTTGTTACTCACCGGCTTGATGAAATAAATGAGATATGTGATAAAATAACGGTTTTCCGCGACGGGAAAAATGTAGAATCCTCCCAGGTAGGCAAGGGCATTGATTCCTCGTATATCGCGGAACTCATGCTTGGAAGGAGTCTTGAAAAATTTTATCCGTCCAAAAGTACAGAGGATCCCGGAGAAATTGTTTTTGAAACGCAGAACCTTGCCCTGAACAGGCGTTTTGAAAACATAAGCCTTAAAGCAAAAAAAAATGAAATATTCGGCATTTTCGGCCTGGTCGGTTCCGGCATTGATGAACTTTCAAAAGTCATTTTTGGAGTTGTGCAGCCGAGCCAGGGGAAAATATTTATCAGGGGAAAAGAAATAAAAATCAAATCCCCGCAGACTGCCATCAAAAATAAAATTTTTCTCATACCCAGTGACAGGCAGACAGAAGGCTTTGTGGGTGATCAGGGCATTGACAGCAATATCACGATGCCGAAGATGGACAAAATAACCTACAGGATATTCGGTCTGATAAACGAAGGCGTGAAACGGAAGCATTCGGCCAAATTGGTGAAGGACCTGTCGATCGCGACGCCACACGTCAAGAAGGTGGTTGCGGAACTTTCCGGCGGTAATCAACAGAAAGTTGTCGTCGCCAAGGGACTTTATACCGATGCGGACGTTTATATATTCAGTGAACCAACAATAGGGGTGGATGTCGGTGCCAAATACAGTATCTATGAAATAATGAGAAGGCTTTCAAAAACATCGGCCGTTATACTTATTTCATCGGATATTGAAGAGGTTTACGGCATGGCGGACAAGGTGATGGTCCTCAATCA
>JAIRWM010000089.1 GCA_031268975.1 Treponema sp. | reverse complement strand
GATAAGGGCTTGCGTAGCAAGACCAGGGCTGGCAAAATGTGGGTGGAAGGAGCCGTGGGAGCGTAGCGACCTAGGCGACTGGAACCCCGGAGCCGCCAAAGGCGGCGGAGCATATACAGACCTGTTATGCGCAGTAGGGGCGTACACCATTATTTTTAATTTTATTATTTTCATAAATTATTGATAAATATATACCATTTTATTTTCAATTATTTTATATTACTTATATTTTTCCATATATTGCCACATTCACCACAACCGTAAAAATCTTCTGTTTCATTTTTATATGAACTATAATACCTTCTTTACAAATTGGACAATCCATTATTTTATCTGATGATTTAATTTCTATTTCCAATAAATTTAATGGATTAATTGGAACTGTTTTATAACATTCCGTACACTCAATCATTGCCAATTTTTGTCCTTTTTTTATTGCGGTTAATAAAAATGTTTCATCCGTTTTATTTGGACTAAATATTTTAAAACAATTTGGACATTTTACTTCCATAATAATCTTCCCTCAAAAAATACTTTAATTTATATGTTATCTCATACATATTTTATAATGTCAAGCCCCTTTTTTCCTGTAGTCCAGTAAATTTTTAATTTTATTATTTTTCAATACCTTTTAGCCCAAATGTCGCATAACTCGCTTTATATGAAGTGGTTAATTTTCATAAACTTCTTTTTACTTCGCGGTCATTATAATAATGCCCCAGTTACGTTTAGACCTCAGCCGGATCTGCGGGCGGCGGTGCAACGTCCGGGGATGCAGTATCAGCCGGGTCTGTGGGTGGCGCAGCATCAGGGTTGGCGGCCTCAGCCGAGTCTGCGGGCGGCGGTGTGATATCTGCAACGGTGGCTTCGACCGGGGGCGTGGCGGGGGATTTCTTTTTTTTTGCTTTGGGTTTTCGGGGCAGGTTTTTTTCAGCCCATGAATAAATGAGTTCTTTGAGGCCCTCGTCGTTTAGCTTGAGGGGATTTCCACATTCAGGGCAGGTAAAACGGCCTGCTTCATCGAGAGCGTCTTTACGGCAACCGACACAGTAGGACGCGCCGCAGTTGAGGCAGGAACCGGCGGGCATTGTATCCGGTGGCATGGCGTAAAGCCGAATCGGCGGCACGGGATCAGGGTTTTTCCGCACGCGCCATTGGGTCCCGCAGGAAGCGCAGGTAACAAGGCGGCTCGTGGCATCCCGCATCCAGATGGACAGATCCTCTTTTCCTTTGACCATTTCTTCGTTTAGTTCCAGTTCATCAAGTTTTGCTATGATTCGCGTAACTTCTTCCCAGCGTCCTCCTGCGGCGTAGCTCCATCCCAGATGAAGCAGGGACGGCGCGTGTCCTGGATTAAGTTGCAGCGCAGCCAGGGAGGCCGCCTCGGCACGTTTGTATTCGCCTTTTTTCGCGGCGACAAAGGCAATAAGCTCAAGTATCTCAGGCGAAGATGTTCCGCCGGGAAAACTTGTAAGTACATTATCGGCCTCTCCGTAACGGGCCATTTCGACAAGGCAGGAAGCCCGGTTAAAACGATGTTGACGATTTTCCGGCGCGGCGGCGACTGCTTTTTTATAGCACGCATCCGCTTCTTCAAAACGACCGGCGCGGACAAGCAAATTTCCGGCGCAGTTTGCCATAAGTCCTTCGCTGTCTTCGCCGGGGCCGCATTCCAGCAGAAGAAGGGCGTCATCCAGTTTTCCGTTCAGATAAAACGAAACGGCCCTGTTTACCCTTACCTCGGGAACGTCTCCCAAAACGGATGCCGCCTCTTCAAGGTGGCCGGAAGCGGCAGCAAGATCACCTCGGTTCAGGGCAAGCTGTGCAGCAAAATTATGAACCCAGCCATAGCTTTCTCCCGCGTCCCGGCTTATGCGGAGCGCGGCTTCAAGATCCGCCGCCAGCGCGGGATCGTCCGCGGCCGGGGAGGAACCCCGCGCTTTGAGCCCGGCGGATGTCACCGGCCCGCCGGCAGACTGCTCCATAAGCAAAAAACGGGTTTCCGCAAGGCGGAAATGAAAAAGCGGATAACCGGGGGCGTACTTGACCGCCTTTTCAAAAAGCGGCAGCGCTTCCTGCCGCTTGTCTTTCCGCAGCAGAAGAAGCGCCTTGAGATACAGGACAGCGGGATCCGGCTTTGATTTGGGCTTTAGCTCCTTTCGAAGCTTCTCCGCCGTTTCAAGTTCCCTATCCGCTTCTTCCCAATTTTCTATGCCGAACGCCCACTTTCCGGCAAGGGCGTGGGCTTCCCAATTCCCCGCGCCAAGAAAGCGGAACTTGGGAACCAAAAGCCCAAGTTCCTCATAACGGTTTTGATCAAGAAAGACACGGCCTGCTTCGATGTAGCGGGCAAGGGCATTTTCCCCGTTTCCCAAAAGTTCCCAGGCCCGGGCGGCGTTTTTCGCGGCGTGGCCATTTTTGGCTCCTTCTGTTTCGGCAAAAGCCCTGTCATAGTCGTTTGCCGCCGCTTCGTATTTTTCCAAATGAAAAGAAGCATGGCCAAGCAGATTGTAAAGTTCCGCCGGATCCGCAAACGACACGGCATCGGCGGGCTCTCCCCAGGAAAGAAGCTCTTCGTACGCGCCTCGTGAATAAAGAAGACCCGCCTTTAAATTACGGAATTCTCCCGCCAATTCACCGGTTTCTCCGGCGGATAATCCTTCTTCAATACAACCGGCAGCCTCGTCCCACAATTCCAGGGCAAGCGCAAGCCGCGCCGCCAAAAACAGTTCCCTCGCCGGCTGCCTCCGCCCCTCCGTGTTTCCGGCGTTTGCTTCGGCTTCGCGGCGGCTTTCCCAAGCTTTGCGGATCTGGACCAGCGCGGGGTTGGCCCGCCCCATGGCGGCAAATGTTTCCGCCAGGCGGATCCTGTTTTCAGGAACGCTGGAAACCTCGTCACACCTGGCGCTTACCTGTTCGACACGGGAATCAAGGCTGAACGCCAAAAGCAGCGCCTCGGCGCGCGGGTGTTGCGTGTCAGATGCCGGGGGGCTTTCCTGTCCTTCGTAAGAGGCCGCGCAAAAAGCAATGCGGCCTTCGCTCAGGGAAGAATCGCTTATCTCCGCGGCCCATTCATCATTTATAAAAACAAGTATCTTCCTTCCACACGTTACTATCTCAAGTTCAAAATCTACCGGCAGGGCTTCTTCGGCGCCCGGGCCGGTATGCTTCAGCGCCGGAGCCTCTGTCCAGCCGGCCAGGGCAAGCGGAGTACGATTCCGGACCAGGTCCAGCCTGAAATAACCCCTGTTTGAAACCAGCGCCATGTAGTATGTGTTTTCGTCCACCATGCGGAACATAAACCCGGCGGCGCCGTATCCGCCCCTCGGATCAATTCGTATTTTCCCCCGGATTATCAGATCTTCGTAGCGGTAAAGCGGATCTTCGCTCCAGGCGATACAGCCCGTCTTTAACAGATTCAGGGCCAGCACCGCCAGCGGCTTCGCGTCAGGAGTGTTTTTTCCGGTTTCGGCGGAATTCAGTTTTCGTACATACACACGATGTGTACTTTCTTCGGCAACGGCAAAACGAAACCGGGGCTCATGCGCGCCAAAATCTGCCGCCCACTGTTCCTCGACAATTTCATCCGGATCAATCTCTTCTTTTTCGGACGAAAAAAGTCCCAAAAGCCTTTTCAAAAAACCAAACATGATTACAATGTATCCTAAAGACAAGAACAAGTCGAGGTTGTAATGATAATAGACCGGTTTCTGGAAAAGCTGCGAAAATCGCCGCCGGGTACGGATCATGTACTGTGGATATGGGCCGGAGTCATGGCCGCGGCCCTTCTGCTTTTTTATCTCGTAGCGGGTCTTCCGGGCAGGGGAACGACGCTGGTTTTTTCCCAGTGGTGGGAAAATGAGCTTGATGACGGCGTTCTTAAAAAACTGACGGCCGATTTCGAGGAACAGCATCCCGGCATCAAAATCCAGGTGGAAAAGAAAAGCCGCCAGGAAATCAAGGCAATGCTGTTCGGGGTGGACGATGAACCAAAGGGGAAAAAGAAACGTAAAACCGCGGATATATTCAGCATTGAAGGCTCCTGGGCGGACGAAACCGGACACAGCCTGGCCTCGCCCGGCATACAGAAAACCCCACGGCAAAAAAATCCGCTGAACGCTTCCCAGGACTTTCTGCCGCCGGGCCCTCCCGGTAAAACAGACAACGGATTCGTGCCGGTTATATCATTCATAAATTCCCTTTTTTACAACATCGATCTGCTCAGGGAAGCGGGCTTTGACAGGCCGCCGAAAAATCAGGTCGAATTTCTTTCCTATGTGCAGGCAATCACAAAACCCGGCGAAGGAATTTACGGTGCTGTTTTTGCCCTTGGAGATGAAAATTCACATGCCATAAGCCGCCACATCCTTTCATGGATATGGTCAGCCGGCATTCTCCGCGGAGAGGATACATTTGACTTTACCTCCGAGCGGGTAATAGAATCCTTCAGGTTTCTTAATCAGCTAAAACCGTACCTTTTTCCCGATCCGTTCGAAACGGATGAGCAGACAAAGTTCGAAATTTTCAGGCAGGGAAAAGCGGGGATGATGATTGGAACTGTTCTGGACGTAAAAACGCTGCGGGCAGAAATGACGCATGAGTTCAGTATCACCACAATACCCGGCCCCGCATCGTATGTGGGCAAGCCCGTGTTCCCGCTTTCAAGCTGGTATGTCGGCATCAACGCTGAAAGTGAAAATCGGGAAGAAGCGGAGACATTTATCGCGTTTCTGCTGGAACACGCTTCGGAACTTGCGTCGGGCGCTTTTGCCATACCGGGAGGCGGAGACAGGGATCCCGATCTGGTGCAAAACGATCCATACTATTCCAAAGCCTACGACATGTACGACGCCGGCGAAATGATCCGGGAAGTTTACGGAACAGGTAGAATACGGAAACTTAACTCCGTTATTTATGAAGAAACAAAACGCATGTTTGAGGGCCGAAGTCCCGAAGATACCGCCGCGGCGATACAGGAACGATGGGAAACCATCGGCACGGAATCGTTTTAGTGCGCGTACGTATTGTTCCCCATATATTCAGCGGAACCGTTCAGATTCCCGCTTCAAAGTCGCACACAATACGGCGGCTTATTATGGCGTCCCTTACCGCCGGAACATCGCGTATAGAGAATCCGCTTGATTCCCTTGACGGCCGTTCCTGCGTTTCCGCCTGTAGAATACTCGGTGCGGAAATTGAAGAAAGCCGGACCGCGGGCGGGGCGCGTACCGGCGGCTGTAGTTCCGCAGGCAGCGGAAAAATCTCCGCGTACACCGTGCGCGGCAGTGCGCCTGGGACGGACATCGTGCGGGAACGGTTCCCGGTGATTGATGTGGGCAACTCCGGGACAACATTGTTCCTCGGCATTGCCGCCGCTTCACTTTTTTCCGTCCCCGTTACGTTTACCGGAGACGAACAAATTGCCCGGCGCGGCGCGGCGCCGCTTCTGGACGGGCTGCGTGAATTGGGCGTTACGGTGGAATCAAAAAACGGCTGCATCCCCATTACCGTGCGCGGCCCCTGGAAAGGCGGAACCGCACGTGTTTCCTGTCCCACAAGCCAGTATCTTTCGGCCCTGCTCATCGCTTCCCCGCTGGCCCCCGCCGGCGTTGTCACAAACCTGGAAGTTCCCCTGCTTAATGAAAAGCCATACATCGAAATGACCCTGTCGTACATAAAAGCCCAGGGCCTGTGCGGAACAGGCGGTATCGGCCGTTCATCCAAAGCGCCGCACGTTGAATACACCGCGGACTTTTCCCGCTTTCGGATATCAGGCGGCGCTTCCTACACAGCGATAAACGGCCCGGTACCGGGCGACTTTTCCTCCGCGGCGTTTCCCGCAGCCGCGGCGATCATCAGCGGTGGCAAAGTTACCCTGCTCGGCCTTGACGGAAAAGACACCCAGGGCGACAAAGTTTTCTTCGAGTACCTTTCCCGTATGGGCTGCGATGTAATATGGCATCCCGGCGGATTAACCGTTTCCGCGCCGGGTCCGCTGCGGGGCGGAATATTCGATCTGAACGCCACGCCCGACATGCTGCCGGTAATGGCCGCCCTGGGCGCCCATACCGGGGGAACGACCGAGCTTGTCAATGCCGCCCACGCCCGGATCAAAGAAACAGACCGTATCGCGGTAATGGCCGCGGAACTGGGCAAGCTCGGCGTATCATGCGCCGAAAAGCCGGACGGCCTTGTCATACACGGCGCCGCCCATTCGCCGCCCGGGGAAAGGGAACACGGCGGCGGGCAGGACAGCGTTAAACTTTCCGGGCACGGCGATCACCGGGTAGTAATGGCGCTGGCCTGCGCGGCGCTGGGGGCGGACAGGCCGGTTGAAATTGAAAGCGCCGAAGCGGCAGAGGTAACGTACCCGGGATTTCTGGATCTTTTGGGAGGAACTTGAGACGGAATTCTATCGCCAGTAATCCCTGGACAGGAATACAACCGCCGTCCACAGTTCCAGCCTGCCGGCAATCATGATGAAACACAGAAACCATTTTACATAAGCGGGAAAGGCGGCGAAAATTTCGATTTGTCCTGTCATGCCGGGATCAAGGCCAATGTTTCCAAGGCTTATAAGGGCAACATTGAAAGAGCTGATGTGATCAAGGCCGGATCCTGCCACAACCAGGGTTGATATGGCAAGAAGGATAAGGTACAGAAAAATAAAGCCGGAAACTCCGTAGACCACGTCTTTTCTGCCGACTTTGTTGTCAAGCCGTACCGAAAAAACTCCCTTTGGATAAATTATTTTTTTCATCTCATTTCCTGACTGTTTAAAAAGTACTACATGGCGGATCACCTTAATGCCGCCCGCGGTGGATCCCGAACACCCGCCTATAAACATCAGAACAAAGAGCACTCCCTTTGCAAGGGGTGTCAGCAAATTCATGCCTGTTGTACCAAGGCCCGTGGTAGTAAGAATGCTGACCGTATAAAAAAACGCCGTGCGTATGTTCCCCAAAAGACCTTCCGCCGGTTTCCGGCCTGAAAACCCGAGCGAAACGGCACAAGTTATCACGGACACAAATATGACAAGACAATATGCCCTTGCTTCGCTGTTGTGCCAGACCTCTTTCCACCTGCGCTGCATAAGGCGGAAAAGCAGGGTAAAGTTAAAGCCTGCAATAAGCATAAAGACAGCGGCAATCCAGTCAATAGCCGGTGAATGCCAGAAAGCGAGCCCTTCGTTTCTGGAACTAAAACCGCCTGTCGCCATGGTTGAAAAAGCGTGAACGACCGCGTCGAACCATCCCATGCCGGCAAAAACAAAAAGAACAGTCTCCAGCGCGGTAAGAAAAATATACATAAGCCAGAGAATCTTTGCCGTCTCCGTGATCTTCGCGGTAATTCGATCTTTGCTTGGTCCGGTGGTTTCCGCCTTGAGCATTTGGAAACCGCCGACACCCAGAACGGGAAACAAAGCCACGGTAAGAACAACCATTCCCATACCACCCAGCCAGTGGGTTTCGGCGCGCCAAAAAAGCAGGGATCGCGGCATGGCTTCAACATCTTTTATGATCGACGCGCCGGTCGTGGTAAAACCGGAAGCGCTTTCAAAAACGGCGTCGGTAAACGAAAGACCGTGGCCCGAAATAAAATACGGCAGGGCGCCGAGCAGACAGGCCGCGACCCAGGCGAGAAACACCAGCATAAAACCGTCGGAAGCGGTAAAACGCGGAGAGGTTCTGCGGGTCGCGATGAGCACGGGGATAGACACGGCTGCGGAAAAAACCATCGTGAGGCCAAAACCCGTTATCATGTCTTTTTCCGAAAAGAAGGCGGCGACAGCCAGCGGAAAGATCATCGCAAGGGCGTAGAGCAGGACAAGCAAAAAAAGAAGCCGTATGATTATCGCACGGGTGCTTTTCCGAATCATTGCTTTTTCCCGAAAATTTTCATGATATCCATTTCAGTCCCATTACGGGCGATAAGCAGGATGCGGTGTCCGGCTGTATAAACATAATCGCCCCGGGGAATAAAGGTATCTGCCGGCAGGACGGTTTTTTCACCATCAGGATCCACGCTCCGCTGTGCCGGATCAACCAGCATTACAAGCGCCCCCTCGGGAAGGTGGAAATCCTTAAGGGCTTTTCCTTCGGCCTGGGATCCGCCGCTTATTACAATTTCAAGAATCCCGGTACTGCCGTCGCCGATATGGCGCAGGCCCCGTATGCCTCCACCCATAAGCTTTGAAAGTATTGAATCCACAACCACGGATTTCATGGGGATAACAACGTCAATGCCAAGCTGCCGTGCGATTGCCACATAGCCCGAGCCGGTAACCATCGCGATTGCCCGCTTGACGCCCCGGGATTTAAGATACACCGCGGTAATGATGTTCAACTCCTGGTGTTCCGTGGCGGTTACAATAAGATCGAGATCATCGATTTTCTCTTCGGCAACGAAGCTTTCGTCAGAAATATCTTCGTTGAGGATCAACGCTTCGGGGAAACGCGATGCAAGATCCTTGCAAATTCCGTAGTCCTGTTCAATGATGACAACATTTCTCAGGTTTTTTGGTATAAAGGTTTTCAGAATGGAAAAAAAGCCTTTATCATTTTTCCTTATCCGGGGATCATCAATTTCCCCCCGCAAAATCCCCGCCGCAATAAGCGATCCGAGTCTCCCTCCGCCCACAATGCCAATTTTCCTGATCGACTTTTCATCCCGGCCGGCAAGATGGAAACCTTCGTCAATCACCTGTTCTTTCGCAAGCAGATAGATACGATCCCCCGCGGCAAGCTCTGTTGTTCCCTGGGGAAGTATACATTCCCCCCGGCGTTCCACCAGGGTTACAAGGCTTTCACCTTCAAGCAGCGTTCGAAACTGCGCAAGGACAAGACCGTCAAACGGAGATCCGGGATTGATGCCGATGGAACCCAGTTCATAGTCCGTTCCGGCAAACGAAAAAATATCGCCGATTGCCCCGTGGCTTATGGCGTCAAGGGTGGAACGGGCAGCCTCCACATCGGGGTGGATAAAAAAATCTATGCCCATTGCACTGCGCTCTTCTCCGATGTTTTGAAAATTTCTCCGTACATATTCGTCATTTCTGACTCTGGCTATTTTTAGCAGCCCCTTATACTCCGCCGCCAAACCGCAGATAATCATGTTGACCTCGTCCGACTCGGTAACACAGACCAGAGCGTCCGCCCTGGCTATACCGGCCTCTTTCAGAACAGAAATGCTGTTTCCTTCGTCATGGAGAACCATACAGTCAAGCCTGTTCGACACATACCTGGCCCGCTCTTCGTTGGATTCTATAACGGAAACATCGTGCTTTTCTTCAACCAGCTGCCGCGCCAATTGAACGCCCACAAGCCCGGCTCCAACAATGATAATACGCATATTATCAAGTATAATTGATGTATCGCCTTGCTGACAGCCGCTTGCGGTATTCAATCCACATTGGATCAAAACGACCTTGAGCAACATATTTACCATGCACTTGACTGGGAATAAGACTCATGGGGTAGACCTTACCCCATCTGGTGAACACAAAGATGAGGTAAGGTCCAGGGTATTAGACCCCACTGCGAACGACGAACCTCGCGGCAGAGCCACGAGGTTCGTCGTTCTGCAAGGTATGGATTTTATGTGGGTTTAATACCCTCACAAACCAATATTTTAGCTAGCCAAAAACGCCCCGGAGGGGCGGGG